>NZ_CP115450.1:1612500-1945000 GCF_027627435.1 Kitasatospora cathayae | reverse complement strand
GGTGTGGGGTACCTGAGTTGGACGGACACCGACATGGTGCGCGGCGCCGACGAGGACGCGGTGCTGAAGCAGATGCGCGGGCGGCTGCCGTGGCCGGCCAACAAGACGTACCCGTTGGAGCCGGCGGTGGACCGGATCGTCGCCGGGATCGCCCGGCGCTCCGCCCACGTGTACGCCCAGGCCTGGCTGCGCGGGATGCAGCCGGTGCGCTGGCTGCTGCCGAGCCTGATCGCGGTGGTCGGTTCCCGCGACGTGGCGAAGCTCGCCCCGCGGCTCGCGGCCACCGCCGCCTCTCGCCTACGGGCCGTAGGGGCCGGCGGCGCCGCGGACACGGCGGCGCGGGGGAGCCGGTCGGGGGCGGGGAGCTGACGGCGAACAGCTGACGACTGACGGATGACAACCGACGGATGACAACTGACAGCTGACAGATTTCGAAATCTGAAATCTGAAAGCTGACTTCTGAAATCTGTCAGCTGTCATCTGTCAGTCGTTCGCGATCCCCGCCAGCACCCGCAACGCCCACCTCAGCACCGGCAACGGCGGCGAGGCCAGTCCCACCCGCACCGCGGACGGCGTGCTCCGCGGGTCCACCGCGAAGGCCGCCGCAGGCGTCACCGAGATTCCCGCCCGCGCCGCCGCGGCGACGAAGGTCTCCGCTCGCCAGGCCCCCGGCAGGTCCCACCACAGGTAGTACGAGCACGGGTCCGCCCGCAGCCGCTGCCCCGCGAGCGCCTCCCGCGCCAGCGCCTGCCGTGCCGCCGCGTCCATCCGCTTCGCCGCTACCACCGCCGCCAGCGTCCCGTCCCCGATCCAGCGCACCGCCGCCTCCAACGCGAAGCCGCTCGGCGTCCACCCCCCGGTCCGCAGCGCGCCCGCGACCCGCTCGCGCAGCCCGTCGGGGACGACCGCGAACCCGGTGGTCAGCCCCGGCGCGAGCCGCTTGGAGAGGCTGTCGACCAGCACCGTCCGCTCCGGCGCGAGCGCGGCCAGCGGCGCCGACTCGGGGCGCAGGAACGACCAGATGGCGTCCTCGACGACCGGCAGGTCGAGCCGGCGCAGCTCCTCCACCAGCGCGACCGCCCGCTCGGGCGGCAGGCTGGTGCCCAGCGGGTTCTGCAACCGGGGCTGGACGTACACCGCGCGCAGCGGCCCGGCGCGGTGGGCCGCCGCCAGGGCGTCGGGCCGCAGCCCGTGCTCGTCCATCGCGAGCGGCACCAGCCGGATGCCCAGCCGCCCCGCCACCGCCTTGACCACCGGATAGGTCAGCGCCTCGACCCCCAGCCGCTGCCCGGGCGGCACCAGTGCGGCGAGCGCCCCCGCGATGGCCTGCCGCCCGTTGCCCGCGAACAACAGCCCCCGCGCGTCGACGTCCCAGCCGCCCGGGCCCGCCGACAGCAGTCCGGCGAAGGCCTGCCGCGCCACGTCGGTCCCGGCCGCGCCGACCGGCCGCAGTGCCTCGCCCAGCGCGTCGGCCCGCAGCAGCGGCGCCAGCCCGCCGGCCAGCAGTTCGGCCTGCCCGGGCGCGCTCGGGTAGTTGAGCTCCAGGTCGATCGGAGCGGTGGCCGGTTCGGCGAGCGCGATCGGCCCGTCCGGTGCGCACCGCCCGGCCCGGACGAAGGTGCCCCGCCCGACCTCCCCGACGGTCAGCCCGCGCCGGACCAGTTCGCGGTAGACCCGCCCCGCCGTCGAGGCGGCGATGCCCCGGCGGCGCGCGAAGGCGCGTTGGGTGGGCAGCTGCTGGCCGGGCCGCAGCCGTCCGCTGGTGATGTCGGCGGCCATCTCGTCCGCGATCAGCCGGTAGTCATCCATCGCGAGCCAACCTCTCCCGGACCTGCACGCACCTGAACGCACGTGGCCACCCGGCGTTGCAGCGTCATTGCACCGAGCGCAAAGTCATCATTGCATCGAGATCATCCCGCAGCCTAGCCTCGACGCATGGACGAGCTGACATCCTTCGCGAGCGCCCTGGGCGCCCCGGACGCGCTGCGCGCCGTGGACGGCCACGCCGTGCTCGGCATCGCCGCCGTGGCATTGGGCATGGTGCTGTCGCCGGGGCCGAACATGATCTACCTGGTCTCGCGCTCGATATCCCAGGGCCGCCGCGCCGGACTGGTGTCGCTGACGGGCGTCGCCACCGCGTTCCTGGTCTACCTGGTCGCGGTGACGGCCGGAGTGGCCGCGGTCTTCTCGGTGGTCCCCGTCCTCTACACCGCGATCAAGCTGGCCGGCGCAGGCTACCTGCTCTGGCTGGCCTGGAAGGCGGTCAAGCCCGGCGGCACGGCGGTCTTCGCCCCGCAGCAGCTGCCTCCGGACCCGCCCCGCCGGCTGTTCGCGATGGGCTTCCTGACCTGTCTGCTCAACCCCAAGATCGCCATCATGTACGTCTCGCTGCTGCCCCAGTTCGTGGCGCCCGAGCGCGGCCACATCGCGGTGCAGAGCCTGGTGCTGGGTCTGACCCAGATCGTGATCGCGGTCACCCTGAACGGCCTGATCGCGATGAGCGCGGGCAGCATCGCCGGCTTCCTCAACCGCCGCCCGGCCTGGCTGCGCGTCCAGCGCTACGTGATGGGCACTGTCCTCGCGGGCCTCGCGGTGCACATCGCCGCCGACCGCGCCAAGGCCGTCGCGGTCTAGCCCGGCCGGCGGACCGCGGCAGCTCGTACCCCGCGTGGGCGAACCGCCCGTCCGGAGGCCCGCTGTTGGTCAGCCCCGCCACCGCGGCCGAGGCCTGTGGCGCGTGCAGGAGCTTCGCCCTGGGTGTGGGCGTGGCTGCGGTGAGTCGGTACGGTCTGGGGCATGACCACAGCCTTGATCACCGGCGCGACCGCCGGCATCGGAGCCGCGTTCGCCCGCCGGCTCGCCCGCAGCGGCTACCGGCTCGTCCTGGTGGCCCGGGACACCGAGCGCCTGGAGCGCGCCGGCGCCGACCTGCACGCGAAGTACGGCACCGAGGCGGAGGTGTTGACCGCCGACCTCGCCACCGACGAGGGCATCGCCGCCGTCGAGGCCCGGCTCGCCGACGCCGAGCGTCCGGTGGACCTCCTGATCAACAACGCCGGCTTCGGCAACAAGGGCGCCTTCGGGACCGTCCCGCTCCAGGACGAGCTGGACATGCTGAAGGTGCACATCGAGGCCATCCTGCGGCTGACCACGGCCGCCCTGCCGGGAATGCGCGAGCGCGGCCGGGGCGCGGTCGTGAACGTCGCCTCGGTGGCGGCCTTCCTGCCGCGCGGCACGTACGGGGCGAGCAAGGCCTGGGTGGTGAGCTTCACTCAGGGCGTGCTGCGCGACCTCGGCGGGACGGGCGTGCGGATGATGGCGCTGTGCCCGGGGTTCACCCGGACCGAGTTCCACCAGCGGGCGGGCATGGGCACCGGCAACATCCCGTCCTGGTCCTGGCTGTCGGCCGAGCGGGTGGTGGACGAGGCGATGCGTGACCTCGCCCGCGGCCGCTCGGTGTCCGTACCGGGCAAGCGCTACAAGCTGGCCGTGGCGATCGCCCGGGTGCTGCCCTCGGGCAAGCTCGGCGGCCTCTCCTCGAAGGCGGCGCGCACCTACCGGACGAACTGACGCGGTCGGCGGTCGGCCGGGAGGGCATGGCGACCGCGAGAGCAGGTCGGCCGGAGGGCAGAGCAGTCGGAGGGCAGAGCAGTCGGAGGGCATGGCGGCCAGGAGCACATGGCCCCCAGGAATAGAGGCACTCTCACTATTAGCTTGCCTAACTATGAGCTACTCTCGCTATGCTGAATCCCGACCGACCGCCATGCCCGCCGCCGCGGCCACGCCCCCGCGCGCCCGATCCAGGGAGGCCCGTCCTTGAGGCCCGCCGCCATCGACTGGACCCCGCCCGACCGCGCCGAGGGCGATCCCCGCCCGCCGGCCCAGTGGCGGCGCATCCTCGCCCTGTTCCGCCCCTACCGGGTCCGCCTCAGCACCGTCGGGCTGCTGGTCGCAGCCTCCGCCGTGGTGTCCGTGATCTCGCCGTTCCTGCTCAGGGCCGTGCTGGACACCGCCATCCCGCAGGGCCGCACGGGGCTGCTCAGCCTGCTCGCGCTCGGGATGATCCTCACCGCCGTGGTGAACAGCGTCTTCAACGTGCTGCAGACGCTGATCTCCACCACCGTCGGCCAGCGCGTCATGCACGACCTGCGCACCTCCGTCTACGGCCACCTGCAGCGGCAGTCGCTGGCCTTCTTCACCCGCACCCGCACCGGCGAGGTGCAGTCCCGGATCGCCAACGACATCGGCGGCATGCAGTCCACGGTGACCTCCACCGCGACCAGTCTGGTCTCCAACCTGACTGCGGTGGTCGCCTCGATCGTCGCCATGGTCGCCCTGGACTGGCGGCTGACCGTCGTCTCGCTGCTCCTGCTCCCGCTGTTCGTCTGGATCAGCCGGCGGGTCGGCCGGGAGCGCAAGAAGATCACCACCGAACGGCAGAAGCAACTGGCCGCGATGAGCTCGGCGGTGCAGGAGTCGCTGTCGGTCAGCGGCATCCTGCTCGGCCGCACGATGGGCCGCTCGGACTCGCTCGCCCGGGAGTTCACCGAGCAGTCCGACCAGCTAGCCGACCTGGAGGTGCGGTCCAGCATGGCCGGGCGCTGGCGGATGAACACCATCATGATCGTGATGGCCGCGATGCCCGCGCTGATCTACTGGGCCGCCGGGCTGACCTCCGCCGCCGGCGCGCCGATCGTCTCCGTCGGCACCCTGGTCGCCTTCGTCACCCTCCAGCAGGGCCTGTTCCGTCCGACCGTCAGCCTGCTCTCCACCGGCGTGGACGTGCAGACCTCGCTCGCGCTCTTCCAGCGCATCTTCGAGTACCTCGACCTGCCGGTGGAGATCGCCGAACCGCCGCGTCCGGTCGGCCTGACCGACATCCGCGGCGAGGTCCGCTTCGAGGCCGTCGAGTTCCGCTACGACCCCGAGCAGGAGCGCCCGACCCTGGCCGGCGTCGAACTGAAGGTCCCGGCCGGGACTTCACTGGCCGTGGTCGGCGAGACCGGCTCGGGCAAGACCACCCTCAGCTACCTGGTGCCGCGGCTGTACGACGTCACCGGGGGCCGGGTCACCCTGGACGGCGTGGACGTGCGCGAGCTGTCCTTCGACACCCTGGCCCGCGCGGTCGGCGTGGTCTCCCAGGAGACCTACCTCTTCCACGCCTCGGTCGCCGAGAACCTGCGTTTCGCCAAGCCCGGCGCCAGCGACGCCGAACTGGTCGCGGCCGCCCGGGCCGCGCAGATCCACGAGACCATCGCCGCCCTCCCGGACGGCTACGACACCCTGGTCGGCGAACGCGGCTACCGCTTCTCCGGCGGCGAGAAGCAGCGCCTCGCGCTCGCCCGCACCATCCTGCGCAACCCGCCGGTGCTCATCCTGGACGAAGCCACCAGCGCGCTCGACAACCGCACCGAACGGGCGGTCCAGCAGGCCGTGGACACCCTGGCCGCCGGCCGCACCACCATCACCATCGCGCACCGGCTCTCCACCGTCCGCTCCGCCGACCAGATCGCCGTGCTCGATCAGGGCGAGGTGGTCGAACTGGGCACCCACGAGGAGCTGGTGGAACTGGACGGGCGGTACGCGGCGCTGCTGCGCCGGGAGGCGCCGGAGGCGGCGGCCCTGTCGGACGCCGCCCTCGGCCACGCGTGACCCGGTGGAAGGGCCGTCAGGCCGCCTTCGGGATCTCGTTGTAGCTCCCCACGACCTCCTGGCCGGACAGCTTCTGGATCGCCGCCATCACCTCGTCGGTCACCTGGCGGCGGGCCTGCGCCGAACGGGCCTGCCCGTGCAACTCGTCGAAGTGCAGCGGCTCGCCGAACCGGACCGTCACCTTCTTGATCCGAGGGACGCGCTTGCCCACCGGCAGGATCTGCTCCGGGCCCTCCAGCGCCACCGGCACCACCGGCACGCCCGCGGTCAGCGCGAGCCAGGCGACGCCCGTCTTGCCCCGGTAGAGCCGGCCGTCCAGCGACCGGGTGCCCTCGGGGTAGATGCCGAACGCCTTGCCGTCCTCCAGGATCTTCAGCGCCGACTCCAGCGAGGCCTGGGCGGAACGGTAGGTGCCGCGCTCGACCGGCACCGCGCCGATCGCCTCGAAGAAGCCCTTGGAGACCTTGCCCTTGAGCCCGGGGGCGGTCCAGTACTCGGCCTTGGCGAGGAAGTGCACCCGGCGGGGGGCGGTGAGCGGGATCACCACGCTGTCGATGAACGACAGGTGGTTGCTGGCCAGGATCACCCCGCCCTTGCGCGGCACGTTCTCGGCACCCTCGATGACCGGGCGCCAGATCCCCCGCGAAACGGGTTTCAGCACCAGCCTGGTGGCGAGGTCGAGCACGGTTCCCTCCCTGGACGAACGACCGCCCGGGAGGTGCCCGGGTCAGCAATCAGACCCGCAGACTACGACACCCACCCCGGCGCGCGTCCACTCCCGGACACCGTGGCGCACACCACGGACGGGTAGGGTACGGCCGTCCGAACCGAGCAAGACCCCGCAGTACCCAGGAGGAAACGATGGAGAGCGTCGAGGCCATCAAGGAGATGTTCGACCGTTTCGACAAGAACGGCGACGGCAAGATCACCGCTGCCGAGTACGCGCTCGCCGCCAACGAGATGGGCGACCACAGCGTCACCATCTCGATGGCCGAGGCGCTGATCCACGCGATGGACACCCGTCACCAGGGCTACCTGGACTTCGAGGAGTTCCTGGCCGCTCGCCAGCGCTGAGCCGGCGCGGACGGGGCCGGTCACCGTACCGGCCCCGCCCCAAGGGCCCGGCCGGTCACGTACCGGCCCCGCCCCAAGGCCCGCTCGTTGCAGGACCCTGCTCGTCAGTCAGCGTGCCGGACCCACCGGGAACACCCGGCGCACCACCCGTTCCGCCGCCCCGCCGTCGTCCCAGACGCAGAACTTCGCCCGGAACCGCTCCCGCGCCTCCGGCTCCGGATCGCCCGCGCGCAGCGCCCGAGCCAGCCCGGCCACGTCCACCGTGACGGCGCCCGGCGGCTCCGCGAACAGGTCGAAGTACACGCCGCGTTCGCGCTGGTACTCCTCCCAGTCCGGCGCGAAGACGACGATCGGCCGGTCCAGCACCGCGTAGTCGAACATCATCGACGAGTAGTCCGTCACCAGCGCGTCCGCGGCCAGGTAGAGGTCCTCCACCACCGGGTGCGCCGACACGTCCACGATCTCCGCCGCGTCCTCACCGGCCGTCAGGTCACCCGGGCCGCCGGTGTGGAAGTAGTGGGTGCGCACCAGCAGCGTGAACCGCGGTCCCAGCCGCCGGGCCAGCTCCGCCACGTCCAGCAGCGGCACGTAGCCGCCCTTGCCGCCGCGGTGCGTGGGCGCGTACAGCACGGCCGTGGTGCCGGGTCGCAGCCCGAACCGGGCGCGCATCGCCCGGACCTCCTCCGGGGTGGTGTTGGCCAGCCGGTCGTTGCGCGGGTAGCCGGTGTCCAGCATCTCGTACCGGCCGGGGAAGGCCCGGGCGAAGTGCTCGCTGGTGTGCGGGTTGGAGGAGACCAGGAAGTCCCAGCGGTCGATGGCCTCCTGGAGGCGGTCGAAGTCCATCCCCTCGGCCGCCTCGGGGCGGCCCTGCAGGTCCATGCCCATCGCCTTGAGCGGGGTGCCGTGCTGGGTCTGGACGTGCACCGTGCCCTGGCGCTTCGCCATCGTGCGGGGGAAGTTGACGTTGTTGACGAAGTACTTCGCGGTCGCCATCGCCTTGAGGTAGGCGGGTGTGTTGACGATCACGTACGGGACGCCGGGCGGCATGCTGTCGGCCTGCCGGCGGTTCTCCACCACCCACACGCCCCGGATCTGCGGGGCGAGTTCCTTCGCCTTCTCGTAGATCGCCGCCGGACTGCACGCGTAACCCCGGTGCCAGTACGCGGCGTAGACCGCCAGGTGCTCGTCCAGCGGGAGCCGGCGGAAGGCGTTGTACGCGGTGAACCGGGCGCCGCTGCGCACGCCCTTCTTCACCGCGGGCGCCACCGCCCGTGCCCCGCGCTTGAGTTCGCGCGGCAGCCGGCCGGTGCGGCGCAGCTCGGCGTAGGCGATCCGGGCGCCGCGGGCGGCCAGCCGGTACTGCACGCCGCGCACCCCGCCGGGGAAGCGGTAGTTCGCCGGGCGGTGGCGCTCGAAGTGCAGGGCGACCCGGTGGAAGTAGTCCTTGCGCCGGGAGACGGGGACCAGTCCGGGGGTGTCGTAGACGTTCAGCGCCTGGCGGACGGTCCGGTCGAAGACCAGGGTGCGCAGTGACTCCGGGACGGGCCGTCCGGGGCCGTCCGGGCGGTCGCAGCGGTCGATGAAGGCGAAGATGGCGTCGTACTGGGCGAACACGTCGGCGTGCTTGGGGGAGGCCGTGGCGGTGATCGCGCCGTCCCGGCCGCGCCGGTAGAAGTAGCAGGGGCGGTCGAGGTAGCGCAGCCGCTCGGCGGCCAGCAGCGCCGGGTAGGTGACCGAGATGTCCTCGTAGTAGCCGCGGCCGAAGGCGACCTCGAGGCCCTCCAGGAAGGCGCGGCGGAACACCTTGTTCCACACCGACATCACGGTCTGGAACAGCGCCGGGTGCTCGGCCAGGGTGCAGCCCTCGACCAGCGGGGAGCCGACCAGCACGTGCCGCCAGGGATTGGGCTCGCTCCCGCCGTCCGGGTAGACGTGGGTGAAGTCGGTGAGCAGCACGTCGGCGGGCACCTCGCGGCGGCGCTCCTGCGCCAGCTCGTCCAGGATCACGCCGACCGTCCGCTCGGGCAGCCAGTCGTCGCTGTCCACGAACCAGACGTACTCGCCGCGCACCTGCGGCAGGGCGGCGGCCCGGGCGCCGCCGAGGCCCTGGTTCTCGGTGAGGTGCGTCACGCGCAGCCGGGAGTCGCGGGCGGCGTAGGCGTCCAGGATCGCGCCGGAGCCGTCGGGGGAGAGGTCGTCGACCGCGATCACCTCGAAGCGGGTCTCCGCGGCGGGGGTCTCGCCGAGGATCGAGTCGAGGCAGCGCGGCAGGTACCGCTCCACGCCGTGGACCGGGAGCACGATGCTGAGGAGGAGGGACACGCTGGCCGAGTCTACCGATCCACACGGCGCGACCTGCGGGGACGTCCGGCTGCGGGCGACGGGCGGAGGGGCGCTGGGGGAGGGGGAGGGGACGGGCGACGCGATCGGCCCGGAACCGCCGGTGCCGGGCCCCGAGCGGGGCGGCACCGGCAGTCTGGTGGCGGCCCGGCCGACCCTCTACGGCCGGCCGCCGGTCCGGGCACCGTGCGGGCCTGGCCACCGCAGCGTCGAGGTGGCCGGGCAGTGGCCCGCAGGAGCCGGAGTTCGATCGAGTCATTTCATCACTCGAACGCGCGCCTGGGTGCGGTGCGGGCACCGGCGCGTGCATCAGATATTGCTTGGAGGATCGACGCGAGTCAATCCCTCGAATGTGTTCACTTCATGAATCGGGTTCCCGCCGTCGATCACCCCGCCAATGATCGTTTTGTCGACCTTGTGGTTGTCCCCTATATGGGAGCCATTCATCGACACGGCGACGACACCGTCCGGCCGCCGCGTGCGCCCCGTGCGCCCGGCGCGCACGGCGCGAACGGGCGTCGGGTCCGTGCCTCCTGGCCCTGATGACGGACGGCTGGTCGTGCACCATCATTGATGCCTAGTCGTGACCGCCCGGGCGGCCCCTGGTGAATCGTCAGTTGACGTCGCGCGGTACGGTGGCACAACACCAAGGACGGTTGCGCGAAGGCCGTCCCTCACGGATAGTCTTCGCCTCACGGCCCTGGCGCCTCGTAGGGGTGGGAAAACTGATGGAACACATGCAAGTGCGGACTCGGCCCCGTGTGCCGGCGATCCAGTGCGGTGTCGGCGCGACCGGCCGCCGGATCGACCGACACCTGGCCGTGCTCGGCGCGCCCGCGCTCCCGGCGGTGGACACCGCCGAGGCGCTCGGGCTG
Source organism: Kitasatospora cathayae (assembly GCF_027627435.1). Lineage (GTDB taxonomy): Bacteria > Actinomycetota > Actinomycetes > Streptomycetales > Streptomycetaceae > Kitasatospora > Kitasatospora cathayae. Next base: position 1,935,059 of record NZ_CP115450.1, on the reverse strand, counting down.
ATAAGGGAGTTGACGCCGCGCGGCGCCGACGCCCCGGCGGCGGCCCGCCGTCGCCACACCCGCGTCTCGCTGCTGGCGCCGCTGCGTCGGCTGCGGCGGAGCCTCTTCGGCGGGCGCGGCTAGGGCCTGCCCTGGCGGCCTTCCCCGGTCGCGGCCGACCCGGCCCGGCTCGACCCGTCGGACCATCCGGTCCGTCGGGTCGTCCGCGTGTCCGGAGGCCGGACCATCACTTCGGTCCGAACCTCCCACCCTATGCGAGCCCGACGCCCCGGCGCGGGCAGTCGGCGAGGCAGTGCGCGCAACCCGCTGACCTGGGTCAGGATGGCGCCATGGCGGACAACAACCACTCCACGTCGGCCGGGTCGACCGGCTCCTTCCAGAGCACCACCCTGGAGATCACCACCGGCAACCGCGAGGTCGCGCTCGACATCACCGACCGCTGCGCCGCGTTCCTCAACGAGCGGGCCGCCGGACGGGACGGACTGCTCAACGTCTTCGTCCCGCACGCCACCGCCGGGATCGCCGTCCTGGAAACCGGCTCGGGCAGCGACGACGACTTCCTCGCCACGCTGCGCGAGCTGCTCCCGGCCGACGACCGCTGGCGCCACCGGCACGGCAGCCCCGGCCACGGCCGGGACCACGTGGTGCCCGGCCTGGTCGCCCCGCACGCCACCCTGCCGGTGCTCGGCGGTCAACTGGCGCTCGGCGTCTGGCAGTCGGTGGTGCTGATCGACACCAACGGGGACAACCCGCGCCGCACCGTCCGGCTGTCCTTCCTCGGTTAGCTTCCCGGGGTGGGGTGGGCGACGTGTCCGGCCACGGCGGCGAGGTAGCGCTCGATCGCCAGGTGCTGGCAGAGCAGCGCGACCGGCCGGCCCAGCCGGGCGTACCAGGCGGACAGCCGGGAGAACGCGGCGACCTCGAACCACACCTCGCCGTCGGCGTCCATCGACACCAGGAACGACTCCTCGCCGCACTCCGGATGCCCGGGCAGCGTCCCGTACGCGAACCCGATCCGGTCCGGCGCCGCCACCGTCCACACCACCCGGCAGGGGATCACCAGCCGCGGCCACCGGCTGCCCGGCAGGCTCAGCCGCAGCAGCACGGTGGCCCCCTCCCGGGCGGGCCCGCCCGGGTACACCGCGAACCCGGTACCCAGCTGACTGCCCCACCCGAGCACGTACCGCCCGGCCCGCTCCAGCACCTCCGGCCCCCGTCCGAGGTGCACCCGCCGCCGCAGGTGCGCGTACCCGTCCGGCAGCCGGCCGCGCCGGGTGGCCCCGACCTCCGGGTACGTGGGCTCGGCGGCCCGGGCGGCTCGCAGCCGCTGTGGAAGATCGCCATCCATGGCGGCCACGGTAGCCGGGAGGCGGGGGAGCGCCTCCGGCGGGGGCGCGGGTGGCGACGGGCCGGCTTGCCGGCGCCGTGGCGCGAGCGGCCGGGGCGGGGGTGCCTTGCGGTGGGGCGGGGGCGGGGAGTAGGAAGGCGGCATGAGCGATACCGCGACGAACGACGCCGTTGTGAGCGAGGACGCTGCGGTCTGCGAGTCGGCGCCCGGCGGCTCGGCCGAGGCGGCGCTGCGCGAGGACCCGGCGGCGACCGGGCCGCGCGCCGACTGCGTGCTGTGCGGCGAGCCGACCGTGCTGCCCGCCGATCAGCCGGGCAGCACACTGTGCCCGACCTGCGCCTGGCAGCAGGCCCAGCGGATCGCCTGTTCGGGCTGAGAGGGCTGGGACGTCTGAAAGGCTGAGAGGGCTGAGCCGTCTGAACGGTCTGGGCGGCGGCCGCCGTTACGCGTCCTCCCGTCCGGCCAGGGCGAGGGTGGAGCCGTGGCGGCCCTTGCGGACCAGCAGCTGGGCGGGGATGCGGCTGCGCAGATCGGCGACGTGGCTGACGATGCCGACCGCGCGGTCCCGCTCGCGCAGGCCGTCGAGGACGTCCATCACCTCTTCCAGGGACTGCTCGTCCAGGGTGCCGAAGCCCTCGTCGATGAACAGGGTGTCCAACGGCATCCCGCCCGCCTCGTCGGTGACCACGTCGGCCAGGCCGAGGGCGAGGGAGAGCGAGGCGAAGAAGCTCTCGCCGCCGGAGAGGGTCGCGGTGTCCCGCTCAGTGCCCGTCCAGGCGTCGACCACCCGCAGGGCCAGGCCGGAGCGCTTGTTGCCGGTGCCCCGGTCGTCGCTGTGCACCAGGGTGTAGCGGCCGCCGGACATCCGGACCAGCCGGTCGCTGGCCGCCGCCGCGACCTGCTCCAGCCGGGCCGCCAGGACGTACGACTCCAGGCGCATCCGCAGCCGGTTCTCGGTGGAGGTGCCGGCGGCCAGCGCGGCGAGCCGGTTGATCCGCCCGTACCGCTCCAGCGCCGGGCCCAGCTCGGCGGCGAGGTCGCCCAGCTGCCACCCGATCGCGGCGAGTGCCGCGCAGCGCTCCTGGGCTGCGGACCGGGCCGCGTGCGCCCGGCCGAGCCGGTCGGTGGCGGCGTCGAGCGCGACCGCGGCGGCGGGCAGGTCGACCGGCGGACGGGACGCCGCCTCAGCCAGTTCGGGCAGCGCCAGCTCGTGCCGGACGGCGGCCGACTCGGCGCGGTGCCGCTCCAGCCGGGCCTCCAGCCGTTCCCGCTCCGCGCGCGGCAGCAGCACGGCGAGCGCCGCCCCGGCGTCCGGGAAGCCCGCCGCGGCGGCGGCCTTGCCGAGTTCCTCCTCGGCCCCGTCCAGCCGGGCCCGCGCCTCCGACGCCGTCCGGGCGGCCGCGGCGGCCGCGGCGACCGCCTCGGCGAGCCCGGTCAGCGACGCGGCCCGGTCGGCCACCGAGGCGGCCTCGCCCCGGGCGGCCGCGACCCTGGCGGTCAGCTCCCGCTGCTCGTCGTCCAGCTTCGCCAGCCGGTCGGTGAGCACGGCGGCGCGCTCCTTGGCCTCGTGCAGCTCGTCCAGCCGGCGGGCGCGGTCCTGCGACAGCCGGGCGATCTCCTGCCCGACCCGGCCGAGCGCCTCCGCCTCGTGGCGCGCGGTGCGGTGCTCGCGCTCCAGCTCGGCGAGCGATCGCGCGAGCACCTCCGTACTCTCCGGCCCGGCGGCTCCGGCGGCGGTCGCCTCGCGCACCCGCAGCGCGGTCAGCGCCTGGTCGGCCTCGCCCCAGACCCGCTCGGCGGCGGCCTGGGCCCGGCCGGCCCGCTCCTCGTCCTCGGCGCTCACCCGGGCGCCCTCGGCGGCCTCGGCGGGTGCCGGGTGCTCGGGCGAGCCGCAGACCCGGCAGGCCTCCCCGGAGCGCAGCTGCTCGGCCAGCTCGGCGGCCATGCCCGCGAGACGGCGGTCTCGCAGGTCCAGGCTGAACTCGCGGGCATCCAACGCGGCCGTGCGCAGCTCGGCGACCTTCGGCTCGGCGGCCGCGATCTCGGCGAGCAGGCCGTCCCGCTCCCGGGCCGCAGCCAGGCGAGCGGTCAACTCGACGCGCTGCCCGTCCAGTTGCTCGACCCGGGTGCTCGCCGCCTGGGCCCGCTCCTGCTGTTCCTCCAACCGGCCGAGCTCGCCGTCGAATTCGGCCAGCCAGTCCTCGGCCTCCTCGGCCAGTTCCTCGGCGCCGCGCCGGTCCTGCGTCAAGGCGTGCTGCTCGCGGGCGAGTTCGGTGCAGCGCCGCTCCTCCGCCCGGGCCGCCTCCAGCCGGACCACCTCGGCGCGCAGCCGTAGCTCGGCCTCGGCCAGCTCGGCGGCGTCGGCCCCGGCGGGCAGCTGCCCGCCGCCCTCCGCCCGGGCGAGCGCCTCCCGGAGCCGCTGCTCCGTCTCGCGGGCCCGCCCGAACGCCTCGGCCGCGCCCTCCCGCAGCCGCAGCGCGGACTCCACGCCGACCGCCTCCTGGGCGGCCGCCAGCCGCTGGCGGTCCCGCGCCGCGGCCGGCTCGAACCCGGCCAGCCGCTCGGCCTCGGCCAGCGCCTCCCGGTGCCGGCGCTGCCGACCGGCCAGCTCCTCGGCGGCCTCGCGCTCGTGCTGGGCCGCCCGCTGCGCCGCCTCGGCGCCCGCGAGCGCGGCCTCGGCGACGGCGAGCTGCTCGGCCGCGCCGCTGCGCAGGATCGCCGCCCAGCCGAGCACTCCGGCCGTCAGGTCCGCGTCACCGTCCTCGGCCGGCACCCACGCGCCGACGGGCTCGGCGGCGGGCCCGGCCGCCTGCTCGGCCTTGCTGGCGAGGTCGCGCAGCCGGCGCCGGCCGGCCTGGACGGCGCTCTCCTGGGCACGGCGCTGCTCGGCGAGCCAGGACTCGACCAGTCCGTAGCGCTCGGTGTCGAAGAGGCGGCGCAGCAACTTGCCGCGCTCCTCCGAGTCGCCCTTGAGGAACTTGGCGAAGTCGCCCTGGGGCAGCAGCACCACCTGGCAGAACTGCTCCCGGCTCATGCCGATCAGCCGGTGGATCTCCTCGCCGGCCTCCTGGTGCGACTTGCTGACCGGCCGCCAGCCGGGCGTGCCGTCGCCCGCGTCGGCGGCCCACTCGCGCAGCAGGGTCTGCGGGCGCTCGACGGTGGTGCCGGTGCCGACCTTCTTCGGCCGGCGCTGCTCGGGCAGCCGGGTGATCTGCAGCCGCCGCCCGCCCAACGTCAGCTCCAGCTCCACCTGGGTCAGCCGCTTGGGATCGGCGTGGTCGCTGCGCAGCCGGTTGGCCCGGCGGGCGTTGGGCGTCTCGCCGTACAGGGCGAAGCAGACCGCGTCCAGCACGCTGCTCTTGCCCGCGCCGGTCGCGCCGCGCAGCAGGAACAGTCCGCCGGCGGCGAGCGCGTCGAAGTCCACCGTCTCGCTGCCCGCGAACGGGCCGAAGGCGGTGATGGTGAGTTTGTGCAGCCTCATCGGGGCAGGTCCGCCTTCCGGTCGGCGCCCTCGCGGACGCGCTCGAAGCCCTCGCGCAGCCAGTCGAGCTCGTCCGGCTCCGGCCCGGCACCGGGGCGGACGTGCCGGAGGAAGCCCTCGGCGATCTCCAGGTCGTCCCGGCCGCTGACCCGGGCCGCGTACGACCGGGACGGCTCGGCCCCGCCGTCCTCGGGGTCGAACAGCAGCTGGAGGGTGTGCGGGAAGCGACGGCGCAGCTTCTCCATCGGCTCGCTCGGGCGGGCCGCGTCGGTGAGCGTGGCCTGCACCCAGGACTGCTCGTGCTCGGCGTACTCCTCCTTGGTGAGCAGCGACTCCAGCGTGTCGCGCAGGGTGGCGAGCGGGCGCGGCTGCGGGCAGTCGACCCGCTCGGCCGTCACCGAGCCGTCGGCCGCGAGGTCGACCAGCCACATGGTCTTGCGCTGGCGCACCTCGGAGAAGGAGTAGGCGAGCGGGGAGCCGCTGTAGCGCAGGTGCGGGGCGAGGGTCTGGCAGCCGTGCAGGTGGCCCAGGGCCGCGTAGTGCACCCCGTCGAACACCGAGGCGGGCACGGCGGCGACCCCGCCGACCGCGATGTCCCGCTCGCTGTCGCTCGGGGCGCCGCCGGTGACGAAGGCGTGCGCCAGCACCACCGCCCTGGTCCCCTCGGGGCGCGTCGCCAGATCGGCCCGGACCTGGTCCATCGCCGCGCCGAGCACCGCCGCGTGCCCGCCCTTGGCCAGCCCGAACCGCTCGCGCACCAGCGTCGGCTCCAGGTACGGCAACCCGTACACCGCCACCGGGCCGTGCTCGTCCGCCAGCAGCACGGGCTCGGCGCACTCGCCCGGGTCCGTCCGCAGGTGGATCCCGGCCCGGCCGATCAGGCCGGCGCCGACCCCGAGGCGGCGGGCCGAGTCGTGGTTGCCGCTGATGAAGACCGTCGGCACGCCGAGGTCGGCCAGCCGGTGCAGCACGTCGTCGAAGAGCGCGACCGCGTCCAGGCCCGGCAGCGCCCGGTCGTACACGTCCCCGGCGACCAGCACGGCGTCCACGCCCTCGGACCGGACCACCGCCACCAGGTGGTCCAGGAAGGCGCGCTGGGCGTCGTGCAGGCTCTCCCGGTGGAACGAACGCCCGAGATGCCAGTCGGAGGTATGCAGCAGTCGCATGGTCCCCGACCCTAACGCCCGACACTGACAATCCCGCCGGGCTCAGGGGTCACGGGGGTTCTGGGGCGGGTCGGGATCTGCTGACGGGCCGTCGGGTCGGAAGGGGTGCATCGTGTTCCGCCGGCGGTTGGGGCGGGTGCGACTGGGGCAGATAGGGGGGCCAATTTTGGACCCCCAAGGGGATCCGGCCGCCGATGTTCGATTACTTGGGGTGGATTGTCAGTGGCTCTGTGTATGTTCCGTGGCGTCGACGGCTCCGGATGTCGGGGCGGTCGGCGTTGGTTCGTGCTGGTCTGTGCCGGTCTTAGCTGGTCTGTGCCGGTCTTTGCGGGCCGATGCAGGTCGGTGTGGGCCGGTGCGGGTCGGTGCAGGTCGAGTGAACGGGAGGAAACCCATGGCTGTGCAGGAGTCGGTGTACGAGGTGCGGGGCGTCGTGGTGGTGCGGCTTCGGTCGCTGCGGGAGCCGCAGGTGTTCCGGGGGCGGAGGGCGCTTCGGGAGCCGCGGGCGTTGCTGTTCGGCGGGCCCGGGGCCGGGGGCGGTCGGTTGCCGGTCGGCGGGCCCGGTGGAGCGCCGCCGCCCGGCGGCGGTCGGCCGCTTGGCGGGCGGGCTGCCGGGGCGGTCGGGGCGGTCGGGTCCGGGGGAGCCGGTGCGCGTGGGCGGCGCGGCGGTCGGGCCCGGGGCGCGCCGCCGCAGCCGGTGGCGCTGGCGCTGGCCGTCGAAGCGGCGGACTTCGCCGGGCTGGCGAAGTACGGGCTGTTCGGCGCGCTCGGGCACCAGGAGTACCTGCTGCGGGCGGAGGAGCAGCTGACGGGCCTGCACGAGCAGGGGCTGGAGGTGCACCTGCGCGTGCTGGAGGCCGGTGATTTCCAGGACTACTGCTCGGCGCTCGGGCTCGATCCCCGGGCACCGGCCGCCCGGGTCGCGTACGCGGGGGATCCGGAGCTGGCCGGGGAGCCCTTCGTCTACGCGGGCGAGCCGCTGGCGGACCTCCTCCCGGTGCTGCTGGACGATCACCGGGCGCGGGTGCGGATGTCCGTAGCCTGCGTGGCGCTGCTGGGCGCGGTGGGCGACGACCCGGCGGGGCAGCGGCGGATGGCGGCGGTGATGAGGTACGTGACCTCGGTCTACCTGGCGCTGGCCGAGGGAGCGGGGGACGGCTGCCACCTGCTGACGCTGCGCTGCCACGGCCCGGAGGACGGCGAGGAGCTCACCTCCGCGGTGGACGTCTGCCTGGAGGCGGGGCGCCTGCACCCCGCCGGGCGGGACGCGGAGGCGTTCTGCGTCACGCTCGCGGCCGGGGTGGCCTCCGGCGGTGAGGGGGCGTTGCTGTTGCACGGCGATCCGTCCACGTCCTCGCCGGGTGGGGCGAGCCCCGGGCCGAGGGTGCGGGGCTGGGCGCTGGCCGGTGGGCGGCTGCGGCCGATGACCGCCCACGAGGTGTTCGACGAGCTGGCCGACGACGCGGCGCGCGGGCTGCCCTTCCCGCCCGGCGTGGTCCCGCAGCCGGGGTTCCCGCTGCCGGGCTTCCCGGAGGCCGGGGGCGGGGGTGGGCCGCTGGGGTGATCGGCGCGTTCGCGGCCTCCGCGTCCACCATGCGGCGCTGGGGACTGTTCATCGACCGCCTGTTCGGGGAAGATCGGAGAAGATCAACAGCAGGAGCGCGCGGTACCCCACGCCGCCGCTCCGGCCGCTCCGCTCCGAACCGTGCTCCGCAGGTCCGGCGAGCCCGACAGCGAGAGGGGGGACGCGCGGCATGGCCCGGATCGAGTTCACGGCGGAGATCGCCGAGCTGCTCAGGAAGGTGCGCCGGCGTCCCACGGCGGGCTGGCCCTGGCGGCCGGGCGAGCAGGTGCCGGACGGGTTGCCGGTGAAGCAGTCCTGGGGCTGGCTGTTCGCCCCGGACGGGCGGGTTCTGACCCTGGTGAACCCCAGGGACGGCATCTGCTCGCTGCCCGGCGGCTCGTTGGAGCCCGAGGACGGCGGGGATCCCGCGGCCGCCCTGGCCCGGGAGGCGGGGGAGGAGGCCCAGGCCGTGATCGGCCGGCCGTACTACCTCGGCTACCTCTACGACCGGGTCGGCTCGGCGAACGGCGGGCACGAGTGCGCGCGGGTCCGGATGGCGGCGGCGCTGCGGGCGGTCGGACCGAGCGCGGCCGACCCGGCCTCGGGCCGGCACTACCGGCGGCTGCTGGTCGCGCCGGGCCTCGCGGTCGAACTGCTGGGCTGGGGTGCGCCCGGACTGCGCCAGGCCCGGGCGGCGGTCGCCACCGCCGTGCGCTGGCTCGGCGTGCCCGCCGCCGCGAACGAGACGATCGAGGAGCTGCCGGTCGAGGGCTGCACGGTCTTCCCCGGCCCTGTGTACCCGGGCGGCGGACGCGTCCCGGGGCGCTGAGTCGCGCCCTCGGAACGTCGCTCCGGCCCGTTCTGCGTCGCTCCGCCGTACCGGTACTGTCCCGCGCCGCCGAGCTGACGCGCCGGCGGCCGCACGCTGACCACCGGCTGACCACGAGCTGACTTCTCGGAAGTTTTTTGTCTACACGCGATGACCGACACGCGTCGACATACACCCGGACCCACCTGCGTGAACTCACGCTCCGTCCGGGTAAGTTCACTTCTCAGCTATCAGACTGACCGTCAATATCCTTGGCATGAGCGCTTCCGCGTTCAGCTACCGCCTGGTATCCCTTCTGTGACCCGCGTCATACCAGGAGGTGCAATGCTCCGCCCTGCTCGTGCCCTGTCCGTCGCCGCGATGGCGGCCGGTCTCACCATGACGACGCTCTTCACGGCTTCGGCCGCCAATGCGGCGGGCGTCAACTACGTCGCCCTCGGGGACTCCTACTCGGCCGGCGTCGGTGCCGGCGGCTACCTGGGCGACAGCGGTAGCTGCAAGCGGAGCACCAACGCCTACGCGTATCTGTGGAAGAACGCGCACAAGCCGTCCTCCTTCGCCTTCGTGGCCTGTTCCGGCGCGAGAACCGGGGACGTCCTCAACAGCCAGATATCCGCGCTGAACAGTTCCACCACGTTGGTCAGCCTGTCGGTCGGCGGCAACGACGCGGGCTTCGCGGACACCATGAAGACCTGCGTGCTGGGCTCCGACAGCGACTGCCTCAACGCCGTCAACACGGCCAAGAGCTACGCGGTCAACACCCTGCCCGGCCGGCTGGACCGGGTGTACTCGGTGATCAAGTCCAAGGCGCCGAAGGCCCATGTCGTGGTGATGGGCTACCCGCACCTCTACAAGGTCGGCGGTGACTGCCTCTTCGGCATCGGCGACACCAAGCGCGCCGCCATCAACGGCGCCGCCGACACGCTGGACGGTGTGATCGCCAAGCGGGTCGCCAACGCGGGCCTCACCTTCGGTGACGTGCGCGGCATATTCGCCGACCACGAGATCTGCGGCTCGCTGAGCACCTGGCTGCACAGCACCACCCTGCCGATCGACGAGAGCTACCACCCGAACTCGGCCGGCCAGGCCAGCGGCTACCTCCCGGTCTTCAGTCGCTCCTGAGTGCCCCGGGCGTGACGCCTGCCCGGTCGCTCGCGCGACGGCGCCGTCCGGCCGTGCGGTGACCGGCCGTGCGGTGACCAGCCCGTGCACTGACCTGGCGCGCATCAGCCGTCGCGCGCCCGCGTTCGGTCGCACCGGCGGTGCCGACAGCGCTGACGGCGCCGTCGACGTGCATCGACGTGCATCGACATGATCGACGTGCGCCCCGCGCGCCCACCGGTGTGAACTCGCGGCATTCCTTGCGTAGTTCACGTCTCATCCGACAGACGGACCGTCAATGTCCTTGGCGTGAACGCTTCCGCGTTCGATTACCGCTTGGTATTCCTTTCTGTGACCCACGTCATACCTGGAGGTGCGATGTTCCGCCCCGCTCGTGCTCTCTCCGTCGCCGCGATAGCGGCCGTCCTCACCATGACGACGCTCTTCACGGCGTCGTCCGCCAGCGCGGCCGGCGTCAACTACGTGGCGCTCGGGGACTCCTACTCGGCCGGCGTGGGCGCCGGCAACTATCTGAGCGACAGCGGCAGCTGCAAGCGCAGCACCAACGCCTACGCCTACCTGTGGTCGAACGCGAACTCCCCGTCCTCCTTCTCCTTCGTCGCCTGTTCGGGCGCCAGAACAGGCGACGTCCTCAACAGCCAGATCTCCGCGCTGAGCTCCGGCACCAGCCTGGTCAGCCTCACCGTCGGCGGCAACGACGCCGGGTTCTCCAGCACCATGCAGACCTGCGTGCTCGGTTCCGACAGCGACTGCCTCAACGCCGTCAACACGGCCGAGAACTACGCGATCAACACCCTGCCGGGTCAGCTGGACCAGGTGTACTCGGCGATCAAGGCCAAGTCGCCGAACGCCCACGTGGTGGTGATGGGCTACCCGCACCTGTACCAGATCGGCGGCTACTGCCTCTTCGGCATCGGCGACACCAAGCGCGCCGCCATCAACGAGGCCGCCGACACGCTGGACGGCGTCATCGCCAAGGAGGTGGCCGACGCCGGTTTCACCTTCGCTGACGTGCGCGACATCTTCGCCGGGCACGAGATCTGCGGCGGGCTCGACACCTGGCTGCACAGCACGACCCTGCCGCTCGACGAGAGCTACCACCCGAACTCGGCCGGCCAGGCCAACGGCTACCTCCCGGTCTTCAGCCAGTCCTGAGCCCCGGTTCCACCGTCACGTGGGACTCCTGACGTGACGCCCCGGTGCCGCCGGCCCCTCCCGCGCTGGGAGGGGCCGGCGGCGGCGCCGTCTCAGCGCCCGTTCGGAGTGGGCCGCACCGGGGGGAACGGGATCGCGGCGAGCGCCGGCAGCAGCTCCGCCTCCTCGTGGTCCAGATGCGCCTCCAACTCGGCCGACATCCGGTCGAGTTCCGTCCGGAGCCGCTCCGGCTCGGCGATCTCGATCCCGGCCAGCAGTGCCACCAGCTCCTCCTTGATCCGCCCGATCGCCCGGTGCTGCTCGCCGAGCCGCTCCAGCACCCCGGCGAGCTCGGGGTGGTCACGGGCGAGGGCCGGGAAGATCGCGGAGTCCTCGCCAGCGTGATGGTGCGTCAACCCGTCGCAGAACGCCAGGCAGTGCTGGCGCAGTTGCAGTCCGAGCCCGGCCGGGCGGCCGGGGGCGTGGGACCGCGCCTCCGACCGGACGTGGCGCAGCTGGGCCCGCAGCCAGGTGTGCGCCTCCAGCAGCTTGTCGGCCAGGCTGCGCACCTCGCGCGGCCGGCCCGCTGGCGCCTCGGGCCGTTCCAGCACGACCACCGGCAACTCCCGTGAGGTGTGCGCCTGGTAGTCGCCGTACCCGGGCGCGGCGCGGACGACGGCGTCGAACAGCCGCTTCCGATGGGCGCCTTCAGCGGGCACGGCGATCGCGTCGAAGGTCTCGGTGCCGAGCTCGACCCGAACCACCGGGTGGGCCAGCAGGTTGCGGTACCACTGCGGGTGTTCCGGCGCCCCGGCCGCCGAGGCGACGACCAGGAGCAGCCCCTCGGACCGGACGCACCCCAGCGGCACGGTGTGCGGTCGACCGGAGCGCGCCCCGCTGGTGGTCAGCAACAGCAGGTCGCCGCCCTCGAACGGGCCGCCGACCCGGCCGCCGTTCGCGCGGAACTCCTCGATGACGTTCAGATTGAAGGACATGGACATACGTGTGTGGTGAAGTCTCCTGAGAATTCGGGGGATTCACGGCCACACGCGGGCGCGCGCGACAACGGGCGGACACCGCGGTGGCCGCCTACGTCAGATCAGGGAAGCGGAGAAAGTGCTCATCGCGCATCGTCCCTTTACGAATCAGGTGCTGGCTCGGCCGCCGGCCGGCCCACTACTCTGTGGCCGACGCCGCGCTGCACGCCCCCATTAGAGCCACGCCGCGGGCGCCATGTCAACGAGCAAGATCAGCGGAGAAGGGGCGGACATGGACATCGACACGTGAGGACTCCAGCAGGTGGGGGCACGCCCGTGGGGAGGGCGCGAACGGTGATCTGGATCGTGGAACCAGGGCGCTCCCGGAGGGGCGGGAACGGGCGGTGCCGGTGCGCCGCACGCGGACCGAAGAGCAACGATGGACTGGACCAATCGGCCCGTCAAGGGAACGGCAGGTGAGCCGAACACCGAACGATCAGGCCACGAACGGGACAAGACGTAGCCTCAAAGCACATCGCGGACAAGCGCGTTCAGTGACCATTCAGGACCGATACAACTCCTCGATGTCCGCCGCGTACCGCTCCGCGATCGCCTGCCGACGCAGCTTGAGCGAGGGCGTCAGCAGTCCTTGTTCCAGGCTGAACTCGCTTGGCAGCAGCCGGAACGCGCGGATCGATTCGGCCCGCGACACCGCCGTGTTCGCCGCCCCGACCGCGCGCTGGATCTCGACGTGCAACTGCTCGTCCGAGAGCGCCGCCCAGGCGTCCAGCTGCTCCCGCCCGTGGGTCTTCAACCAGTGCGCCAGCGCGGCCGGGTCGAGCGTGATCAGCGCCGCCACGTACGGTCGGTCGTCGCCCACCACCAGGCACTGGGAGACCAGCGGATGCGCCTCGACCCGTTCCTCCAGTGCGGCCGGGGCGAGGTTCTTGCCGCTGCTGGTGACGATCATGTCCTTCTTGCGGCCGGTGATGGTGAGGTAGCCGTCCTCGTCCAGCCGGCCGAGGTCGCCCGTCGCGAACCAGCCCTCGACCAGTGATTCCGCCGTGCACCGCGGGTGGTTGAGGTAACCGCCGAAGACCGAGCCGCCGCGCACCCAGACCTCGCCGTCGTCGGCGATCGCCACCGAAGCGCCCGGCACCGGCTGCCCGACGGTCCCGAGTTTCTGCCGCCCGGCGGGGTTGGCCGTGATCGCGGCGGTGGTCTCGGTGAGGCCGTAGCCCTCGTACAGCTGGAGCCCGGCGCCGGTGAAGAACAGGCCCAGCTCCCGCCGCAGCGCGGAGCCCCCGCACATCACCGTGCGCACCCGGCCGCCGAGCACGGCGCGCAGCTTGGGGTAGACGGTCCGCTCGTAGGCGAGGTGGCGCAGCCGTAGCGCCGCACCCGGGCCGGGGCCGAGCCCCAAGGCCTTCTGCTCCCGGGCGGTGGCCCAGTCGACGGCCACCTGCCGGGCCTGCTCGAAGAGTTCGCCGCGCCCGGCCTCCTCGGCGGCGCGCCTGGCCCGCTGGAAGATCTTCTCGAAGACGTACGGGACGGCGTGCAGGAAGCTCGGCCGGAAGCTCTCCAGGGCGGGCAGCAGCGCGTCGGTGGAGACCTCGGGGATGTGGCCGATCCGGAAGCCGCCGCGGATCGCCGCGATCTGCACGGCCCGTCCGTAGACGTGCGCCAGCGGCAGGAACAGCAGGGTGGCGGGCTGGCCGCCGCCGGTGTCACGGAGCACCTCGCCCCAGCCGGCGAGCAGCGAGTCGGCCTCGGCGGCCAGGTTGGCGTGGGTGATCAGGCAGCCCTTGGGGCGTCCGGTGGTGCCAGAGGTGTAGACCACGGCGGCGATGTTGGCGGCCGCGACGGCGAGCCGCTGGCGGTGCACCAGCGCGTCGGGGACGTCCCGGCCGTCCTCGGTGATCGCGGCGACGCAGTCGCGGTCCAGCTGCCAGATCCCGGTCAGGTCGGGCAGGGCGTCGCAGACCGCGCCGACGGTCATCGCGGCGTCCTCGTCCTCGACCAGGCAGGCCACCGCCTGGGTCTCGGCGAGGATCCAGCGCACCTGCTCGGGCGCGGCAGTGGGGTAGACCGGGACGGTGATCGCGCCGACCGACCAGAGCGCGTAGTCGAACAGCGTCCATTCGTAGCGGGTGCGGGACATCAGCGCGACCCGGTCGCCGTAGCGCACGCCGTGGGTCAGCAGGCCCTTGGCGAGCGCGAGCACCTCGTCCCGGAACTCCCGCGCGGTGACGTCCTGCCAGCGCCCGTCGGCGGTCCGCCGGGACAGCTGGACCAGGTTGGGGGTGCGTTCGGCGGTGTCGTACAGGGAGTCGGCGAGTCCTCCGGTGGCCTCGGGCCCGGCCGGGGCGGGGGTGGTGAACTCGCGCACGGTCCTCCCCAGTTCGCGACTCGCGGCGCTGTCTGCCGGTCCCGGCGCACGGGCGCCGAAGTGGCGGCCCCCGTGCGTGCGGGCAGAGCGAAACTATCGGATCGGCCTGTCACTGCCCAGGGTTGTGACGGTGACGCGACGAGATCGGCACCGGTCCGTCGGGGCGGTGCCGCAGGTGCGGAGGAGGCGGGGAGGGGGTCGTGGGGCGTTGCGTGCTGCTGGTCGACGGTGTGGCGGTGCCGCGCCCGTGGTGCGCCGGTGCCGCGTCGGCGGTGCGTCGGCGGTACGGGCGGGATGGCGATCGGCTTCTGACGTGTCCGGGGCAAGGTGGAGGAGTGGAATGGTTCGACCCTCGAACGTGTGGTCAGGGCGTAGTAGAGTCTCGCAGACCTGTGGCGGGGAGCCTTCCGCAGCTTCCTCCGCAGGCCTCCCCAAGTCCCGCCGAACCCGTCGTCCCCAGCACCCCGCCCCGGAACCCCGGAACCCCAGAACCCCGGGAACCCCGGAATCCCGCCGAACCGCTCCCCGTCCGCGCCTGGCACTTCCCGACCGAGGACTCCATGCGTCTGCGCAGCAGCTCGATCCGCGCGAAGATCATCGCGCTGCTCCTGGTGCCCATCGTCGCGCTCATCGCCCTGTGGGTGTACGCGACGCTCGCCGCCACCGGGGACGCCTGGAACCAGCTGGCGATCAGCCGTACGTACAAGGACTACGGGACGGCGGTGGACCAGTACGCGGGCGACCTGCAGAACGAGCGCCGCGCCGCGGTACAGCACCTGGCCGACCCGAACTCGCCGGTCGGCCGGGACGCCTTCGAGCACGCCAGCACCGCCACCGACCGCAGCCTCGCGGTGCTGCGGCAGAAGAAGGACGCGGCCGGCGACCGGCTCTCCGCCGCCCAGCGCGCCCGCCTGGTGCAGATCATCGCCGCCGCCGACCAGCTCGGCCCGCTCCGGGCCCAGGTCGGCCGTCTGGCGCTCAACTGGGAGTTCGCGCTCGGGCAGTACAGCGACCTGGTCCGACCGGTGTTCGGCTTCCGGTCCGCCTACGTCGCCCGGCAGAGCGGCCAACTCCCGCGCCAGGGGACCATCCTGATCGAGCTGGTGCGCGCCCGCGAGTACCTCTCGCAGGAGGACGCGGCGATGGAGGGCCTGCGCACCGGCGGGACCAAGCCCACCTCCGAGCAGTACCAGGCCGCGCTGGACGCCCTGCACAACCAGCAGGCGCTGTTCACCGTCTACATCGCCGAGCTCGAACCCGCCGACCAGGCCGACTACATCGCCCTGCGCGGCGGCGAGGCCTGGGGCGCGCTGGCCCGCGCCGAGGCGGACTTCGTCGGCGCCGGCGGCCCCGAGCGGGTGGTCCAGGCGCTCAACGTCGACAACTGGCGGGAGACCGCCGACCATTCGCTCGGCGACCTCTCCGCCATCGACTCCCGGATCGCCGCCGGGCTGGACGACCGCGGCCGCTCCGCCGCGATCGCGGCACTGTGGCGCGGCGGCATCGCCGGAGCCATCGGCCTGGTCGCCGTCACCCTGTCGGTGGTGATCTCGTTGCGGATCGGCCGCGGCCTGGCCCGCGAGCTGATCAACCTGCGCAACGCCGCCAACGAACTCGCCACCACCCGGCTGCCCGCCGTCATGCTGCGGCTGCGCCGCGGCGAAGCGGTGGACGTGGCCGTCGAGGCACCCGAACTGCACTTCGGCCAGGCCGAGATCGGACAGGTCGGCCAGGCCATCAACGCCGTCCAGCGGGCCGCCGTCGAGGCCGCTGTCGAACAGGCCGAACTGCGTCGCGGCGTCGCGGCGGTGTTCGTCAACCTGGCCCGGCGCAGCCAGGTGCTGCTGCACCGCCAGCTCACCCTGCTCGACACCATGGAGCGCCGCACCGAGGACCCGGCGGAGCTGGAGGACCTCTTCAAGGTCGACCACCTCACCACCCGCATGCGCCGCCACGCCGAGGGCCTGATCATCCTGGCCGGGGGCTCGCCCGGACGCGCCTGGCGCAAACCGGTCCGGATGGTGGACGTGGTCCGTGCGGCGGTCGGCGAGGTCGAGGACTACGCCCGCGTGATCGTCCGGCCCTTCCCCGGCACCGGCCTGCTCGGCAGCGCCGTCGCCGACGTGACCCACCTGGTCGCCGAACTCGTGGAGAACGCAGCGGTGTTCTCCCCGCCGAACACCCAAGTCACCGTCCAGGGCGAGGTGGTGGCGCACGGCTTCGCGCTGGAGATCGACGACCGCGGGCTCGGACTGAGCGAGCAGCTGCTCGCCGAGATCAACGAACGCCTCGCGGTGGAGCAGGAGTTCGACCTCGCCGACACCGACCGGCTGGGACTGTTCGTGGTCAGCCGGCTCGCCCGGCGGCACGGCATCCGGGTCCACCTGCGGCCCTCCCCGTACGGCGGGACGACGGCCGTGGTGCTGATCCCGCGCGAGCTGCTGGCGGAGGCGCCGGACGGGCTGCCGGAGCCGCCCACCGCCGGGGCGGGTGCGCGCCGCCCGGCGGGACGGACGGGCGGGCGCCCGGCGGGGCGGCGCGACCTGGTCGCGGTGCCGGACCCGGCCTCGGGCGACGGCGCGGGCGGGTCCGCGAGGACGTCCACGGGCACTGCTTCGGCCTCGTCTATGGCCTCGTCTTCGGGCACTGCTTCGGGAACGACTGCGGCCTCGTCTTCGGGCACGGCTTCCGGCGCGGTGCCCGCGGCGGGTACGGGCGGGCGGCACCGGGTGACCGGCGGGCCGCGACCGTCCGTGCCCGAGGCGGGGCGTACGGCCAACGGGCTGCCGCGCCGGGCGGCGCGGACCAAGGGCGGGCCGGTACTGGTGCCCGCGCCGGGGCCGGACACCGAGGGCGGCGCGCCGGGAACGGGACGGCACCGGTGGGAGGCGGAGGCGGCCGCGGGGCTTCCGGTTCAGGTGGATGCCCCGCCGGTGGACGCCGTTCCGGTGGAGGTTACTGCCCTGGACGCCGTTCCGGTGGACGCGGTGCCGCGGACGCCGGGCGGCCTGCCCCGGCGGGTGCGGCAGGCGAACCTCGCGCCGCAGCTCAAGGAACTGGCGAAGGAGCGGCTCCGCGGGGAGACCGGGTCCGGGGACCGCGCCGGAGGGCCGGTCGCGGAGGCCGCCGAGGCGCGCGACGCCGGGGAGGCCCGGGAGGCCCGGGGGCGCTCGCCGGAGGAGGCCCGGGCCACCTTCGCCTCGTTCCAGCGCGGCTTCACCCGTGGACGCGGGGCCACCGGCCCGGCGGACCGCGTCGCGCAGGACCGTGCCGCGCTGGACCGTGCCGCGCTGGACCGTGCCGCGCTGGACCGCGCCGCCCGCGACCGTGGCCCTCAGGACCGAGCCGCCCGTGGCCGAACCGCCCACGACACCCCGGCCGCAGCGGACCGCCCGACCGTACCGGCCTGGCAGCCTCCGGACCCGTCCCGCCGCGCGATCAGCCCGGCCCCGGCCCCGGCGGCGCTGCCCGCGCCCGCCCCCGAGGACGCCGGTCGGGCGTCGCTGGCCCGCCGGATCCCGTCGGGTCAGTCGGTACGGCGGAACCCTGCGGGCGCCTCGCCCGTACCTCAAGTGACACCCTCAGCATCCGTAGCACCGGCAGTATCCGCAGTACCCGCTCCACCTGCAGGGCCCGTAGTACCGGTAGAACCCGCAGTGCCCGCAGTGCCCGCACCACCCGCTCCAGCGGAAGGAACTGATTCATGACCACTTCGACGCAGCCGTCCGGGGACCTCAACTGGCTCCTGGACGACCTGGTGGGCCGCGTCGCGGCCCTGCGGCACGCGGTGATCCTCTCCAGCGACGGGCTGGCCACCGGTGCCTCGCGCGACCTCGACCGGGAGGACGCCGAGCACCTCGCCGCCGTCGCGGCCGGGTTCCACAGCCTGGCCAAGGGCGCCGGCGGGCACTTCAAGGTCGGTGGCGTCCGGCAGACCATGGTGGAGCTGGACGAGGCGTTCCTGTTCATCACGGCCGCCGGCGACGGCAGCTGCCTGGCGGTGCTGAGCGAGGCCGAGGCGGACATCGGCCAGATCGCCTACGAGATGGCCCTGCTGGTCAAGCGGGTCGGCGAGCACATGGCCGCCGAGCCGCGCACCGAAGCCGCCGCGCCGAGGGGCTGAGCGGTCCGATGGCGGATCCGAAGGCGGACGGGCCGGGCGGCCCGGCGACACCGGAGGGCTCGGCGGCACCGGAGGGTCCGGTGGCGCTCGACGACCCCCAGGTGTCGGCGGGCCCCGCCGGGACCCACGGCGCGGAGCAGGTACCGGAGCAGGTACCGGGGCAGGAGGCCACGGACGGACCCGAGCTGGACCTGTTCCGGGCGCGCACCCCGGCCGACGACCGGTGGTTCGACGACGAGGCCGGCCCGGTGGTGCGGCTCTACTCGATGACCCGGGGCCGCACCCGGCCGGTCGAGGAGGGCCTGTTCGACCTGATCTCGCTGGTCACCGCCAAGGACCCCGGGCCGGACGCCGGGGCCGTGCCCGCGCAGGTCCTCGACCCGGAGCACCAGACCCTGCTGGCCTGGTGCCGCCACGAGCCGCTGTCCGTCGCCGAACTCGGTTCCTACACCGACCTGCCGGTCAGCGTCGTGCGCGTCCTGCTCGGTGACCTGTACGACGCCGACCTGATCAGCGTCACCCGACCCGTTCCGCTCGCCGAGCTGCCGGACGAGCGCCTGCTGCGAGACGTGATCAATGGACTCCGTGCGCTCTGACCACACCCTTCCCGGCGCCAACGACCCGCGCTGGCGCGGTGGTCCGGCCGTCGCGGTGAAGATCCTGGTGGCGGGCGGGTTCGGCGCGGGCAAGACCACCCTGGTCGGCGCGGTCAGCGAGATCCGGCCGTTGCGCACCGAGGAGGAGCTCAGCGAGCTGGGCCGGCCGGTGGACGACACCTCGGGCGTGGAGGCCAAGCGCACCACCACGGTCGCGATGGACTTCGGCCGGATCGACCTGCGGCCCGGCCTCGCGCTCTACCTGTTCGGGACGCCCGGGCAGGACCGGTTCTGGTTCGTCTGGGACGAGTTGGCGCGCGGCGCGCTCGGCGCCGTGGTGCTCGCCGACACCCGGCGACTGGCCGACTGCTTCCCCTCGGTGGACTTCTTCGAGCAGCGCGGCATCCCGTTCCTGGTCGCGGTCAACTGCTTCGACGGCACCGAGCGGTTCGCCGTGGAGGAGGTCCGGGACGCGCTGGACCTCGACCCGGGGATCCCGGTGCTGCTGTGCGACGCGCGACTGCGGGAGGACGGGAAGGAGCTGCTGGTGGCGCTGGTCGAGCACGCCGCCGCGCTCCGTCGGCGGGCCGTCGGACAGGTCTGAGGGGCCGTGGGATCGCCGCTGGTCAGGGGCGCTTCGTGCACCCGGCATCTCATTCGGTGTTCCACATGTCGGACGCTCGGTGTCCGGAAGGTTGCCTAGACCGGCTCGGGCGTGGAAGGCTCTGTGGACGAGAGCCGTCCCGGCCATGCCGTCGGGAGGGCCGTCAGAGCGAAGCAGAACCAAGGGGGGCAGCAGGGATGACCGTCGACCGACGACGCATCACCGCCGTGCCCGGCCCCGTCATGCCGGCGCTCACCGTCCGCCGCTACATCGACCACGCGCTGATCTGCAGCGCCTGTTGTCGCTGACCGGCTTCGCCCCGACCCGGTACGTCCCCGGCGCCTCCGGCCCACACCCGGCCGCCGCCCGACGCACCACCGACCCCCGTCGACCAGGCCGCAGCGGATCGCCCGTCAGGTGCCGCCCGTCAGGTGCACCCGTGACCGGCCCGACCGGCCCCGCCTCGCGGAGTAACCACCAGTGAACACCGTCCGCCCCAGCAGTCTCCGCGCCGGGCTCGGCACGGACGGCCGACGGGGTCGCCACGACCTCGAGCCGTTCTGGCCGTCCCGGCAGCCGCACCTGTTCGATCAGACGTGTCCGGGTTCGCCCCGCGCGTCCCGGCCCTCCGCCCGCTGAACCCGGCTCCGCCCGGTCCAGCTCCGGCAGTGCGCCCGGTCGACGCGCAGACGACTCCACCCCGTCCGTCACGCGCGAAATGAGCGGAACACCATGTCTTCCTCCTCCACGGCCACCCTTCCCCTGCCCACCGCGACCCCGCATCTGCGCGCGGTCCGGTCCGTTCCCCCCGTCACCGCCGTTCCCTCCAGCGTCCCGTCCGTCTCCGCCGTTCCCACCGTCCCGGCCGGCTCCCCGGTCGTCGGGCCGAGCCGCCCGGGGGTGGTCCCGGCCGTCGGGCCGCAGCCCGGTGTGGTCGTACCGCCGGCGCCCGCGTCGCTGCTCGCCGCACTGCCGGCGGGGGCGACCGTCGTCGCCGCCCTGCCGCAGGGCGTGCTGCCGCAGGGCCTGCTCGCCCAGTACGGCGCTCAGGCCGGCGGGGCCGCCGGCCACCCGATGGTCGGGTACCTGGTGCTGGTGCCGGCCGAGAACCCGGTGTCGGCGCCGGCACCGGTCGGCATGGCGGGACCCGCCGCCCCGGGCGCGGTCCGGTCGGTCCGGCCGGCCGGACGCGGCATCACCGTCGACACCGAGCGGCGCAACGCGTACGTCGACGGGCGGCTGCTCGACCTCACGTACCTGGAGTTCGAGCTGCTGGCCCACCTCACCGAGCACCCGCAGCGGGTGCACACCCGGGACCACCTGGTCTCGGCGGTCTGGGGCTACGGCCACGTCGGGGACGGCCGCACGGTCGACGTGCACGTCGCCCGGCTGCGCCGCAAGCTCGGACCGGCCTACCGGGACTCGATCGTGACGGTCCGTCGGGTCGGGTACAAGTACACGCCGGCCGGCTGAGCGGCGAACGGGTAACAGCTGACAGAAGGCAGCTGACAGAAAACAGCTGACAGAAAACAGCTAACAGATGACAGCTGACAGATTTCGAAATCTGTCAGCTGTCATCTGTCACCCGCCGGGCGTCGCCCTCCCTCAGAGGCTCAGCCGGTCGATCTCCGCCAGCTCGTCCTCCGTCAGCGGCCCAGCGGCCAGCGCGTTCAGGTTCTGGTCCAGCTGGGCGACACTGCTCGCCCCGATGATCACCGACACCACCCGCGGGTCCCGCAGTACCCAGCAGAGCGCCAGCTGCGCCAGGGTCTGCCCGCGACGCTCGGCGACCTTGGCCAGCGCCCGCAGCTGCTCCAGCTGCGGCCCGGTCAGCACCTCCTCCCTCAGGAACCTGCCGACCGACATCCGCGAACCGGCCGGCACCTGCCCCGAGAGGTAACGATCGGTCAACAGCCCCTGGGCGAGCGGCGAGTAGGCGATCAGGCTGGTCTGGGTGTCGCCCACCGCGTCCAGCACCCCGGCCTCCTCCACGTGCCGGTTGAGGATGGAGTACGCCGACTGGTTCATCAGCACCGGTGTCCCCAGCTCGCGCAGGATCGCCGCGGCCTCCCGGTGCTGCTCCGCCGGGTAGTTGGAGATCGCCGCGTACAGGGCCTTGCCCGAGCGGACCGCGCTGTCCAGGGCTCCCATCGTCTCCTCGAGCGGGGTGTCCGGGTCGTGGCGGTGCGAGTAGAAGACGTCGACGTAGTCCAGGCCCATCCGGCCCAGCGACTGGTCCAGGCTGGCCAGCAGGTACTTGCGGCTGCCGCCGTCGCCGTACGGGCCGGGCCACATGTCCCAGCCGGCCTTGGTGGCGATGAAGAGCTCGTCGCGGTACGGCCGGAAGTCCTGCGCGAACAGGTAGCCGAAGTTGCGCTCCGCGCTGCCGTACGGCGGACCGTAGTTGTTCGCCAGGTCGAAGTGGGTGACTCCGCGGTCGAAGGCCCGGCGCAGCACCGCCCGTTGCACGTCCAGTGGCTGGGCGTCACCGAAGTTGTGCCAGAGTCCGAGCGAGACGGCGGGCAGCTGCACGCCACTGCGGCCGGCCTTCCGGTAGGTCATCGAGGCATAGCGGTCATCCGCGGCGAGGTAGCTCATGCCGGACATCTTGCCAGCCGGCTGGGTCCGATCAAGCCCTCGCTGCGAACTGGGCCCTGTCGCAACGCCTTTGGTGATCGGGCGGTGACGTCCGCTGTGAACCCTCTGGGCCAGCCCGCGCGGGCGGCCGGGTGCCGCCCGCCCGCGCAATGCGCCGCGCACCCCTACCCGGTGTGCACCCGCCACCGTAGGTGACGTGACGCGCGCCACCGGCCGCGGCGGAATGCCCAACGGTGGCACGGGGGATGACGAACGGTCGAGGGGCCGTGGCCGCCGGGGGGCGGCGCACGGCCCTCAGTCCTTCCGGCGCTCCCCGGCGTCTTCCGGCGCCCTCCGACGCGGTGCGGCCTGCTTGGGAAAATCCCCTTCCCCTCTGTACCTACTGGTACGTACAGTGATCCGCATGAGCACCCAGGACCGTCTCATCGAGAGCACCCAGGACCTCCTCTGGGAGCGCGGCTACGTCGGCACCAGCCCCAAGGCCATCCAGCAGCGCTCCGGCGTCGGCCAGGGCAGCATGTACCACCACTTCACCGGCAAGCCCGACCTCGCCGCCGCCGCCCTGCGCCGCAGCGCCGAGCAGATGCGGGCCACCGCCGAGGCCGACCTCGCCGCCCGTGGCACCGCGTACGACCGGATCGCGGCCTACCTGCACCGGGACCGCGAGGTGCTGCGCGGCTGCCGGATCGGCCGGATGGCCCAGGATCCGGACGTCGTCGCCGACCCGCAGCTGCGCGCCCCGGTCGAGGAGACCTTCGACTGGCTGCGCGGCCGGATCGCCGAACTGATCGCCGAGGGCCGGGCGCACGGCGAGTTCGCCCCCGGCCTCGACCCGGCGGACACCGCGGCCGCCGTGGTCGCCGTCATCCAGGGTGGCTACGTCCTGGCCCGCGCCGCGGCCAGCGCCGAACCCTTCGAACAGGCGGTCCGCGGCGCCCTCGGCCTACTCGCCGCCCACCGCCAGGTCTGACGGGCTCCCACCACACCTCGCCCGACGCCGACCGCCCGGGACCGAGCGGTCGGCGCCCGACGCATGCCACCAGCCGCCCGAGCCCAGGAGCCCGCCGTGCACGCCATGCAGTACGAGATCACCCTCCCCACCGACTACGACATGGGCATCATCCACAAGCGCGTGGCCGACAAGGGCCACCTGCTCGACGCCCACCCCGGGCTCGGCCTCAAGGCGTACCTGGTCCGCGAGCGCGGCCAGGACGGCTCGCCGGTCAACCAGTACGCGCCGTTCTACCTCTGGCGCACCGCGGAGGGCATGAACGCCTTCCTCTGGGGCCCGGGCTTCCGTGGCCTGAGCGCCGACTTCGGCCGTCCCGCCGTCCGGCACTGGATCGGCGCGGGCCTGATCGAGGGCACCCGGACCGACACCCCGACCACCGCGACCCGCACGACCGTACGGCTCCCGGAGACCGCGGACCCGGCCGAGGCCATCGACCGGGCTCTCGCCGAACTCGCCGAACTCGGGGAACTCGCCGGACTCGCCGAACCGGGGGAACTCGCCGACCGCCCCGCGCAGCCCGCCCTGCACACCGCCGCCGTCGCCGTGGATCCGAGCCGCTGGGAGCTGCTCAGTCTCGCCCTCTGGCACGGCCCGGCCCCCGAGAACGCGCCCGGCACCCGCTACCGGGTGCTGCACCTGTCCCGCCCCGAACTCGACCGGCTGCCGACCGGCCGCCGCTGGTGAAAGGTCCCACCACTCCGATGCCCACAGCTCCGATGCCCACCCGGCCCGCCGCCATGACCCCCGCCGACCTCACCCCCGCCCCGCTCGACCGCGAAGCCGGCTACGCCCTGCTCGCCGAGCTCGCCGGCCCGGTCGCCGCCACCACCCTCGGCGGCCTGGACGGACTCGCCCCCGGCTTCGCCGACTGGATCGTCACGAGCCTCTTCGGCGGTACCTACCAGCGCCCCGGCCTCGCTCTGCGCGACCGCCAGATCGCCAACCTGGCCGCGCTCACCGCCCTCGGCGGCGTGGAGCCGCAGCTCGCCGACCACGTCCGCAACAGCCTGCGGATCGGAATGACGCGCGAGGAGATCATCGAGGTGATCGTCCACCTCGCGCCGTACGTCGGCGTCCCCAAGGCCCTGGCCGGTCTCCGGGTCGCCACCGCGACCTTCGCGGAGGCGGGCACCCCGGAGGAGGGCGCATGACCGCCGTCCCCACCACCCGCGCCGTACGGACCGTCCTCGGCGACCTCGACCCCGCCGAGCTGGGCCTCACCGACTCCCACGACCACCTCTTCATCCGCAGCCCCCGGTTCCCCGACCAGGAGCTGGACGAATCGGCCCCCGCCGCCGACGTGCTGCGCGCCTACGCCGCCGCCGGCGGCCGCACCCTCGTCCAGTGGACCCCGTGGGGCATGGGCCGGGGCGCGGACGCCCTCGCCGAGCTGTCCCGCACGACCGGCGTCCAGGTCGTCGCCGCCACGGGCGCGCACCAGACCGCCCACTACTTCCCGGGCCGCTTCCCGAACCTGGACGACCCCGACCCCAGCGCCGATTCCGGCTCCAGTCATGCCCCCGCCCCGTACGCCGACCTCGCCGAGCGCTTCGTCACCGAGCTCACCACCGGTCTCCCCGGTGCCCCCGAGGGCGTACGACCGGGCCTGATCAAGATCGCCGACGACGCGGGCCCGCTCACCGGGCACACCCGCCGGACGATGGCCGCCGCGGCCGAGGCGCACCACGCCACCGGCGCCCCGATCGCCGTCCACCTCGAACCCGACGGTGACCCACACGGCGTCGTGCGCCGGCTCCACGGACGGCACGGAGTCAGCCCCGACCGGATCGTCCTCGGCCACCTCACCCGCTTCACAGACCGGGCACTGCACCGCAGCCTCGCCGCCGAGGGCGTGTTCCTCGCCCTGGACAGCCCGTCCCGGATCGGACACCCCGCCGACCTCCAGGCCTTCGACGTGATCGCCGACCTGGTCGAGGCGGGCCACACCGACCGACTACTGCTCGGCGCCGACACGACCACCCGGACCGCCCGCGCGCTCGGCGGCCCCGCCCGGCTGCTCACCGACCTCGCCCCGCGGCTGGCCCGCACCTTCGGGCCCGAGCTGCCCGACCGGCTGTTGGTCGCCAACCCGGCGGCCGCCTTCGCCGCCGAGTGGCGCACGCCCTGAAGCCGGGGCGGCCCGGGCAGTGCTCCTCCTGTGGCCGAGCCCGCTCGACGGGGTTTGAATCCGAGTAGCCCCTGCCCGGACCACGCCCCAGAGAGGCGGTTTCGACGATGCACTCGTGGCTCGCTCCCGCCCGGCTCGCCGTCGCGGCCTTCCTCGCCGTCGCCCTCTGCTTCTCGGGCTACCACGCGGCGACCGACGGCACCGGGGTGGTGAACTTCTTCAGCTACTTCACCAACCTCAGCAACCTCGCCGGGATGGCCGTCCTGGCCTACGGCGGCTGGGCCGGGCTGACCGGCCGCCGGCCCGTGCCGGACGCGGTGCGCGGGGCGGTGGTGCTCTACCTGGTGATCACCGGGCTGGCCTACGGCACGCTGCTGGCGAAGTACCCCGCGCTGCTGGTGATTCCGTGGGTGGACGACGTGGTCCACCGCGCGGTGCCGCTCGTCGTGCTCGCCGATTGGCTGCTCGACCCGCCCGCCCGGCGCGTTCGCCCCGCCGCGGTGCTCGGCTGGCTGGCGTTCCCGCTGGTCTACCTGGTGTACGCGCTGACCCGCGGCCACGCCGTCGACTGGTACCCGTACCCGTTCCTCGACCCCGCCGGGCACGGCGGTTACCGCCGGGTCGCGGGGGCGTGCTTCCTGCTGGTGGTGGCCCTGCTGCTGATCGGGGCCGCCGTCGCCGCGGTGGGCAACGCCCTCGCCGCCCACCGGGACGCCCGGCAGGGCACGGTGCCACCGCGCGGCCGTCACGCCCGGGCCCGGACCGGCTGACGGAGCCGCACGGCTGTACGGCGACGGCTCCGTCAGCCGGACCGGCCGGTCGAGGAGCCGAGCGCCCGGAGGAAGCAGGCGGGGCCCGTGCCCGGTGGGGGAGGGCACGGGCCCCGCGCTCGACCGGACCGACGCGTCACATGTGGGTGCCGCCGTCGATGCGGAGCTCGGTGCCGGTGACGAAGGCACCGTCGTCGGAGGCCAGCATGGCGATCACGCCGGCCACCGTCTCCGGACCCGCGAAGCCCTGGCCGAGGGCGGGGGAGAGCTTGGCGAGCAGGCTGAAGTCGGCGTCGGCGGGCAGGCCCGGGTCGTTGGTCATGCCGCTGTCGATGCTGCCCGGCGCGACGCAGACCGCGCGCAGGCCCTGCTTCGAGTACTCCGAGGCGATCGCGTGGGTGAACGACTGGATGCCGCCCTTGGTCGCGGCGTACGCGGCCATGTAGGGGTGGGCGAAGGTCGCGGAGGTGGAGCTGAAGTTGACCACCACGCCCCGGCCGTTCGCGAGCAGCGCGGGGAGCGCCTCGCGGGTCATCAGGAAGGTGCCGGTCAGGTTCACCGCGAGGAGCTTGTTCCAGAACTCCAGGGTGGTCTCGTGGGTGTGCGAGGAGCGGAGGATGCCGGCCGCGTTGACCAGGACGTCCAGGCCGCCCAGCGCCGAGATCGCCCCGGCCACGCCGGTGACGACGGCGGCCTCGTCCGAGACGTCCAGGACCTGGATGGTCAGACGATCGGCGGTGCCGTTGGCGGTCGCGTGGTCCAGGGTCTTCTTCAGGCCCTCCTCGTTGACGTCGACGGCGACGACCTTCCCGCCCTCGGCGAGGATCCGGTGCACGGTGGCCTGGCCGATGCCAGAGCCGCCGCCGGTAATCAGGACGTTCCGTCCGCTGAAGCGCTCCATGGTGGTACTCCTTCGATCGTGGTCTCTCGACCTCGATAGGCACGTTACGCCTATGTGGCACAACGTGCCAAAAAGTCTTGATGTGACAGAACGGCGCAATGCGTCCCGACGGCGTCCGGCTGCGTACGCTGACCCTTGTGACCGGACGCCCGACCCTGACCCAGCGCCGCCGTGACGCCACCCGGCTGGAGATCGCCCGCACCGCCGCCGCGCTCTTCGCCGAGCACGGGGCGGAGGCGACCACCGCCGAGGAGATCGCGGCCGCCGCAGGCATCTCGCTGCGCACCTTCTACCGCTACTTCTCGGTCAAGGAGGACGCCGTCGCCCCGCTGCTCGCGGCGGGCGGACAGCGCTGGGTGGACCTGCTGGCCGAGAGCTCGACCGACCTCCCGCTGCGCCAGTCGCTGGAACGCTCGGCGGTCGAGTCGCTGACTCCGGCCGACGAGGAGGCCGTCGAGGCGATGCACTGGACCCGCAGCCTGCTGCGCGACCCGCGGCTGGACGGCACCTGGCAGCGCGTCCACGCGGGATCGGAGGAGCGGCTGCGGTCCGTGCTGGCCGCGCGCTGCCCGGACGGCGCCGATCCGCTGGAGATCCGGCTGGCCGCCGCCGCGGCCACGGCGGCGATCCGGGTGGCCCTGGAGCAGTGGGCCGACTCCGACGCCCCGGTCGCCGGCCCGGGTTCCCCGCAGGACCTCGGCGCCCGCTGCATGCGTGAGCTCACGGCGGGGCTGCGGCTCTGGGAGCGGGTGGACGAGGGGTAGCGGTCGGCGCCGGGTGGCTGGCAGGCTGACAGGTTTCAGCTGACAGATTTCGAAATCTGTCAGCTGAAACCTGTCGGTCGGTCGCCCATCCTCGGCACCCTCCAGCCCCCCATCAGCTTCCTCCCAGCTCCCGCTAGGGTTGGTCCTCGCGCCCCGGTGGGGGAACCGGGGTGACCTCCTCGGATGTCCCTGAGCGGAGGGGGCGTGGAGTTCGAGGCGTGGGAGCAACTGGGACATGGGTCTGACGAGCCACAAGGTGCTGGCGCTGGCCGTACTGCTGGCGGTCGTGATGATGATCGGCACGGTCTGGCTGTGGCCCAGACTCGCCAGGAAGAGCTGGCAGGCGGTGCTCGGCCGGATAGGCACGTTGCTCGCCACCCAGCTCGCCGTGCTCGCCGCGCTCGGCCTGGTGGCGAACAACTACTTCGCGTTCTACAGCAGTTGGGACGACCTGCTGGGCACCGGCAGCACCGGACCGGTGGTGATCCACAACAAGGCGGACGCCTCCGGACGCCTCATGGTGGAGACCATCGGCCAGGCCTCGGTCAAGGGCGGCGGCGCGATGGGCCGTGAGCCCAGCCGGTCCGGCGAGATCCGCAAGGTCCGGATCGACGGCAAGGAGAGCCGGCTGTCGACCGAGGCGTACGTCTACCTGCCGCCGCAGTACTTCCAGCCGGAGTACGCGCAGAAGCAGTTCCCGGCCGTGATCGTCAGCACCGGGTTCCCGGGGATCGCCGAGAACCTGATCACCCGGTTCAACTACCCGGGCGCGGCGCTCAAGCTGCTGCAGGAGGGCAGGATGCAGCCGACCGTCATGGTCCTGATGCGCCCCTCGCCCGCCCTGCCGCAGGACACCGAGTGCGAGGACATCCCGGGCGGCGCCCAGTCCGACACGTACTTCACCAAGGACGTCCCCTCGGCGATCGAGGCGAGCTACCGGGTCTCGACCGACCCGCAGGCCTGGGCCTTCATGGGCAATTCGACCGGTGGCTACTGCGCCGTCAAGCTGGCCATGCGCCACCCGGACGTCTTCCCGACCGCCGTCGCCCTGTCCGCGTACTACGAGGCCGCGGACGACCCGACCACCGGTGACCTCTTCGGCGGCAGCAAGCAGCGCCGCGACGAGGCCAACCTGATGTGGCGGCTGAAGAACCTGCCGCAGCCGAACATCTCCCTCCTGCTGGCCGGCACCAAGAAGGGCGACGGCAACTACAAGCAGGACACCGAGGCGTTCATCGACGCGGTACACAGCCCGATGAAGGTCTCGTACAGCATGCTCGAGAACGGCGGCCACAACTTCGAGACCTGGAGTGCGCTGCTGCCCTCCTCGCTGGAGTGGCTGTCCCAGCACCTCAAGGTGCCGAACCAGCCGAACCAGCAGGGCCAGCCGAGCCCGCAGGGCCAGACCGTCTGACGGCGGCCCGCGCCCGGCGAGAACGAACCGAACCCCCGGGACCCATGGGGCAGCGTCGGGTCCCGGGGCTCCGGTTTCGTCGTCGTCACACCGCTCAGGCCACCCGCTCCAGCGTCCCGGTGTGCAGCTGGCCGACCCGGCCGCCCTCGCCCTCGAAGGTCCAGAAGGCCCGCACGGTCAGCGCGTTGAGGTCCATCACGTGGCTGACGGTGATCCCGCTCTGCTCCGTCCAGCTGACGAAGTAGATCTCCGGCGCGATCTCGGCGACGTGCAGCCGCACGTCCTCCCACTGGCCCGCCGACTCGCCGAGGCCCTCCCAGCGCAGCCGCGTGCCGTCGGCCGAGTAGGTGTTGCGGAAGGCCGCGCCGTTGTCGACCCGGAAGACGTAGGTACGGCCGGCGAAGGCGGGCAGGGACGCGGTCATGGTGGGGCGGGACCTCTTCTCGGGAGCAGCGGGCGGATCGTGCGGGGCGTACGGGCCGGCACATCGGACTCGGTGCACTTGTGCACCGCGGAAAATGCCAGGCTTCCAATTTATCCGACCGGGCGGACTCGGGCCGCCCCGCGCGCCACGGTGCGGTCCACAGCCACAGCCACAGCCACAGCCACAGCCATAGCCACTCCAAGGAGGGCTTCCAGGTGAAGACCGGCGACTACGCCGAGACGCGAGTCAAGCTCCCGTCCGGCACCGGAGCCTGGCCGGCGCTGTGGACCTGGAACGGCACCAGCGGCTCGCACGGGGAGATCGACTCCTTCGAGTACCACGCCGACAACCCGAGCACGCTGGAACTGACCAACCACGTCAACCCGGACCACCTGTTCTACAAGAACGCCAAGACGATCGCGAACGACGGCTGGGTCACCATCGGCACCCACTACGGCGCCAACTCGGTGGACTGGTACGTCAACGGCGTCAAGGTCTTCTCCGACGGCACGGGCGTGGGCGCCAACTGGTCGGCGTACCTGATCCTCAACCTCTCGGTGAGCGCCGGCAAGTACCACCCGGCGCCGCAGGGGAACATCCCGATCACCTTCGTCGCCGACTACGTGCGCGTCTACCGCTGAGCGCGGACGCCGAGCGCACGTAGCCCGCAGACCAGCCGCTCTCAGGAACCGGCAGCCGTACGACCACTTCCGGGCGAACGGCTGCCGGTTGTTGCGTCCGTCCGGTCGTCCGGGCTGCGCATTCCGCCGGACCCGCCGAGCGCATCCCGCCGGACCCGCCGGTCGGCACGCCCGGCACGCCCGGGCCAGCGGCGATACCGCGCGACCGCCGCCACGACCGCCGTGGAACAGGCGGCTGGGCAAGTGGACTGACGTTCCGTCAGGGAGCGAGGACCTGCCCGAGCCGGGTTGCGATCTGGTGCATCACCGGCACCAGCGAGGATGCCCCCGCCTGCTCCTCCAGCGCTCGGATCCGCGCCTCCGGGCCGGACACCGACAGGGCGGTGGGGGTGGGCGCGCCCGGCACCGCGAGCGCGATGCAGCGGACGCCGATCTCCTGCTCCTGGTCGTCGACCACGTACCCGCGCTCGCGCGCCTCGGCGAGCTGGTCCATCAGCTCCTGCGGGTCGGTCACGGTGTACTCGGTGTGGGCGGGCAGCGGGTTGGGGCCCAGGATCGCCCGCGCCTCGTCCTCGGGGAGCTGGGCGAGGAGCGCCTTGCCGACGCCGGTGCAGTGCGGCTGCACCCGCCGTCCGACCTCGGTGAACATCCGCATCGAGCGCCGCGACTGCACCTGCCCGACGTACACCACCTCGCCGCCCTCCAGCACGGCCAGGTTGGCGGTCTCGCCGGTGGCCTCCATGAGCTCGGCCAGGTACGGGCGGGCCCAGCTGCCGAGCAGGCGGCCGGCGGTCTCGCCGAGGCGGATCAGCCGGGGGCCGAGGGTGTAGCGGCGCGCGGTGTCCTGGCGGACATAGCCCTGCTGGACGAGGGTACGAACCAGTCGGTGGATGGTCGGCATCGGGAGGCCGGAACTGCTGGAGAGTTCACTGAGGGTGGCCACCCCGCCGGAGTCGGCCAGTGCCTCCAGGAGTTGGAAGGCGCGCTCGACGGACTGCACGCCGCCGCTCGCGCGGTCGGCGCCTGTCGTCGATGCTGTGTCGGGGGTCGCAACCACCGGCGTTCCCTTCGCTGTCGGGGAGGAGTAGAGTCCCGGCGACCTCTTCAACAAACCGTTGAAATTCTGTATCGCGGAAACTAGTCTCCACCTTACAGAATCGAACTCGCCGACAGGCGGGTAACGATCGAGGAAGTTCCCGAGGAAGTTCCCACCGGAGCTCCCTTCGCCAGGCTCAACCGTCTTAGGAGTGTCCTGCTCATGGCTGCAGATCAGGGGCCCGTCGGCGCCTCCCCCGCCGCTCCGGTCGTCACTGTCGCCGGTCCGCGCGTCCACCGGGCGGAGGAGGTGCTCACTCCGGAGGCGGTCGCCTTCGTCGTCGGCCTCCACCGCGCCTTCGAGGGCCGCCGGCAGGAGCTCCTGGCCAGGCGGAAGGCCCGACGCGCGGAGATCGCCCGCACCGGCACGCTGGACTTCCTCCCCGAGACCGCCGACGTCCGCGCTGGGGACTGGAAGGTCGCCGAGGCGCCGCGGGCCCTCCAGGACCGCCGGGTCGAGATCACCGGCCCCACCGACCGCAAGATGGTCATCAACGCCCTCAACTCGGGTGCGAGGATCTGGCTCGCCGACTTCGAGGACGCCACCTCTCCGACCTGGGAGAACGTGGTCAGCGGCCAGGTCAACCTGATCGACGCCTTCGAGGGCCGGATCGACTTCACCAGCTCGGCCGGCAAGGCCTACACCCTCAAGCCCGCCGCCGAACTCGCCACCGTCGTGGTCCGCCCGCGCGGCTGGCACCTGGACGAGAACCACCTGCTGGTCGACGGCGTCCCGGTGGCCGGCGCGTTCGTCGACTTCGGCCTGTACTTCTTCCACAACGCCGCCCGGCTGCTCGCCAAGGGCGCCGAGGACCCGAACTCCGGCCCGTACTTCTACTTGCCGAAGACCGAGAGCCACCTCGAGGCCCGGCTGTGGAACGACGTGTTCACCCACGCCCAGGCCGCACTCGGCATCCCGCACGGCACCGTCCGGGCCACCGTGCTGATCGAGACCATCACCGCCGCCTTCGAGATGGACGAGATCCTCTACGAGCTGCGCGACCACGCGGCCGGCCTCAACGCCGGGCGGTGGGACTACCTGTTCTCGATCGTCAAGAACTTCCGCGACGCCGGCGAGCACTACATCCTGCCGGACCGCAACAGCGTCACCATGGCCTCGCCGTTCATGGCCGCCTACACCCGGCTGCTGGTGCGGACCTGCCACAAGCGCGGCGCCCACGCGATCGGCGGCATGGCCGCGTTCATCCCCAGCCGCAAGGACCCGGAGGTCAACGCCGCCGCCTTCGAAAAGGTCAAGGCGGACAAGGACCGCGAGGCCGGCAACGGCTTCGACGGCTCCTGGGTGGCCCACCCGGACCTCGTCCCGGTCGCCCGGGCCTCCTTCGACGCGGTGCTCGGCGAGCGGCCCAACCAGAAGGACAACCCCGGTCCGGCCGAGCCGGTCACCGCCGCCGACCTGCTCGACATCGCGGGCGCCGGGGGCACCTGCACCCACGCCGGGCTGCACAACGCCGTCCAGGTCGGCATCCGCTACATCGAGGCGTGGCTTCGCGGGCTCGGGGCGGTCGGCATCTTCAACATGATGGAGGACGCCGCCACCGCCGAGATCTCCCGTTCGCAGATCTGGCAGTGGATCCACAACGGGGTCGTGCTCTCCGACACCGGCGAGAAGGCCACCGCCGAGCTGGTCCGCAGCCTGGTCGCCACCGAACTCGCCGAGCTCCGCGCCGAGTCGGGCGCCGAGGCCTATGAGGCCGGTCGCTGGCGCGAGGCCGCCCAGCTCTTCGAACGGGTCGCCCTGGCCGAGGAGTTCGCGGACTTCCTGACCCTCCCCGCGCTTCCCCTGCTGGGCTGAGCACCAATCTATCCGCCGGCGCCTCCGCTGCCGCCCGCCGGGCTGTAGCAGTTCCGCCGCCCTTTGCTCCGTTCCGTACGGCGACGAATCCACCTGTCCTCTCGTCGTCGTACGGAACGGTCTTTTCTTTCCGAGGAGTTCACTGATGGCGCGCATCTTCTTCAACGGCCAGGCGATGGTCGGCGGACCGTTCCACGACAAGGTCGCCGACGCCCTGATCGGCCCGGTCCGCACCGCACCCGGATACCGCTTCTTCTCCATCGACCACAGCGGCGGGACGGACGTCTGCCCGGGGCTGCTGGCCGACCCGGCCGTCGACAGCGCGATCGAGGGCGAACTGTACGACGTCAGCCTGGAGCGGCTGCGGGATGTCATCCTGCCCGGCGAGCCCCGGGAGCTGGAGCTCGGCGTGATCGAGCTGGCGGACGGCTCCGCGTGCCTGTCGATGCTGCTCGCCCGGGGCGAGCTCGAGCGCGGCGTGCACCGCGAGATCACCCACCACGGCGGCTGGCGCGCCTACCTGGCGACGCTGGGGCGCACGGCCTGAGGGGTTGGGGTCAGGCTGGCGCCGGCGGGTGACAGATGACAGCTGACAGATTTCGTCATCTGTTATCTGTTATCTGTCACCCGTCGGCTGTTCTTGGCGACGGTCCTGGCCGACACCCTGGTCCAAAGGTCCCGGCCGCGCGACGCTCGACCGGGTGAGACGGCGGGCCCCTCCCGGACGCGCCACAGCCCCGGACCCTCGCCGTGGATCCGGGGCTGCGGTCCGCGCATCGATGACAGCGAACAGATGACGGACAACAGATGACAGATGATGAAATCTGTCGGCTGACATCTGTCCGCCGCCCGAAGGAGCGCGGAGTCCGGGCGCGCACCGTCCCTGGGCGCCCCGGAGTCACGGAGCCGAAGGACCGCCCGAACAGCTCAGACGGTCAATCAGCCGAATGGTCGAACCGCCGAACGTCACACCGGCCGGGAGGCGAGCTCCTTGGCCGCCCGGGCGCAGGCGCGGGCGATCCGGTCCTCGTTGACGGTGGTCAGCTCGCCCTTCTCGACCACGGCGTTGCCGTTGACGAACAGCACCGCCAGCGGCGGCAGCGCGCCGAAGGTGAGGGCCGCGACCGGGTCGGCGATCGAGGAGTGCATGATCCCGTCGATCTTCCACAGCGCGAGGTCGGCCAGCTTCCCGGCCTCGATCGAGCCGATCTCGTTCTGCCGCCCCAGCACCCGGGCCCCGCCCATGGTGCCGAGCCGCAGCGCCTGGCGGCCGGTCAGCGCGGTCGGGTAGCCGTGGAGGCGGTTGATCAGCAGCGCGTTGCGCAGCTCCGTACCGAGCTCGCCGGACTCGTTGGAGGCGGTGCCGTCGACGCCGAGCCCGACCGGTACGCCGGCCTTGAGCATGTCCGGCACCCGGGCGATGCCGGCGGCCAGCCGGGCGTTGGACGACGGGCAGTGCGCCACGCCGGTACCCGTCTCGGCGAACTTGGCGATGTCGGAGTCGTTCATGTGGACGCAGTGCGCCATCCAGACGTCCTCGCCGAGCCAGCCCACCGACTCGAAGTAGTCGGTCGGCCCCATGCCGAACAGCTCCTTGCAGAACTGCTCCTCCTCGGCCGTCTCCGAGCCGTGGGTGTGCAGCCGGACGCCCTTGCGGCGGGCGAGTTCGGCGGACTGGCGGAGCAGGTCGGTGGAGACCGAGAACGGCGAGCAGGGCGCGATCGCGACGTGCAGCATCGAGCCGAAGGAGGAGTCGTGGTAGCGGTCGACGGCGGCCTCGGAGGCGGCCAGGATGTCGTCCAGTTCCTCGACGGCGTGGTCCGGCGGCAGCCCGCCGTCCTTCTTGCTGCGGTCCATCGAGCCCCGCAGCGCGGTGAAGCGCAGGCCGAGCTCCTGGACGGCCTCGATCGAGGCGCCGAGGACGTCCCCGCCGTCCTTGGGGAAGACGTAGTGGTGGTCCGAGGCGGTGGTGCAGCCGGACTTGAGCAGGGCGGCGGCCGAGCCCTGGCTGGCGGCGTGCACGAGCTTCTCGTCGATCCGGGCCCAGGTCGGGTAGAGCGCGACCAGCCAGTCGAAGAGGATGTCGTCCTGGGCGAGGCCCCGGGTGATCCACTGGTAGAAGTGGTGGTGGGTGTTGACCAGGCCCGGCGTGATCAGGTGGCCCTCGCCGTTGATCCGGCGCACCACGTTGTCCAGCCAGTTCGGGGCGGGGCCGTCGCCGACCGACTCGATGCGGTTTCCGAGGATGACCACGTGGCCGCGGGCGTACTCGGTGTCGGCGGCGTCGACGGTGGCGATCGCGACGTTCTCGATCACGATCCGCTGGTCGGCGGGAGGGGGCTGGACTGCCATGGTGTCACTCCTATGGGGGAGGGCCGGGAAGGGCGCGCACCTCATGGTGCGCGCCCCTGCCCGGACCGGTCAGGACGGTGTCGCCGTCGGCACCGTCGCGTCGGAGGCCTGACCGGATCTGGATCCGGCTGCGGATCCCGCTGCGGACCCGGATCCGGGCCCGGAGGCGGACCCGGATCCGGCCCGGCGGGCGGCTCCGACGTGGTGGAAGAGCAGGTTGAGCAGGACGGCCATCACGCAGCCGGCCGAGATCCCCGAGTGCATCAGGGTCCGGACGGCCTCCGGGAAGGAGTCGTAGAAGTTCGGCACGGCGATCGGGATTATGCCGACACCGAGCGAGACCGACACCAGGATGGTGTTGGCGCTGGACTCCATGCCGGCCTCCGCGAGGGTGCGGATCCCGCTCGCCGCGACCGTGCCGAAGAGCACGATCCCGGCACCGCCGAGGACGGGCTGCGGCACCAGGGAGACGACCGAACCGAGCACCGGGAAGAGCCCCAGCAGGATCAGGATGCCTCCGCCGGCCGCGACCACGAACCGGCTGCGGATCTTCGTCAGTGCCACCAGCCCGATGTTCTGGGCGAAGGCGCTGGCGGCGAAGCCGTTGAAGACGGGGCTGATCGCGGTGGCCAGTCCGTCGGCCCGCAGACCGGCGGCGAGCGTGGTTTCGTCGGCCTCGCGCTCGACGATCTTGCCGAGGGCGAGCATGTCGGCGGTGGACTCGGTCATCGAGACCACCATGACGATGCACATCGAGACGATCGCGGCGACGTCGAACGCGGGCCCGCCGAAGTGGAACGGGGAGGGGAGCGCGAAGACCTTCGCGTCCCGGACCGCGCCGAAGTCGGCCAGCCCCAGCGGGAAGGCGATCAGGGTGCCGAACGCCAGACCGATGAGCAGGGACAGCTGCTGCCAGAAGCCGCGCAGCAGCCGGTTGCAGAGCACCACCGCGACGAGGGTGATCGCGGCGAGGCCGATGGCCCGCATGGAGCCGTACCCGGGGGCGCCTGGCGAGCCGCCGCGCGCCCAGTTCACCGCCACCGGGAGCAGGGACACCCCGATGAGGGTGATCACGGTGCCCTGGACGACCGGGGGGAAGAACCGGATGAGCTTGCAGAAGTACGGCGCCGCGAGGAAGCACAGGGCCCCCGCGACGATCACCGCTCCGAAGATCACCGGGAGGGCGTCCTTCGGTCCGTGTTCGTTGGCGATGGCGATCATGGGCGCGACTCCCGCGAACGACACGCCGTTCACGAACGGCAGTCGCGCGCCGATCTTCCAGACGCCGAGGGTCTGGAGCAGGGTGGCCAGTCCGGCGGTGAACAGGCTGGCCGAGATGAGCAGGGCGAGGTCGGCGGCGGAGAGTCCGACGCCGGCGCCGACGATGAGCGGGGGTGCGACGACTCCCGCGTACATCGCGGCGACGTGTTGGAGCCCGGTGGAGAACAGCTTCACCGGGGGCAGCACCTCGTCCACGGGGTGGATACCGGGGTGGGTACCGGGATGGGTTCCGGACCCGGACGGCTCGCCGGGGAGGCGGGTTGAGGCGCCGTCCGGACCTGGGGTTCTTGCAGGGGTGGAACCGCCGTCGTTACTGCTGGTGTTGCTGGGTGCCATGTCGAGCCCCTCTTGTGCCCGTGGCTCCCGGCGCGCCCGTGGCGCTGGAGACCTCCCGAGGGCGGGACGGCGGAGCAAGGATCCCTCGGGGTGCTTCTCCAGTGCCCCGGGCCGGCCGCCGCGAGGCAGACACGAACTCCGGTTGGTGGGGGTGGAGAAACAGGTGGTGCGGGTGGTGCGGTCCGCCCGGTCTCGACCGGCCCGTGCGGGCCGGAGGTGCGGCGACTCCGGGCGGAGTCCGGGGGATGAGCGGGGTGGAGCGGTGGAGCGGTGGCGCTGCGGGGGAGGTCAGACGACCGGGATGACCGGGACGACGCCCTCACGGTGCACGGTGCCCTCGATCAGGCCGTACATGCGGTCCGCGGCGTAGTAGACCTCGTTCTCGTTCTTGAGCCCGAAGGGCTCCAGGTCGACGAGGAAGTGGTGCTTGTTGGGCAGTTCGAGGCGTACCTCGTCGACTTCGGCGCGGTTGTTGAGGACCCGGGTGCCCATCGAGTGCAGGGTCTGCTGCAGCGAGTAGGAGTAGGTCTCGGCGAAGGCCTCGAGCATGTGCCGCTTCACGTGGGTGTAGGAGCGGTTCCAGTTGGGCTGGGCCTCGCCGTCGCGGCCGCTGTAACCGTACTTCCAGCGGGCGGTGACCTGGGTGGCGAGGATGCGGTCGTACGCCTCCTGCAGGGTGGTGTACTTGTCCTTGATGTAGCCCCAGAACTCCGAGTTGGTGGAGTTCATCACGATGAGGTCCTTCAGGCCGGAGATGACCTGGACCTTCTCGCCGTCGTAGACGACCTCGGTGGTGCGGGTCTCCTGGCCGTTGCGGACGAAGGAGTGGCCGACCTCCTCCGAGCCGATGAAGCGGGCCGAGCTGTCCGGCGTCTTGATCCGGTCCCAGGCGTACTCCTCGATCCGGATCCGGGCGCTGTGCACGACGCCGCGCTCGGTGTCGTCGACGAAGTGCCGGGCCAGCAGGATGCCGAAGGCCTCGGCCGAGTCGATGCCGTACTCCTTGGCGAAGGCGTAGACGGTGTTCTTGGTGGTGTCGGTGGGGAGGCAGTTGGCGTTGGACCCGGTGAGGTGGACGTCCTCGAACTCGCCCTGGAGGGAGACCGAGACGTTCAGGTCCTTGATCTCGTGCCGGGTGGAGTCGCGGTAGACCCGGACGATGCGGTTCTCCGCCTTGCCGTACTGGTTCTGACCGAGCACGTGGGCCATGACAGGCTCCTAAGCTTCAAGGTCGGTCTACTAGCTTCCGCGGTAGACCGAGTATCCGAACGGGTTCAGCAGCAGCGGCACGTGGTAGTGGTGCTGCGCGGGCGCGACCGTGAAGACGATCGAGACCTCGGGGAAGAACGGCGGCTCCTCGGACTTGCGCGCGTAGTACGCGGCGGTGTCGAAGAGCAGCCGGACGACCGAGCCCGCCTCCACGGCCGGCAGGTCCTTGACCCGGCCGTCGGAGTCCGTGGCGGAGGCGCCGAGCACCTGCCAGCCACCCTCGGTGTGCAGTGCGAGCTCGACCGGGACACCCTCGGCCGGGCGGCCGAGGCTGGTGTCGAGCACGTGGGTGGAGATGCCAGTCATGGGTGAAGTGACCTTACTGATGGCAGAGGTGATGGTGCGTCAATTCACGACGGGCGCAACGTGCGGCCGCCCACGAAGCATTCTTGACGATGAGTCAGGAGGCGTCGAGGAGGCGGTTGAGCCGGATGTCGTTGATCTTGCGCAGCTCGCCCCGGACGATCTCCGCCTCGGTGGCGGGGTCGTTGGGGTGGCGCTCGCGCAGGGCGGCGAGCATGGTGGCCGCGGTGCGGCCGGTCGCGCAGATCAGGAACACGTGGCCGAACTTGGCCTCGTAGGCGGCGTTGGCCTCGTGCAGTTCGTCGAGGACCGCTTGGTCCACGCCCTGGATGCCGGCCTGCTCGCGCTCGGAGGTGGCGTCGCCCGGCTTGGGCTGTCCGATCCGGGCGTGTCCGGCCATCGCGTCGCGCAGGTCCGCGACGGTCAGTCCCGCCATCGCCGCCGCGTTGGCGGCGAGCAGCGCCTCACGACTGGACCAGGGCTTGGCCTCCGCGACGGCGGCGGCCCAACGGGGGCTGGAGCATACCTCCAGCAGGATCCCTTCCAGCTCCGCGGCATCGGCCGCGGCCAGGGCGTCAAGGGCGTGGGGGTGGTTGGTCACGAGTGGACCTCCTGAAGAGTGGTGCCACCCGGAAAAGCTAGATCGACCCCACCCAGTCGTCAACAGTTTGTTGAACGGTTGGTGGTTACGTTTTGAACCGGCCCCCGGTGCGGGGCCCTTTCGTGTGCGATTCGCCAAGTGTGCCCCGCCGCGGACGGATCCACACTCTCCATACCGGCGGGGTCACTGGCTTCGCGGTCCGTTCAGGACGGCTTCGAGCTGTCCTGGCGGTTCAGGTAGTTGTACACGGTGAAGCGGCTGACGCCCAGGGCCGAGGCGACCGTCTCGACTCCGTGGCGGACGGTGAAGGCGCCGCGCTCCTCCAGGAGGGCGACGACCCGCTGCTTCTCCCAGCGGTCCAGCTCGGCCAGCGGGCGGCCGTCGAACTGTCGGGTCATCTCGGCCAGCAGCCGGTCCAGCGCACTGCTCAGGTGCGGCAACCGGACGGCCAGGGCCGGAATGCCCTCCCACTCCAGGACGACGTCCTCGGCCTTCGCCTCGTCCAGCGGGACGGGCGTCGCGCCGACCGCGTCCAGCAGCGGCTTGACCGCCGCGGCGAGGGGATGGTCCACGTGCTGCTCGGTCACGGCGTACCGCCCTCCTCGTCCAGCAGGCTGACCTGGACCGAGATGCGGGTCGCCCCGGCGTCCAGGGTCTCCCGGAGCAGTCGGGTCACCGCGGCGAGGACCTGCTCCGCCTCGCCCTCGGCGCCGGTCCCGAAGGGGCCGACCGACACGTCCAGGCCGGCCTCGTCGACGACCTTGCGGGCCGCGGCGGCGTGCTCCGGGAACGTGTCCAGTTCGAACGGTTCTGTCGTGAACTCCACCATCAATCGCACGTGCTCACTGTATCGAGCGGGGGTGGGCGGGGGGCAGGGCCTGGGCGATCGAACAGCGGCCGGCCCGGCCGGCGGGCGGGTCCGGGCTACTTCAACAAAATGTTGCGGCAGCCTTGACACTCGCTCGCCGGGCCGGAGATGCTTCCACCACACAGAATCCCTCTTCCGGATCGTGGAAGTTGCGGATGACGGAAGAGAGAGTGAGAGGTGATGGACGTGACGGCGGCTGCCAAGCACGGCTTCACGGTCAACCTGTCGATCCTGTTCGGCGAACTCCCGCTGCTGGAGCGCCCCGCGGCCGCGGCCGCGGCCGGCTTCACGGCCGCCGAGCTCTGGTGGCCCTTCGGCACCGAGCACAACCCGAGCCAGGCCGAACTGGACGCGCTGCGCAAGGCGTTCGGCGACGCGGGCGTCCGGCTCACCGGGCTCAACTTCCTGGACGACCTCAGCCAGGGCGCCCGGGGCACCGTCTCGGTCCCGTCCGAGAAGGAGCGGTTCCGCGCCAACGTCCCGGTCGCCGCGGAGCTCGCCGCCTCGTTCGGCGCCACCGCGCTCAACGCGCTGTACGGCAACCGGATCGAGGGCGTCGAGCCGGCCGAGCAGGACGCGCTGGCGCTGGAGAACCTGGTGCTCGCCGCCGAGGCGGCGCACGGGATCGGCGCGATCCTGCTGATCGAGGCCCTCAACAAGGCCGAGTCCCCGGACTACCCGCTGGTCTCCGCGGCCGCCGCGGTCGAGGTGGTCGACAAGGTCAACGCCGCCACCGGTCTGGGGAACGCCGGGTTCCTCTGCGACCTGTACCACCTGGCCAGGAACGGCGAGGACCTGGCGGCGGTCATCGACACCCACGCGGACCGGATCGGCCACGTGCAGATCGCCGACAACCCGGGCCGCAACGAGCCCGGCACCGGCGAGCTGGACTTCGAGGACCTCTTCGCCCGGCTCAGCGCCGCGGGCTACACGGGCTCGATCGGCCTGGAGTACCGCCCCTCCACCGGCGTCAGCGCCGACAGCTTCGGCTGGCTGCCGCGCGAGCTGCGCGCGGCCCGGTAGCGCCGTCCGCCGTTGCGGCGCCCCTCGGGGCCTGTCCCGGAGCCCACCCCTCCCACCCGCACACGTAAGGAACCCGACGCGATGAGCGCCTCCCGCAAGATTGCCTTCGTCGGCCTCGGCATCATGGGCAAGCCCATGGCCGTCAACCTGGTCAAGGCCGGCCACCACGTGACCGGCTTCGACCTCTCCCAGGCCTCGATCGACACCGTGGTCGCGGCCGGCGGCCACGGCGCCGCCAGCATCGCGGACGCGGTGAAGGACGCCGAGGTCGTCATCACCATGGTCCCGGCCGACCCGCACGTCGAGGCGGTCATCCTC
Organism: Kitasatospora cathayae; assembly: GCF_027627435.1. GTDB lineage: Bacteria > Actinomycetota > Actinomycetes > Streptomycetales > Streptomycetaceae > Kitasatospora > Kitasatospora cathayae. The sequence goes on along the minus strand of NZ_CP115450.1, from coordinate 1,893,812 downwards.
GGCGAGGGCGGCGTCCTGGAGAACGTCGCCGCGGGCACCCTGGTGATCGACATGTCCTCGATCACCCCGCAGACCTCCATCAAGGTCGGCAAGGCCGCCCGCGAGAAGGGCGTGCGCACCCTGGACGCCCCGGTCTCCGGGGGCGAGGCCGGCGCGATCGAGGCGGTGCTGTCGATCATGGTCGGTGGCGAGGCCGCGGACTTCGCCGAGGCCAAGCCGCTGTTCGACGCGCTGGGCACCACGGTCGTCCACGTCGGCCCGGACGGCGCCGGCCAGACCGTCAAGGCCGCCAACCAGCTGATCGTCGCGGTCAACATCCAGGTGCTCGCCGAGGCGGTGGTGTTCCTGGAGAACGCCGGCGTCGACCTCGGTGCCGCGCTGGACGTGCTCGGCGGCGGCCTGGCCGGCTCCACCGTGCTCAACCGCAAGAAGGCGAACATGCTCAACCGCGAGTTCGCCCCCGGCTTCCGGATCGACCTGCACCACAAGGACATGGGCATCGTCACCGACGCCGCCCGCGCCGTGGGCGCCGCGCTGCCGGTCGGCGCCGTGGTGGCCCAGCTGGTCGCCTCCGCCCGGGCCAACGGCGACGGCTCCCTCGATCACTCGGCGCTGCTGCGTGGCGTCGAGCGGCTCTCCGGCCGCGAGGTCAAGTGATCCGCGAGGTCAAGTGACCGACGGGGCCCCGGCGCCCCGACAGACTCCTCCTGGCGGCGTGTACCTGATCCGGTCGTGCCCGCGCCGCCAGGAGGCCGGACCCGACCGGCGTGCGGGCAGGGGCTCATCCGCCCGCCCGCCGGTCGACCCAAGCCGGTGACTCGCACACCCTCCCCGAGGGGCACTTCGGTCGTGCCTGCTGCGTGTCGCCTGGCCCCCTCCCCGCCGAGGGGAGCCCCTCGTACGTCGGAAGCGGGACGAGGGGAACGGCGGGGAGGGGGTCGCACCACCCCCCCACGGCCCGGACCGCACCACCCGGGCGGGGGTCGCGTTCCCGGGGCCACCGGACACATGCTTGTCGAACCACCGCCAGACCCGTATGGAAGTGAGGACCACCGATGCCCCCCACCCCCCACCAGGGTCACGTGGTCGTAGCGCCGGACAAGTTCAAGGGCACCCTGGAGGGTGCCGAGGTCGCCGCCCGGATCGCCGCCGGCATCCGGCGCGCCGCGCCCGGCACCGAGGTGCGCGAACTGCCCGTGGCCGACGGCGGCGAGGGCACCCTGGCCGCGGCGCTCGCGGCCGGCTTCCAGCGCGTCCCGGCCAAGGTGGCCGGCCCGACCGGCCTGCCGGTGGACGCGGCGCTCGCCGTCCGCGGCGACACCGCCGTGGTCGAGCTGGCCCAGGCCTCCGGGCTCGCCCGGCTGCCCGGCGGCCGGACCGCCCCGCTCGCGGCCGGCTCCTACGGCGTCGGCCAGCTGATCGGCCGGGCGGTGGCCATGGGCGCCAAGCGGATCGTGCTGGGCCTCGGCGGCAGTGCCTGCACGGACGGCGGTGCCGGCATGGTGCAGGCGCTCGGGGTCCGGCTGCGCGACGCCGACGACAGCGAACTGCCGCCCGGCGGCGCCGCATTGCGCCGGCTGGAGCGGATCGAACTCGGCCCGCTGGCCGAACTGCTGACCGGCGTCGAGGTCGTGGTCGCCTGCGACGTGGACAACCCGCTGCTCGGCCCGCGCGGCGCGACCGCCGTGTACGGCCCGCAGAAGGGTGCCGACGGGGACGACCTGGTGGTCCTGGAGGAGGGGCTGACCCGCTTCGCCGACCAGGTCGCCGCGGTGACCGGACGCGACGTGCGGCAGGCCCCCGGCGCCGGGGCCGCGGGCGGGGTGGGCTTCGCCGCCCTCGCCCTGCTCGGCGCCACCATGCGACCCGGTATCGAGCTGCTGCTCGATCTGCTGGGTTTCGACGAGGCCGTGCGTGGGGCACGCCTCGTCGTCACCGGCGAGGGCTGCCTGGACGCACAGACGCTCCATGGCAAGGCCCCCGCCGGGGTCGCCGCGGCGGCCGCCCGGGCGGGGGTTCGGGTGGCTGCCGTGGCCGGTCGGCTGGAGCTGTCCGAGCCCGAGTGGCGGACGGCCGGCTTCACCGCCGCGATCGCGCTCACCGACCTGGCCGAGCAGCCGGGGGACAGCATGACCAGGGCCGGTGAGCTGGCCGAGGTGGCGGGGGAGCGGCTGGCCGAAGCGCTGCTGCCGGGCTGATCCCCCGTAGGTTCCTCCATTGACGTTTTGTTGAAGGCGGGCCTAGGCTCCCCGCAATCCTTCGGTTCCCGCCCACTCCGACCACCCAGCGAGCGCCTCCCCGGGCCGCGTGGTCCGGTGTGCCCCCGCGTACCCCCATCCCCCCAGTTCCAGGTTTCGGAGGTCCCCATGCCGTTCAGCCAGCCAGCGGTGATCCGCTCCCGCCGGGCGGTGCTGCCCGACGGCGAGCGCCCCGCCGACGTGCTGATCCGGGACGGGAGGATCGAGCAGGTCGCCGCCCACGGATCGCTGGTGGTCGGCGACCGCGAGCTCGTCGACCTCGGTGACACCGCCCTGCTGCCCGGCCTGGTCGACACCCACGTGCACGTCAACGAGCCCGGCCGCACCGAGTGGGAGGGCTTCGCCACCGCCACCCGGGCCGCCGCGGCCGGCGGCGTCACCACGATCATCGACATGCCGCTCAACTCGATCCCGCCCACCACCACCGTGGAGGGGCTGGCCGTCAAGCGGAAGACCGCCGAGGGCCAGGCCTGGGTCGACCTCGGCTTCTGGGGCGGGGCCGTCCCCGGCAACGTCGCCGACCTCGAACCCCTGCACCGGGCAGGTGTGTTCGGCTTCAAGAGCTTCCTCGCCCCGTCCGGCGTCGACGAGTTCCCGCACGTCGAGGCCGCCGATCTGGAGGCCGCCCTGGCCGAGCAGGCCCGGATCGGGGCACTGGCGATCATCCACGCCGAGGACCCGGCCGTGCTGGCCGCCGCACCGCAGCAACCCGGCGTCCACTACCGGGACTTCCTCGCCTCCCGCCCCGCCGGAGCGGAGACCGCGGCCGTCGCCCAGCTGCTCGACACCGCCCGGCGCACCGGCGCCCGGGTGCACGTCCTGCACGTCTCCTCGGCGGCCGTGCTGCCGCTGCTGCGCACGGCGCGCGCGGAGGGCGTACGGGTGACCGCCGAGACCTGCCCGCACTACCTGACGCTCGCGGCGGAGCAGGTGCCGGACGGCGACACCGCCTTCAAGTGCTGCCCGCCGATCCGCGACGAGGCCAACCGGGACGCGCTCTGGGAGGCCCTGGCCGACGGCGAGTTCATCGCCGTCGTCTCCGACCACTCGCCGTCCACCCCCGACCTCAAGCTGCTGCCCGAGTACGGCGGCAGCGGCGACTTCGCTGCCGCCTGGGGCGGCATCGCCTCGCTGCAGCTGGGCCTGCCCGCCATCTGGACCGAGGCCCGCCGTCGCGGCCACGCCCTGTCCGACGTGGTGCGCTGGATGTCCGCCGGACCGGCCGAACTGGTCGGCCTCACCGGCACCAAGGGCGCCATCGCGGCGGGTTGCGACGCGGACCTGATCGCCTTCGATCCCGACGGCGAATTCGCCGTCCACGCCGGTGAGTTGCACCACCGCAACCCGGTGACCCCGTACGCGGGGCGGACGTTGACCGGCGCGGTCCGCACCACCTGGCTGCGCGGCCGCGCGGTGGACGCCGGCGCCGAGCCCTTCGGCCGGCAGCTCACCCGGCCCGCCGACTCCCGTCCTGCCACCGCCTCCTGAACCGGAGCCGCGGCCCGAGCCGACCGCCTTCCGAGCCGACCGCTTCCCGAACCGCCACCGTCTTCCGAGGAGAGTCAGTGACCACTGCCGACACCCCGAGCGCTCCCTTCACCGAGCTGGTCAACCTGGCCTCCCGACTGCTCGGCGCGGGCGTCGTCGCCACCAATGAGGACACCTTCGCGGACGCCGAGAACCTGTTGGTGGCCAAGCCCGCCGAGTTCCGCCCGCACACCTTCGGCCACAAGGGCCAGATCATGGACGGCTGGGAGTCCAAGCGCCGCCGCGGCGTCTCCGCCGAGCAGCCGCACCCCACCGACCAGGACCACGACTGGACGATCGTGCGGCTCGGCGTCGGCGGCGTGATCCGCGGCGTGATCGTCGACACCGCCCACTTCACCGGCAACTACCCGCAGAGCGCCTCGGTCGAGGCCGCCTCCGTCCCCGGGCACCCCTCGCCCGAGGAACTGCAGGACGCCGAGTGGACGGTCATCGTGCCGCGCACCCCGCTCCGCGGCGACACCGCCCACGAGTTCACCGTCCAGGACGACGCCCGCTACACCCACGTACGGCTCAGCATCTTCCCGGACGGCGGCGTCGCCCGGCTCCGGGTGCACGGCGAGGTGCTGCCCGACCCGCGCGAACTGGACGGCCTCACCTTTGACCTGGCCGCCCAGGAGTACGGCGGCGTGGCCGAGGCGGCGTCCGACCGCTACTTCTCCTCCCCGCACAACCTGAACGCTCCCGGTCGCGCCTCCGTCATGGGCGAGGGCTGGGAGACCCGGCGTCGGCGCGACAAGGCCAACGACTGGGTGCAGATCGCCCTGGCCGGGGGCGGCGAGGTCCTGGCCGCCGAGGTGGACACCACCCACTTCGTCGCCAACGCCCCCGGCTGGGCCGACCTGATCGGCTTCGACGCCTCGACCGGGCAGGCTGCGACGTCCCAGACACCGGCCGACGGCGAATGGTTCGAGATCCTGCCCCGCACCCGGCTGCAGCCCGACACCCGGCACCGCTTCCGGCTCGACGTCGGCCGCCCGGTGACCCACGTGCGGATCAACGTCTACCCGGACGGCGGGCTCGCCCGCCTCCGGCTCACCGGCCGCCTCACCGAGGCCGGCCGCGCGGCCCTCGCGCTGCGCTGGTTCAACGCGATCCCCGCCGCCGAAGCCGTGGCCGCCCTCGCCGGCGCCGGCCTCGGCCCCGAGGAGGCCGCCGCGCTGGCCGCCGCCCGCCCGCTGGCGGACCCGGCCGCGGCCACCGCCGCGGTCGCCGGCCTCCAGCCGGCCGACGGCCCGGACGGCGAGCACTCCGCCCGCCGCCGCTCGGCGCTGTGGCGCCTGCTGGGCGTCTGACACTCGGCGCGCCCGCTCCACCTCTCCACGCACCGCCTTATCGACACCTGAAGGACCCTCCATGTCCAAGATCCTGACCACGGAGTCCGGCGCCCCGGTCGCCGACAACCAGAACTCGGCCTCGGCCGGCGAGTACGGCCCGCTGCTGCTCCAGGACCAGCACCTGCTGGAGAAGCTGGCCCGGTTCAACCGCGAGCGCATCCCGGAGCGCGTCGTGCACGCCCGCGGCTCCGGCGCGTACGGCTACTTCGAGGTCACCGACGAGGTGTCGAAGTACACCCGGGCGGCCTTCCTGTCCGAGGTCGGCAAGCGCACCGAGGTCTTCCTGCGCTTCTCCACCGTGGCCGGCAACCTGGGCGCCGGCGACGCGGTGCGCGACCCGCGCGGCTTCGCGCTGAAGTTCTACACCGAGCAGGGCAACTACGACCTCGTCGGCAACAACACCCCGGTGTTCTTCATCAAGGACCCGATCAAGTTCCCCGACTTCATCCACTCGCAGAAGCGCGACCCGTACACCGGCGTGCAGGAGGCGGACAACGTCTGGGACTTCTGGGCGCACTCGCCGGCCTCGACCCACCAGATCACCTGGCTGTTCGGCGACCGCGGCATCCCGGCCTCGTACCGCCACATGAACGGCTACGGCTCGCACACCTACCAGTGGGTCAACGCCGAGGGCGAGGCCTACTGGGTGAAGTACCACTTCAAGACCAACCAGGGCATCCGCAGCCTGGACGGCGACCAGGCCGCCGAGGTGCTCGGCGCCGACGCCGACTCGCACCAGCGCGACCTCCACCAGGCCATCGAGCGCGGGGTGTTCCCGTCCTGGACCCTCCACGTCCAGCTGATGCCGGTCGCCGAGGCCGCGGACTACCGCTTCAACCCCTTCGACCTCACCAAGGTGTGGCCGCACGCCGACTACCCGCTGGTCAAGGTCGGCCGCCTGGTGCTCAACCGGAACCCGGAGAACGTCTTCGCCGAGGTCGAGCAGGCCGCGTTCTCGCCGAACAACTTCGTGCCCGGCATCGGCCCGTCCCCGGACAAGATGCTCCAGGGCCGGCTGTTCGCCTACGCGGACGCCCAGCGCTACCGCCTCGGCGTCAACCACACCCAGCTGCCGGTGAACGCCCCGCGCGCCACCGAGGCCGACAACTACGGGCGCGACGGCTACAACGCCCTCAACGCGGCCGGCCGCGGCAAGAACTACGAGCCCAACTCGTACGACGGCCCGGCCCAGACCGACGCCGCGCTCGCCGCGCCGCTCAAGCTCGACGGCCACACCGGCACCTACACCACGCCGGCGCACAGCAAGGACGACGACTTCTTCCAGGCCGGCGAGCTCTACCGGCTGATGTCGGAGGGCGAGCGGACCCGCCTGGTCAACAACATCGCGGGCTTCCTGGCGCAGGTCACGCGGGACGACGTGATCGAGAAGAACCTCGCCCACTTCCACGCCGCCGACGAGGAGTACGGCGCCCGGGTCGAGGCCGCCGTCGCCAAGCTCCGCGCGGGCGACGAGGGCTGAGCCGCCCGCCCGACCGACCTCTCCGCACCCTCCCTGCCGCCGGGCCCGCACCCGGCGGGCGTACGACGGGCCTCTTCCCCCAGGGCAGTGGGGGAGGGGCCCGTCGGGCGTTCCGGGGGCGCCCGCCGCGCAGCCCGGGCGCGCGGCCGCTGCGGTCGGTGCGCCCCTTCTACCAGGCGAACGGCCGGTGCTCCACGGAATGTTCACCGATATTCACGGACAGCGGTCGACCGAGCCCCCGGGTGGATAGGCTGGAGGCCGCCCGCGGTCGCTCCGTGGGGGGACATCGGAAGGGGACGACATGTCGACACCAGCCCCGGGTCGTCACGCCGCGCTGGACCAGGGTCTGACGGGCCCGTTCACCTCCCTGCAGCACGCCCTCAGACTGCTGGAGGCCGTCGACCGGCACCCCGACGGGGCCACCCTGGTCGCCCTCGCGCGGGAGACCTCGCTGGGCCTGCCGACCGTGCGGCGGCTCGCGGAGATCCTCGAGATCGAGGGCTACCTCCAGTGCCAGGACGGCGGTTGGGTGCTCGGCGGCACCTTCGCCCTGCTCGGGCAGCACAACCGGGAACAGCTCGTCAAGGCCCGGCTGAACCGCAAACTCGCCGAACTCCGGGACGAGTTGGGTGCAGCGGTGTACTTCAGCCGGTACCACGACGGGGAGTTGACGGTCGAGGCGGTCTCGGCGGCCGACTACGCGCCCGCCGTGCAGGAGTGGGTGGACTTCCGGGCCACCGCGCACGCCAGCGCGATCGGCAAGTGCCTGCTCAGCCAGCTCGACGCGGACGCCCGGCGGGACCACCTCTCCCGCCACCCGGTGGCCCGGCTCACCTCCCGTACGGTCACCGACGCCGACCAGCTGATGCACCGGCTGGAGCGGCAGCCGGCCACGGTGCCGGTGCTGGACATCCAGGAGTACGCGCTCGGCACGGTCTGCGCGGCGGTGCCGATCACGGCGGGCAGCACGGTCGGCTGCCTGGCCACTTCGATGCCGGTGGACAACATCCACAAACTGAAGGCCGCCGCCGAGCTGCTGGCGGCGCGGGCGGCGCCGCTGATGCTGGCGATGGCGGTCTGAGCGGCGCTTCCGCGCGCTGCCCGGCCCCGCTCGACGGGCCCCGTCGGACGATCCGCGTCCGGCGGGGCCCGTTCGCCTTCCGGCGGCGTGTCTCCGCGGTCGTTCTCCGGTGCACACACTTATTAGACTCGATGTCGATAAGAGTCGCCGAAACCCTTGTCGGCGCCACTACCGGCGAGTACGTTTCCCTGAGCCGAGCCGCCGCTGCCAGGTCAGGAGGGCCTGCCATGCCCCGAACCACCCCCGTCCCCGCCCTCGCCGCCCCCGCCGCGCGCGTCCACGACAGCCTCGTGCTGGAACCCCGGGACGTCCGCTTCGACTGGGCCCGACTGCCGCTGCACTGGGTGCCGGACGAGCCGATGGCCACCCACATCCTCAACGTCCTGCACCTGCTGCTGCCGGAGGGGGAGCGCTGGTTCGTCAAGGTGTTCAAGGAGGCGCTGCCGCTCGTCCGGGACGAGCAACTGCGCGAGGAGGTGCTCGGCTTCATCGGACAGGAGGCCATCCACGCCGAGGCCCACCAGGAGGTGCTCGACCACCTGCTCGGCCAGGGGCTCGACCCGCGCCCGTACGTGCGTCAGGTCGCCTGGGTCTTCCAGCGCGTGCTCGGCGAGCGGCCGGGGCTGTCCCCCGCGCGGCGGCACGAGGCCCTCATCGAGCGGGTGGCCGCCATCGCGGCGATCGAGCACTTCACCGCCTTCCTCGGCAACTGGATCCTCAACTCCCCGGGGCTGGACCGCGCCGAGGCCGACCCGACGATGCTCGACCTGCTGCGCTGGCACGGCGCCGAGGAGGTCGAGCACCGCAGCGTCGCCTTCGACCTACTGGTTCACCTGGACCCCGGCTATGCGCGCCGGGTCCGCACCATGGCGATGGCCGGCCCGCTGCTGGTCCACCTCTGGGTCCGCGGCGTCCGCTTCCTGCTGGCCGCCGACCCGACGCTGGACGGTCGACTGCGCCCGAGCTGGCGCGAGGCCTACCGGATCACCAAGCGCGGCCTGCTGCCCAACCCGGTCAAGTCGATCCGCTCCGGCCTGCGTTACCTGCGGCCCGGCTACCACCCCACGCAGGAGGGCTCCTCCAGCCAGGCGCTCGGTTACCTCGCCACCTCCCCGGCCGCCCGCGCCGCCGCGGGGCGCTGACGGCGGACAGTCGGCAGCTGACAGATTTCAATCGACAGATTTCAGCGAACAGATGACAGATGACGTCATCTGTCATCTGTTCGCCGTGTCATCTGTTCGCCGTCCCCTGACGTCAAGGACCGCCGGATGGACCTGCTCACCCCACCCCCCGACCTCTACGGCCGCCCCCGCGCCGACCGCTTCCTGCGCCGCCTCACCGCGATCCAGGACCGCTACGTCCAGGCCCTCGGCGGCCCGCTGCTGCGCCGCAACCCCCGCCGCCCGCTCAGCCGCCCCGCCCCGCCGCTGCAGCTGGTCGTCGCCGCCCGCCGCCAACTGGCCGCCGACGTCGTCGAACTGAGCCTCACCGACCCCTCCGGCGGTCCGCTGCCGCGCTGGCAGCCCGGCGCCCACCTGCGGCTCGCCCTGCCCTCCGGCCGCGAGCGCCACTACTCGCTCAGCGGCGACCCCGCCGACCGTCACCACTACCGGATCGCCGTCCGGCGCCTGCCCGAGGGCGGGGGCGGATCGGTAGAGATCCACGACACCCTGCACCCCGGCGCCCGCCTCACCGCCCGCCGCCCGCGCAACGGCTTCGCCTTCTGCGCCGAACCGGCCGTCCTCCTGCTCGCCGGCGGCATCGGCATCACCCCGCTCCTCCCGATGGCCCGCGAGGCGCAGCGCCACGGCCTCGACTGGCGCCTGGTCCACGTCGGCCGCAGCGCCGACACCCTCCCGTACGCGGACGAGCTGCGCGCCATCGACCCGCGGCGCGTCGTGCTGCGCACCGACGACGAGCACGGCGGCGTCGCCACCGGCGCCGAACTGCTCGCCCACGCCCCGCGCGGCGCCGCCGTCTACTGCTGCGGCCCGGCCCCGATGCTCGCCGCCGTCCAGCGGGCCCTCGACGCGTCGCCCGCCACCGCCCTGCACTTCGAGCGCTTCGGCGCCGCCCCGATCACCGACGGCGAGCCCTTCGCCGTCCGGCTCGGCGCCGACGGCCCGACCCTGGACGTCCCCGCCGACCGCTCCGCCCTGGACGTGCTGCGCGAGGCCCGCCCGGACCTCCCGTACTCCTGCCACCAGGGCTTCTGCGGCACCTGCGAGGTCCACCTGCTCGCCGGAAAGCCCGACCACCGGGACCGCCGCCTCACCCCCGAGCAACGCGCCGCCGGCGCCCTGCTGCCCTGCGTCTCCCGGGCCGCCGAGGGTGAGACCCTCGTGCTCGACGTCTAGAAGGAGCCCCCCGATGCCCCCGATGGCGAAAGCGACCCCCGCCTTCCCGTACACCGAGCGCGACCTCGCCCGCTTCCGCGAGACCCAGCAACTCGCCTACCACTGCGCCGAACAGGTCGCCGCCTGGGTCGAACCGGGCGTCACCGAGCGGCAGGCCACCGCCGAGCTGCGCCGCCGCCTGGTCGCCGCCGGGGTGCAGGACTTCTTCCACGTCCCGTTCGCCTGGTTCGGCGACCGCACGGCCTTCCGGCACTTCCACACCCCGCTGCAGTTCTTCGCCGGCAACCGCCGGCTGGAGGAGGGCATGCCGTACGTGTTGGACTGCGCGCCCGTGGTGGACGGTTACACCGCCGACATCGGCTACGGCGGCAAGATCGGCGAGAACCGGGTCTGGGACCGGCTGGCCGCCGACCTCAGGGTCTACCGCGAGCTGATCCTCGCCGAGGTGCGGGCCCGCCGACCGCTCGACGAGGTGTACGCGGCGGTGGACGCGCAGATCGCCGCGCACGGCTACGACAACCGCCACCAGGTCTACCCGGGCCGGGTGATCGGCCACCAGGTCACCCGCACCACCGTGCGCGGCCCGGCCGGGGTGAACGTCTTCGGCTTCGGCGTGCGCACCCTGCAGACCCTCGGCCGGGAGCTCATCTCCGAGCGCCTGCACGGCCGTTCACCGCTGTGGGCGGACGGACGGTCGTCCCGGCACGCGCCCACCCCCGGCCTCTGGGCGGTCGAGCCGCACATCGGATTCCGCGGCGTGGGCATCAAGTTCGAGGAACTGCTGGTGGTCACCGAGGACGACGCCTACTGGCTCGACGACGACCTCCCGCACGTCCGCCGCTGGACCGCCACGACCGACGAGCCGACCACCGAGCCGACCACCGAGCCGACCGGCGCCGAGCCGACCGGCGCCGAGCCGACCGACGAGCAGACCACCCTGGAGGCCATCCGATGACGCCCCCGACGACGCCCCCGAGGGCGCCCTCCACGACGTCCGCCGTCCGCCGCCGGACCGTCCACTCCGGCGGCCTCCCGCTCGCCGTCTTCGAGCAGGGCGACCCGCAGGCCCCCACCGTCCTCCTGGTGCACGGCTACCCGGACACCCACACCGTCTGGGACGACATCGCCGCCGACCTCGCCCGCGACCACCACGTGGTGCGCTACGACGTGCGCGGCGCCGGCGAGTCGGCCGCCCCGGCGGACCGCGACGGCTACCGCCTGGAGCGGCTGGCCGACGACCTGTTCGCGGTCGCCGAAGCCGTCAGCCCCGACCGCCCGGTGCACCTGGTCGCCCACGACTGGGGCTCGATCCAGTCCTGGGAGGCCGTCACCGACCCGAGCGCCCGGCACCGGATCGCCTCCTACACCACCCTGTCCGGCCCCAGCCTGGACCACATGGGCCACTGGCTGCGCCACCGGCTGCGCCGCCCCACCCCGCGCCACCTCGGGCAGCTGCTCCACCAGGGCCTGCACTCCTGGTACATCACCGCCTTCCACCTGCCCTACCTCGCCCCGGCCGTCTGGCGCCTCGGCCTCGCCCGGGCCTGGCCGCGGGTGCTGCGCGACCTGGAGCACGTCACCCCGCGCGCCGACCACCCGCAGCGCACCCTGCGCCGCGACGCGGTCCGCGGCATCGAGCTGTACCGGGCCAACTTCCGCCCCACGATGGGAAGTCCGCGTGAGCGGCGGACGGACGTCCCGGTCCAGCTGATCACCCTCACCCGGGACCGCTACGTCGGCACCTACCTCTCCGAGGGCCTGGAGCGCTGGGTGCCCGATCTGACCCGACGCACACTGCACGCCGGCCACTGGTCGGCACTGCTGGAGAAGGGAGCCACCGTGGCCGGCATGGTCCGCGAGTTCACCGCCCGGATCGAGGCGGGACGGTCCCGGGAGGCCGACGGCGACGGCCGCCTGGTCGTCGTCACCGGCGGCGGCAGCGGCATCGGACGGGCCACCGCGCTCGCCTTCGCCGAGGACGGCGCCCGGGTGGTGGTCTGCGACCTCGACCTCGCGGCCGCCGAGCGCACCGCCGAACTCGCCTCGCTGATCGGCCCGAAGGCGCACGCCTACCGGGTGGACGTCTCCGACGGCGCCGCGATGGACGCCTTCGCCCAGCGCGTCGCCGCCGAGCACGGCGTGCCCGACGTGATGGTCAACAACGCCGGCATCGGCCACTCCGGGACCTTCCTGCAGACCACCGAGAAGGAGTGGCGGCGCGTCCTGGACGTCAACCTCTGGGGCGTGATCCACGGCTGCCGCGCCTTCGGCACCCTGATGGCCGACCGCGGCCGGGGCGGCCACATCGTCAACGTCTCCTCGGCCGCCGCCTACCTCCCCTCGAAGGCGCTCACCGCCTACGCCACCAGCAAGGCCGCCGTCTTCATGCTCTCCGACTGCCTGCGCGCCGAGTTCGTCGGCCACGGCATCGGCGTCTCCACCATCTGCCCCGGCATCGTCAACACCAACATCACCCGCACCTCCACCTTCTCCGCCAGCACCGCCGCCGAGCAGTCCGCCAAGCAGGCTCGCGCCGCCAGGCTCTACGCCCGCCGCGGCTTCCCCCCGGAGAAGGTCGCCACCGCCATCCTCACCGCCGTCCGCACCGGCAAGCCCGTCGTCCCGGTCACCCCCGAGGCCAAGGCCGCCCGCCTGCTCTCCCGCCTCAGCCCCGGCCTCCTGCGCCTCGCCGCCCGCCTCAACGTCACCTGAACAGGTGAATATCACCTGATCGGCCCTGATGAGCTTGCGATATCGACGAACCTGGATTTCGATATCGCAGGCCCGTAGTCCTTCAGGAGGCCCAGCCATGGCTCGCACCGTGATAGACGTCAACGACGAACTCCTGGCCGAGGCGGCCGAGATCTTCGGAACCACGACCAAGGTCGCCACCGTCAACGCCGCCCTTGAGGACGCGGTGAAGCGTCGCAAGGGTAAGGAGTTTCTCGCCTGGCTCGCAGAGGGCGGACTGCCAGATCTGACTGGACCGGTGGACAAGAGTGAGTGAGCGCTTCCTCATCGACAAGTCCGCTTTTGCTCGCTACCCCAAGCCTGCGATTGGAGAAGTGATCGATCGGTTGTTCAATCAAGGGCGGCTCGCAATTTGCGGTGCCGTCGAGCTGGAGATCATGTACAGCGCCAGGTCCAAGACCGACGCAGACCGAATCCGAGATGGCCTGCGCGGCTTCGGCTGGTTGTCCACACCCGACGAGGTGTGGGACCGCGCCATCGAGGTGCAGGCCCTCCTGACCGCCGCCGTCAACTGGCGGGCGCTGTCCGTGGCCGACCTCGTCATCGCCGCCACCGCCGAGCGCCACGGCGCGACCGTCCTGCACTACGACGGCGACTACGACATGATCGCCGCCGTCACCGGTCAGCCGACCGCGTGGGTCGTTCCGCAGGGGACGGCGGACTGAGCAGTTCATCGGGCCCGTGCCGACTGATCGGTCGACACAGGCCGTCCCCGGCTGGGCGGCCTCAGGCGGCGTGGGTCCGGGGCGCCGGCTGAGGCTCCTCCGGAGCCGCCGCCACGTCGTGGTGGATCGGCCCGTTGCCGGCGCTCAGTGGCAGGCAGCTGCCGCCGCGCCGGTGGGCGATGATCTCGGCGGCGACCGAGACCGCGGTCTCCTCCGGGGTGCGGGAGCCGAGGTCGAGGCCGATGGGGGAGCGCAGCCGGGCGAGTTCGGTGTCCGTCAGGCCGGCTTCGCGCAGCTTGGCCTGCCGGTCGCGGTGGGTGCGCCGGGAGCCCATCGCGCCGACGTAGCCGACCGGCAGCCGCAGGGCGCGTTCCAGCAGCGGGACGTCGAACTTGGCGTCGTGGGTGAGCACGCACAGCACGGTGCGCCCGTCGATGCGGCCGAGCTGGGAGTCCAGGTAGCGGTGCGGCCAGTCGACGACCACCTCGTCGGCCTCGGGGAAGCGCCGCGCGGTGGCGAAGACGGGCCGGGCGTCGCAGACGGTGACGTGGTAGCCGAGGAACTTGCCGATCCGCACCACGGCGGCGGCGAAGTCGATCGCGCCGAAGACCAGCATCCGCGGCGCGGGCACGTAGGACTCGACGAAGCAGGTGACGGTGCCCTGTCCGTGTTCGTCGCAGGGCCGACCGTCCAGGCCGAGCACGATCCGCCCGGTGCGTCCGGCGTCCAGCATGGCCCGGGACTCCGCGACCACGGAGCGTTCCAGCGCGCCCACCGTGGACGGTCCGACCGAGAGCGCGCCGTGCTGTCCGGTGGCGGTGACGGCGATGGTGGCGCCGAGCATTCCGGCCGGTCCGGCGATCACCCGGGCGAGGGCGACGGGCGTGCCGTCGGCGATGAGGGCGAGGCCGGCGTCCATTCCGGAGTCGCTCCCGGGGACGACCGGCTGGACGAACACGTCGAGGATCCCGCCGCAGGTCAGCCCGACCGCGAAGGCGTCCTCGTCGCTGTAGCCGAAGCGCTCCAGCACCGGCTCGCCGGATTCGATGGCGGCCTGGCAGAGCTCGTACACGGCGCCCTCGACGCAGCCGCCGGAGACGCTGCCGACCGCCTCACCGGCGGCGTCGACGGCCAGGGCGGCCCCCGGATCACGCGGGGCGCTGCCGGAGACGCCGACCACGGTGGCCACGGCGAAGGAGCGCCCGGACGCGTGCCAGGCCTGCATCTGCTCGGCGATGTCCTGCATGTCGGAGGCTCCTTACACGGTTTCGACAGTAGCGGGAGACGCCGCCGTACGGGAAACGATCCCGTACGGCGGCGACGGTGATCAAAGCGCTCAGTGCACGCCCAGCCAGGACTTGATCGGGGTGAGCGCGAAGTACAGGACGAACACCCCGGTGAGGATCCACATCAGCACTCCGGGCTCGCGCCACTTGCCCTGCCCGGCCTTGATCACCGAGTAGGAGATGACGCCGGCGGCGACGCCCGCGGTGATGCTGTAGGTGAAGGGCATCAGCACGGCGGTCAGGAAGGCCGGGATGGCGACCTCGCGGTCGGACCAGTCGATGTGCCGGGCCTGGCTCATCATCATCGAGCCGATCACCACCAGGGCGGCGGAGGCGACCTCGACCGGGACGATGCCGGCCAGCGGGGAGAAGAACAGCATCAGGGCGAACAGGGCGCCGGTGACGGTGGAGGCGAGGCCGGTCCGGGCGCCGTCGCCGACGCCGGTCGCGGACTCGACGAAGACGGTCTGGCCGGAGGCGCCGGCGATGCCGCCGACCGCGCCGCCGGCGCCGTCGATGAACAGGGCCTTGGACAGGCCGGGCATCCGGCCCTGCCGGTCGGCCAGTCCGGCCTCGGTGCCGACGCCGATGATGGTGGCCATGGCGTCGAAGAACCCGGCCAGGACCAGGGTGAACACCGCGACGGAGGCGCTGATCGCGCCCATGCCCTCGCCGCCGAAGGCGCCGAACAGGTCGACGTGGCCGAACAGGCTGAAGTCGGGGGCGGCGACGGGGCTGCCGGGCCACACCGGGACGGAGTTCGCCCAGGCCTTGGCGGGCACGTGGGCGACCTTGTTGACGAGGATCGCGACCACGGTGCCTCCGGCGATGCCGATCAGGATCGCGCCGCGCACGCCGCGCGCCATCAGCACGAAGATCGCGAGGAGGGTCAGGCAGAAGATCAGGACGGGCCAGCCGGAGAGCTCACCGAAGGGGCCGAGCGAGAGCGGGGTGGGGCCGCCGGTGTGCACGAAGCCGGCCTTGTAGAGGCCGATGACCGTGACGAACAGGCCGATGCCGATGGTGATCGCGTGCTTGAGCGGCAGCGGGATGCCGTTCATGATCTTCTCGCGCAGTCCGGAGACCACCAGCAGCACGATCAGCAGGCCGTAGATCACGCACAGGCCCATGGCCTGCGGCCAGGTGGTGTGCGGTACGACGAGTGCGGAGACCGCGCCGGAGACCGAGAGCCCGGCGGCCAGGGCCAGCGGCACGTTGCCGACCACGCCCATCAGGATGGTGGTGACGGCGGCCGCGAGGGCGGTGGCGGTGGTCAGCGCGGCGTGGTCGAGCTTGACGCCGTTGACGTCCGCGCCGCTGAGGATCAGCGGGTTCAGCAGGATGATGTACGCCATCGCCATGAAGGTGGTGAGGCCACCACGCAGTTCGTTGGCGAGAGTCGAGCCGCGGGCAGAGATCTTGAAGTACGCGTCGAGCGCGCCCTTCGGCCCTGGCGCCGTGGGCGAGGCGTGGGTCTCGTCCTCGGTGGGTCTGTCTGCTTCGGTGGTGCCGGGCTCCGTGGGGATCCTGGTCATGTCCACTCCCAAGTGTCAATGGGGGTTGGGGTGGGCGAGTCGACCTGATTGCCAGTCAACGAAGTTGGCACAGGGGGACGGTCTCGACTCACTGGGGGCACTCGTCGGGGAGAGTGCCAGCGGTGCAGATGTGGGTGGTGCGCACCACTGCGGAACCCCGGCGTGGGCGGGCAGCGGGTGGGGGGCTCCCGGGGCGGCGGGGAAGACTCGGCGCCGCCCCGGGAAGTACTGCTCGGTCGTGCTGTCGGTTGTGCTGTCGGTCGTGCTGTTCGGTGTTGCTGTTCGGTGTTGCTGTTTTGGTGTGTTGCTGTCCGGTTGTGCTGCTGCTCCGAACTCCCGGGGTCAGCCGGGCTGTTCGGTGGTCAGGTGCTCGGGCCGGACCGGGATCCGGTTGAGCGCGAGACCGGTCGCGTTGCGGATCGCCGCCACGATGGAGGGGGTCGCCGACACGGTCGGCGCCTCACCGACGCCGCGCAGCCCGTACGGGGCGTGCGGGTCGGGCAGTTCGAGGACGTCCACCGGGATCGGCGGGGTGTCCAGGATGGTGGGGATCAGGTAGTCGGTGAAGGAGGCGTTGCGCACCTTCCCGTCCCGGACGATGATCTCCTCCATCACCGCGAGCCCGAGCGCCTGGGTGCAGCCGCCCTGGATCTGGCCGACCACGGAGAGCGGGTTGAGCGCCTTGCCGACGTCCTGGACGGCGGTGAGCTCGACCACCTTGACCAGGCCCAGTTCCACGTCCACGTCCACCACCGCGCGGTTGGCGCAGAAGGTGTACTGGACGTGGCCGAAGCCCTGGCCGGTCTCCTTGTCGAAGGCCTGGGTGGGCCGGTGGTGGTGCTCGCGGGTGAGGTCGATGGCCTCGTCGCCGAGCAGGTCCACCATCGGGACCAGCACGCCGGCGCTCTCCGAGACGACCTTGCCGCCGGACAGCGTGATGTCCTGGTGGGTCCAGCCGTAGCGGCGCCGGCCCTTCTCGATCAGCGCCCGCCGGACGGCCTCGGCGGCCAGTTTCACCGCGCCGCCGGTCATGTACGTCTGGCGCGAGGCGGAGGTCGAACCGGCCGAGCCCACTTCGGTGTTGGCCGGGTGGATGGTGACCTGCTCGACGCCCAGCTCGGTGCGGGCGATCTGGGCGTGCACGGTGACGCCGCCCTGGCCGACCTCGGCCATCGCGGTGTGCACCATGGCGACCGGCTCGCCGCCGATCACCTCCAGCCGCACCCGGGCGGTGGAGTAGTCGTCGAAGCCCTCGGAGAAGCCGACGTTCTTGATGCCGACCGAGTATCCGACCCCGCGCACGATGCCCTCGCCGTGCGAGGTGTTGGACAGCGCGCCGGGCAGCGCGCGGACGTCCAGGTGCTCGGTGTCCAGCGGCGGCGGCAGCGGCATCTCCTTGGCCCGGCGCAGCAGTTCGGCGACCGGCGCGGGGGAGTCGATCCGCTGGCCGGTGGGCATGAAGTCGCCCTCCGACATCGCGTTCAGCTGCCGCAGCTCCACCGGGTCCATGCCGAGTTCGGCGGCCAGCTTGTCCATCTGCGACTCGTAGCCGAACGCCGCCTGCACCGCGCCGAAGCCGCGCATCGCCCCGCAGGACGGGTTGTTGCTGTAGAGCGCGATGGCGTGCATCTTCACGTTCGGGATCACGTACGGGCCGTGCCCGAGCGAGGCCGCGTTGCCGACCACGGCGGGGGAGGCGGAGGCGTACGCGCCGCCGTCCAGCACGATCCGGCAGTCGGCGAAGACCAGCTTGCCGTCGCGGGTGGCGCCGTGCTCGTAGTGCATCCTCGCCGGGTGGCGGTGGACGTGGCCGTAGAAGGACTCGTCCCGGGAGTAGACGATCTTGACCGGCTTGCCGGTGTGCTGGGCCAGCAGGCAGGCGTGGATCTGCATCGAGATGTCCTCGCGGCCGCCGAAGGCGCCGCCGACGCCGGCCAGCGTGAGCCGGACCTTCTCCTCGGGCAGGTCCAGCACCGGGGCCATCTGCTCCCGGTCCACGTGCAGCCACTGGGTGGCGATGTAGAGGTCGATGCCGCCGTCCTCGGCGGGCACGGCCAGGCCGGACTCGGGGCCGAGGAAGGCCTGGTCCTGCATGCCGACCTCGTAGTCGCCGCTGACGATGACGTCCGCCATCGCCCGCACCTCGTCGGTCACGCCGAGGCCGGAGACCAGCTTCTGCTCGTGGCAGATGTTGCCGTACGCGTGCGACTTGTACTCGTGCGGCTCGTGCACGTACCCGTACGTCTCCGGGTCCAGGCACTGCTCCTCGGTGACGATCGGGGTGAGCACCTCGTACTCGACCTTGATCTTTTTCACCGCACGCCGGGCCGTCTCCGGATGGTCGGCCGCGACCAGCGCGATCGCCTCGCCGTGGTAGCGGATCTTGTCGATCGCCAGGGCCGGCTGGTCCTGGATCTCCAGGCCGTAGTACTTGGAGCCGGGGATGTCCTCGTGGGTCAGCACCGCGTAGACGCCGGGCACCTTGAGCGCCTCGGAGATGTCCACCGAGAGGATGTTCGCCCGGGGGTGCGGCGAGCGCAGCGCCATACCCCAGAGCATGTCCTCGTGCCACATGTCGGACGAGTACGCGAACTCGCCCTTGACCTTCAGGTTGCCGTCCGGGCGCAGCGGCGAGCCGCCGATGCCGTCCTTGGAGGCCTGGTTGATGTTCTGCAGGTTCTTCTGACCCTGGATGGTGCGCGTGCTCATGCGTCCACCTCGCTTCGCTCGGCGGGCGCTTCGCACAACGCGCACCCCTTGATGATTCGCTCGCTCCGCTCGCTCATGCGTCCACCTCGCTTCGCTCGGCGGGCGCTTCGCACAACGCGCACCCCTTGATGATTCGCTCGCTCATGTCGAAGCCTCCCCGGCACACTTGCGGGCCGAGGCGAGCCGCACCGCGTCCATGATCTTCTCGTAGCCGGTGCAGCGGCACAGGTTCCCCGACAGCGCCTCGCGGATGTCGTTGTCGCTCGGCTGGGCGTCCCGCTCCAGCAGGGCGTCGGTCTGCACCAGCAGCCCCGGGGTGCAGAAGCCGCACTGGACGGCCCCGGCGTCGACGAACGCCTGCTGGACCAGGCCCAGCTCGCCGTTCTCCTCGGCCAGGCCCTCGACCGTGCGCACCTCGCGGTCCTGCACCTGGCCGGCCGCGACCAGGCAGGAGCAGACCGGCACGCCGTCCAGGTAGACGGTGCAGGAACCGCACTCGCCCTGCTCGCAGGCGTTCTTCGAACCCGGCAGGCCGACGCGCTCGCGCAGCACGTAGAGCAGGCTCTCGCCCTCCCACACGTCGTCGGCCTCGACCGGCTTGCCGTTGGCGGTGAACGTGACCCTCATGCCGCGCTCCTGATCTGCTTGCTGTAGTCGTTCCAACACCAGGTGAGGGTGCGACGGGCCATCACGGCCAGCGCGTGCCGCCGGTAGTCGGCGGTGCCCCGGACGTCGTCGATCGGGGAGGCCGCGGCCTTCACCAGCTCGCCGAAGCGCTGGACCACCTCGGTGCCCAGCAGCGCCCCGGACTCCCAGAGCCCGCGCTCGGCGAGCACGCCCTGCAGGTACTCCTCGGCCTCGACGGCGCGGCGCGGCGTGGGGGCAGCCGAACCGATCCCGGTGCCGACGGTCCCGTTCTTCGGGTGCAGGGCGAAGCCGAAGGCGCACACCGCGATCACCATCGCGTTGCGGGTGCCGATCTTCGAGAACTGCTGCGGACCGTCCGCGACCGGGATGTGCACGGCCCGGATCAGCTCGTCCGCCTCCAGGCAGTTGCGCTTGACCCCGACGTAGAACTCGTCGATCGGGATCAGCCGGGTGCCGCGCACCGAGGCCGCCTCGACGTACACGTCCCGCCCGGCCGCCAGCAGCGCCGGGTGGGAGTCACCGGCCGGGGAGGCCGCGCCCAGGTTGCCGCCGACGCCGCCGCGGTTGCGGATCTGCGGTGAGCCGACGGTGTGGGCCGCCAGCGCGAGCCCGGGCAGCGGCCCGGACAGCTCCGAGATGATCCGGGCGTACGGGACCGAGGCGCCGAGTCGGACGACGCTGCCGTCGTTCGTCCATTCGGTGAGCTCGGTGACGCGGTTCAGGTCGAGAATCGCGGATGGCCGGTGCACGTCGAAGTTCAGCTCGACCATGACGTCCGTGCCGCCCGCGATGGGCAACGCGGTCGGGTACTCAGCCTTCGCCGCGAGAGCCTCGTCCCAGGTGGCGGGCCGAAGGAACTCCATGCGGTGTCTCCTCAAGTCTTCGCCGACCGGGTGTCCGGTGGCGTGTCGCCCAGTGAACTCCTGTGACCGGGGCCACTGGCAGTCACCGATGGCATGAAGCCCCGGCTGTGAGCCCGCCCGGCATCCTGTACGTTCCTCTAAGCAGGAGAATCCCGCAGCCCAGGTACCCACCGGGTGCTACCTATGACCGTAATCCGGCCGTGATTCGCGGGCTACGGACCCGTGACCCGGTGACCCGCTGGTGCGTAACGCCGAGCACTGATGTTCGGGCACACTGTCACCCCCGGACCGTCCGTCCGGCGTCCCCCACCCCCCGATCCGGCCCCCCGCCCCGTTCCAGCCCTTGCCCCCAGGTCCACCCCCCTGGTCCATCCCCTTGATCCACCCCCCGTAAGGAGTCCGCGGATGCGTGTCCGTGACCTGCTCGCCCCCGGCGCCCCACGACTGCGCCTGCTCGCGGCCGAGGAGGAGCTGGACCGGCAGGTCAGCGGTGTGATGACCACGGACCTGCACGACCCCGGCCGCTACCTGCACGGCGGCGAGCTGGTGCTCACCGGCATGCTCTGGCGCAGCGGCCCCGCCGACTCCGAACGGTTCGTCCGGACCATCGCGGCCGGCGGCGCGGTCGCCCTGGCGGCCGGCGAGGCCGAGGTCGGCCCGGTGCCCGAGGACCTGGTCGAGGCCTGCCGCCGGCACCGGATGCCGCTGCTGGCCGTCCCCGACGACATCGCGTTCGGCACCGTCACCGAGTTCATCGGCCGCCAGGTCTCCGCCGACCGCGCCGCCGACCTCGCCGCCCTGGTCGACCGTCACCGGCTGCTGGTCTCGGCGGCCGGCGGCGGCGGACTGGACGCCGTGCTGGACCTGCTCGGCGGCGACCTCGACCTGGACTGCTGGGTGCTCGCCCCGACCGGCGCGGTGATCGCCGGCCCGGCCGACCGGCTCACCGCCGAGGACCGCGACCAGCTGGTCCGCGCCCACCTCGCCGCCCAGCGCCAGCGCCGCCGCCCCCCGCACCGGGCCCGGCTGGCCGGGGGCGCCTACTCGCTGCTGCCCGCCGCGGTCTCCGCCGAGCACGAGACGCTGCAGGCCGGTTCGCTGCTGGCCGACTGGATGCTCGCGGTGGCCGGCGACGTCACCGAGTGGACCACCAAGCGCCAGCAGCTCGCCGAGAACCTGGCCCGGCTGGTCGCCGCCGAGCGCCAGCGCCGGGACGAGGGCCGCCGGCTGCGCCGCCGGCTGGCCGACGAACTGCTCGCCCTACTGCGCCGCGACGCCGACCCGGCCGAGATCAGCCGCACCCTGTTCGCCTCTTCGGCGATGGCCGCCCGCTACGAGAGCCCCGAACCCAAGTCCCACCCCCAGGCGGGCTCCTGGCTGGTGCTCAGCGCCGAGGGCACCGGACTGCCGGAGGGCACGGTGCGGGCCGTCCTGGAGGAGGCGCTCGGCGGCACCACCGACCGCGCCCTGGTCGCCGGGGCGGGCAACGGCGCCGTGGTGGTGCTGCCCGCGCTGGACACCCCGGTGCCCGCCGACACCCTGCGCGAACTGCTCGCCCCGCTGGAGGCCGGACTCGGTTCGGAGGGCCGGATCACCCTCGGCGTCTCCGCCCCCGCCTCCGAGGCCGGCGGCCTGCGCGGCGCCCTGGAGGAGGCCCGGCACGCCCGCCGGATCGCCGCCGCCCGGGTCGGCCGGGTCTGCGTGGCCGGCCCCGAGGAGCTGGCCTCGCACGTGCTGCTGCTGGCCGCAGTCCCGGACGAGGTCCGCCGGGCGTTCCGCAGCCGGCTGCTGGACAAGGTGATCGCGTACGACATAGAGCACCAGGCGGACCTGGTCCGCACCCTGGAGGCCTTCCTGCGCTCGGACGGCTCCTGGACCCGCTGCGCCGGGCAGCTGCACGTCCACGTCAACACCCTGCGCTACCGGATCGGCCGGATCGAGGAGCTGACCGGGCGGGACCTCTCCCGGCTGGAGGACCGGGTGGACTTCTACCTGGCGTTGGAACTGGCCTGATCGATGGTCTGATCGATGGTCTGATTGATTCCTGGCAGTTGTGGCCGGGCGGCGGTCGACTCTGATCGAATCCGGTACGTTCCTGGGAATCCGCTGGCAGAAGCCGTCAAAGGCCGAGGGCCCGCCGCGAACGCTCGCGGCGGGCCCTCGGCCTTTGACGACAGGTCGGTCGTGACGGTCGGTCACTGCACCGGGATGATCCCGGTCAGCCACTCGAAGGCGCTCGGCACCATCCGCTTCCACATGTCGGTGGTGTGCGGACCGGTGCTCTCCTCGACCTGGATCTTGGTCGGGTCCTTGGCCGCGGCGGCGATCGCCTGGCCGTCCTCGTAGCCGTCGCCCTTGGCGCCGCTGACCAGCAGGGCGACCTTCGGCGGCTGCTGGGCGGTCTTGAGGATGTTGACCGGGTTGTTGGCCTCGCGCAGCTTCGGGTCCTTGCCGACCAGCGAGTCGGGCTCGCTCGCGGGGTCGTTGTAGCCGGACATCGCGATGCCGGCCCGGTAGCGGTTGGGGTGGGCCAGCGACAGCTTGGCCGCGCAGTGGGCGCCGGCCGAGTAGCCGGCGATCGCCCAGCGGTCCGAGGACGGGTCGGCGCGGAAGTTGTCCATCACCATCTGCGGGACGTCGCGGGTGATCCAGGCGTCCGCGTTGATCTTGCCGGGGATGTCGGTGCAGCCCGCGTCCTGGTGGCTGCCCAGCAGCAGGGTGCGCGGCGAGACCAGGATGAACGGCGCGACCTTGCCCTGCTGCATCAGCGGCTTGAGCTGCTCGGAGACCTTGAGGGTGCCGTACCAGGTGGAGGAGGAGCCCGGGTAGCCCGGGATCAGTTCGACCACCGGGAACTTCTTGTCCTTGAACGCCGGGTCGTTGTACTGCGGCGGCAGCCAGACCAGCACCTCGCCGTCGACACCGGACACCTGGCCCTTGAGCTCGGTCTTCTGGACGTCGCCGGGCACCGCCGGGTCGTTCACGCCGCCGAACTTCTGCAGCACCTTCGGGGCCTGCTTGCCGTCGCCGGACTGGCCGTTCTGGGCGTTGCCCGCCGGGTCCACCGGCGGGACCGAGGGCACCGCGCGGACGTGGTCACCGGTGCCGAGCAGGTCGTCCCAGTTGCCGTAGATCAGGTTCGCGTTGTTCACCATCACGAAGACCATCAGCACGGCCGTGACCTGGCAGAACATGATCATGACGATCCGGGACAGGGTGCGCACCGGCTGGGGGCCGCGCACCTTCCCCCAGAACAGCAGCGCCACTGTGATGGACACCGGCACAAGGATGACGGTGAGGATGAAGAATGGCGTACCTGTCAGTTCCATCAAGTTCTCGTATCCGGGTCGCTCGCCGCCCGGGCCCCAGTCGCCCGAACGCACGTCAATGGCATCAGACGGCAGGGAACCGAGGATCGGTTGCCGTCCGAATCTGTGCGGAACCTGAGAGGAACATCACGTTTCCGAGGTGTTCCAGCTTCGGGTCGGCGCCTAGTCTGTCACCCGGATGGCCGTGCTCCGGACCAGATGTCCAGCGAACTTCCAGGAAGGTCCCCCGGGGCACCTTACCTCCCGGGCCGTTCGCGCCGCCGGGCGAGGCGGTGCGATCCCGCGCAATGGGGCCAGAGAGACTATGGGGATGAGCACAACCCGCTTTCGCCCGTCCCGCCGCTTCTGGCCCGTGTGCGCCGTCCTGGCCCTCGCGGTCACCGCGGCCGGTTGCAGCAGTACCGGAGGCAGACGCGCCGAGGAGGCCCGCGCCAAGGCCGCGGCCGCCGGTGGCAGCGCCGTCACCACCCCACGCTGGAAGGTCGCCATGGTGACCCACGCCGGCGCCGGGGACGCCTTCTGGGACAGCGTGCGCAAGGGCGCCGAGCAGGCCGCCGCCAAGGACAACATCACCTTCCTGTACTCCAACGACGCGCAGACCCAGAACCAGGTCCAGCTCGTCCAGGCCGCCATCGACCAGAAGGTCGACGGCCTGCTGGTCACCCTCGCCAAGGGCGACGCGATGGCCGACGTCCTGGGCAAGGCCAAGGCGGCCGGCATCCCGGTGATCACGATCAATTCCGGTCAGGAGTTCTCCGCGAAGTTCGGCGCGCTGACCCACATCGGTCAGGACGAGAACTCGGCCGGTCAGGCGGCCGGTGCGGAGCTGGCCTCCCGCGGCCGCAAGAACGTGCTCTGCGTGATCCACGAGCAGGGCAACGTCGGCCAGGAGGAGCGCTGCTCGGGCGCCCGGTCCAAGGCCGGCGGCGGCTTCCAGGTGCTCTACGTGAACGGCGTCGACATGCCCGACGCCCGGGCGGCGATCTCCGCCAAGCTCCAGGCCGACCCCTCCATCGACACCGTGCTCACCCTCTCCGGCCCGATGGCCGCCACCGGGCTGCAGGCCGTCCAGGACGCCCACCGCAGCGTCGAGCTGGACACCTTCGACCTGGGACCGCAGGTGGTGGCCGGGCTCAAGTCCGGCAGCGTCGGCTTCGCCGTCGACCAGCAGCCCTACCTCCAGGGCTACGAGGGCGTCGACCTGCTGTGGCTGTACAAGTCCAACCTGGACATGCTCGGCGGCGGCAAGCCCGTCGCGACCGGCCCGCAGATCCTGACCAAGGACGACGCCGACGCGCTCGCCGAGTACGTCGCGAGGGGGACCAGGTGAGCGCCCCGACCACCCCCGACCTGCTCGTCCAGGACCGCCCCGCGGCCCTGCGGCGGCTCCTCGCCCGCCCCGAGCTCGGCTCGCTGATCGCCGCCGCCGCGGTGTTCGCGGTCTTCGCCGCCGCCGCCGAGCCCTTCCTGCGGGTCTCCTCGCTGGGCACCGTGCTCTACGCGGCCTCCACCATCGGGATCATGGCGGTGCCGGTCTCGCTGCTGATGATCGGCGGCGAGTTCGACCTGTCGGCCGGCGTGCTGGTCACCACCGCCGCGCTGACCTCCTCGATGGTCTCGTACCAGTTCACCGCCGTCACCTGGGTCGGCGTCCTGGTCTCGCTGGCGACCACGCTGGCGATCGGCTGGTTCAACGGCTGGATGCTCGGCCGCACCAAGCTGCCCAGCTTCATCGTCACCCTGGGCACCTTCCTGATGCTGACCGGCGCCAACCTCGGCGTCACCAAGGCCGTCTCCGGGACGGTCTCCACCAAGTCGATCGCCGACATGCAGGGCTTCGAGACCTGCCGCTGGCTGTTCGCCTCCGAGCTGAACGTCGGCGGGCTGACCATCAAGGCCACCGTCTGGTGGTGGCTCGGCCTGCTCGCGGTCGGCAGCTGGGTACTGCTGCGCACCCGCTTCGGGAACTGGATCTTCGCCGTCGGCGGCGACGCGGCCGCCGCCCGCGCGGTCGGCGTGCCGGTCGCCCGGACCAAGACGGTGCTCTACCTGGGCGTCGGCTTCGGCGCCTGGGTGCTCGGGCAGCACCTGCTGTTCTCCTTCGACACCGTGCAGTCCGGCGAGGGCGTCGGCAACGAGCTGATCTACATCGTCGCGGCGGTCATCGGCGGCTGCCTGATCACCGGCGGCTACGGCTCGGTGGTCGGCTCCGCGCTCGGCGCGCTGATCTTCGGCATGGCCGGCAAGGGGATCATCTACGCCCAGTGGAACCCGGACTGGTTCAAGTTCTTCCTCGGCGCGATGCTGCTGCTGGCCGCGCTGCTCAACGCCTACGTCAAGCGCCGGGCGGAACGGGGGCCGCGATGAGCACCGAACTCTCCGCCGGCGGCGAGCTGCTGTCCCTGGTGGACGTCGGCAAGACCTACGGGACGGTCCGGGCACTGCAGGACGTCTCGCTGACCCTGCGGGCAGGCGAGATCAGCTGCGTGCTCGGCGACAACGGGGCCGGCAAGTCCACCCTGATCAAGATCATCGCCGGGCTGCACCAGCACGACGAGGGCACCTACACCGTCGGCGGCGAGGAGGTCCGGCTCGACTCCCCGCGCCAGGCCCTGGACCGCGGCATCGCCACCGTCTACCAGGACCTCGCCGTCGTCCCGCTGATGCCGGTGTGGCGCAACTTCTTCCTCGGCTCCGAACGGGGCATGCGCCGCTGGGGCGGCCTGCGGCTGGACGCCGACGGCATGCGCGCCACCACCCGCGAGGCGCTCGCCAGGATGGGCATCGACCTGCACGACGTCGACCGGCCGATCGGCACCCTCTCCGGCGGGCAGCGCCAGTGCGTGGCGATCGCCCGCGCCGTGCACTTCGGTGCCAAGGTGCTCGTCCTGGACGAGCCGACCGCGGCGCTCGGCGTCAAGCAGTCCGGGGTGGTGCTCAAGTACGTCACCGCGGCCCGCGACGCCGGGCTCGGGGTCGTCCTGATCACCCACAACCCGCACCACGCCTACCTGGTCGGCGACCACTTCACCCTGCTCAAGCGGGGGCGGATGGCCGGCAGCCACCCGCGCGCCGAGATCAGCCTGGAACAGCTGACCACCGAGATGGCCGGCGGATCCGACCTCGCCGAGCTCTCGCACGAGCTGGCCCGGCCGTCCGTCGCCGAATCCTTTGATGTCCCTGAGACCCCTGAGAGCTCTGAGACCTCTGAGTTCCCTGAGGCCTCTGAGATTCCTGAGACCCGCGAGACCCGTGAGGAGCGTCCGCAGCCGTGACCAGCCCCCAAGGCAACACCCGGCCGGCCGTCCTGCCCACCCTGCTCGGCCTCGGCCCGCGCGCCGAGCGCCGTCGCCGCGCGCTGCCCGCGGGGATACTGCGGCTGCCCACCATCGGCGTCGACATCGGCGGCACCAAGGTGGTCGCGGGGGTCGTCGACGGCGAGGGGAAGGTGCTGGAGAAGCTGCGCACCGACACCCCGCACAAGAGCAAGAGCGCCAAGGTCGTCGAGGACGTCATCGTCGAGCTGGTGCTCGAGCTCGCCGACCGGCACGACGTCCACGCGGTCGGCGTCGGCGCGGCCGGCTGGGTCGACGCCGACCGCTCCCGGGTGCTCTTCGCCCCCCACCTCAACTGGCGCAACGAGCCGCTCCAGCAGGCGCTCAGCGAGCGGCTGCGCTTCCCGGTGATCGTGGAGAACGACGCCAACGCCGCCGCCTGGGCCGAGTGGCGCTTCGGCGCCGGGCGCGGCGAGGACCACATGGTGATGCTCACCCTGGGCACCGGCATCGGCGGCGCGGTCGTCCGGGACGGCTACGTCGACCGGGGCAAGTACGGTCTGGCGGGCGAGTTCGGGCACATGCAGGTGGTGCCCGGCGGGCACCGCTGCCCGTGCGGCAACCGCGGCTGCTGGGAGCAGTACTCCTCCGGCAACGCGCTGGTGCGGGACGCGCGCGAACTGGTCGCCGAGGAGTCGCCGGTGGTGCAGCCGCTGCTCGCCCGCGCCGGCGGGACGGTCGAGGGCATCACCGGGCCGCTGGTCACCGAGGCCGCCCAGGCCGGCGACCCGACCGCCATCGAGCTGCTCTACGAGGTCGGCACCTGGCTCGGCGTCGGCATCGCCAACCTCGCCGCCGGCCTCGACCCGGGGCGCTTCGTCATCGGCGGCGGCGTCTCCGAGGCCGGCGACCTGCTCCTCGGCCCGGCCCGGGACACCTTCCGCCGCACCCTGACCGGCCGCGGCTTCCGCCCCGAGGCGACCATCGTCCACGCCGCCCTCGGCAACGAGGCCGGCCTGGTCGGCGCCGCCGACCTGGCCCGCCAGGTGGCCCGGCGGTTCCGGACCATCAAGCGGCGGCGGGTGGAGCGCAGCGCGCTGTAGCGGGCGGGGCGGAACGGCGGACAGATGACAACTTTCAGATGACGGATTTCAGCGAACAGACAACGTTATCTGTTCGCTGAAATCTGTCAGCCGTCAGCCGTCAGGCGTCAGTCGTCAGCCGTCAGTCGTCAGCCGGCCGACTTCCAGCGGTCCCGGCCGTCCGTGCCGGGGCCGCAGATCATCGGGGTGCCCTTCGTGGTGACGCCGGTCGCGCCGGCCGGGGAGCAGAAGGCCCCTGGACGGACGGTTGCGGCTGAGCCTCCTCCCGAGCCGGACCCGCCGGAGTCGGATCCGCCGGACGTCGAGCCCCCTGAGCCGGATCCTCCCGAGCTGGACCCGCCCGAGCTGCTCGCGCCGCCACCAGTGGACGAGCTACTTCCACCGGTGCCCGGGTCGGCCGACTGGGCGGTCGGATGCGGGGCGGGCTCGGGTGTGGCCGCGGCCGGTGGCTCGGTGTGGATCTGCGGGGCCTGGCTCGGCGCGACCGGTTCCGGGGTGGCGGTGACCGTCGGAGTCCCGGCCGGGGTCGGCGTCCCCGTCGGCGTCGGGTCCGGCGTGGTCGACGGCGACGGCGTGGTGGACGGCGTCGGTGTGGCGGACGGGCCGGCCGTCGCCGCGACCGGCGCGGGGGTGGGTGCGGGGGTGGTCGGCTGGGGGCCGACCAGTGCGCCGAGCCACACCAGGCTGCAGAACGCCGCGAGCACCGTGCTGGTGAGCTTGCGCCAGAGCGGTCGGGGCCAGGTCCAGGCGATCGCGAAGGCCGCGACCGGGAACACCAGGAAGCTGGCGGCATGCACCCCGCGGTGCTGCCACCAGGGGCGGTGCGGCGGAACTGCTGGTGGCTGGGAGGGAGGTGGCGGAATCACGGAGGAGCCGGATCCTTCTGTGATGAGGTCGTGGCGAACCATCAGACCGTATATGGATCACATAAAGAGACGTTCCGGATTGTTTGGAACCGAATCCGGAACGTGACCTTCGATGTCGGCGCCATCGCCAGGTCAACTACCCGTTGGTAGCTATGTGGTGTGGTTGTCGGATCATCCCTCCTGTGGAACAACTGATGAGTTGACGTCGACTCAGGAGGACTCGGATGAGGGCTCTGACCCGTCTCGCGCCATCACTGCTGCTCGCCAACGCACTGCTCTGGGCCACCACCGGGCCCGCCGGGGCCGCGGCGGCGCCGCCCAAGGTGCCGGAGGCGGTGGGGTGGGGCGGAGCAGTGGCGACCGTGGACGCCGATGCCACGGCCGCCGGGATCGAGGTGCTGCGCAAGGGCGGGAACGCGGTGGACGCGGCGGTGGCGGCCGCCGCGGCGCTCGGGGTGACCGAGCCGTACTCGTCCGGGATCGGCGGCGGCGGGTACTTCGTCTACTACGACCACGCCACCGGCCGGGTGCACACCATCGACGGCCGCGAGGTGGCCGGTCGCACCGCCGACAGCGGGCTGTTCCTGGAGGACGGAAAGCCGCTCGCCTTCGCCGACGCCGTCACCAGCGGCCTGTCCGTGGGCGTCCCGGGCACCCCCGCCACCTGGGACTCCGCGCTGCGCCAGTGGGGCACCCGCTCGCTCGCACAGACCCTGGAACCCGCCGAGCGGATCGCCGAGAACGGTTTCGTCGTCGACGCCACCTTCCGCGGCCAGACCGCCGACAACTACGACCGGTTCAAGGACTTCCCGGCCACCGCCAAGCTCTTCCTGCCGAACGGCAAGCCCCCGGAGGTCGGTTCCGTCCTGCGCAACCCCGACCTCGCCGCGACCTACAAGCTGCTCGCCAAGGACGGCGTGAAGGCCTTCTACCAGGGCGAGTTGGCCCAGGACATCGCCAACACCCTGCAGCACCCGCCGGTCGACCCGGCCTCCGGCCGCAAGGCCCGCCCCGGAAAGGTCGACACCGCCGACCTGGCCGGCTACCGGGTCCGCAGCCAGGCGCCCACCCACGTCGCCTACCGCGACTACGACGTCTACTCGATGGCCCCCTCCAGCTCCGGCGGCACCACCGTCGGCGAGGCGCTGAACATCCTCGAGGACGGCGACCTCTCGGACTACGGCAGCACGCAGTACTACCACCACTTCCTGGAGGCCTCGCGGATCGCCTTCGCCGACCGCAACCGCTGGGTCGGCGACCCGGCCTTCAGCGACGTCCCGACCAAGCAGCTGCTCTCCGAGCGCTACGCCGCCTCCCGGGCCTGCCTGATCAGCCCCGACCACGCCCTCACCAGCCCGCTCGCCCCAGGCGACCCGCGCCACCCGGCCGACTGCGCCGACACCGGGCAGGCCGTCGCCGAGCCGTACGAGGGCCCCAACACCACCCACCTGACGGTGGCGGACCGCTGGGGCAACATCGTCTCGTACACCCTCACCATCGAGCAGACCGGCGGCAGCGGCATCACCGTCCCGGGTCGGGGCTTCCTGCTCAACAACGAGCTGACCGACTTCGACTTCGCCCCGCTCACCGTCGGCGTCCCCGACCCGAACCTGCCCGGTCCAGGCAAGCGGCCGCGCTCCTCGATGTCCCCGACCATCGTGCTGCGCGACGGGGAGCCGCTGCTGGCCACCGGCAGCCCCGGCGGCGCGACCATCATCACCACCACCCTGCAGGTGCTGCTCGGCCGCCTCGATCGGGGGCTGAGCCTGGAGCAGGCCATCGCCGCCCCGCGCGCCAGCCAGCGCAACACCGCCGCCACCCAGGCCGAGCCGGGCTTCCTGGCCCTGCCGGAGCGGGCCGAGCTGGAGGCCCTCGGGCAAAAGTTCGCCGGCGGCGGCGAGATCGGCGCCGCCACCGGTGTGGAACGGCTGCCGGACGGCCGCTGGGTGGCCGCCGCCGAACCGGTGCGGCGCGGCGGCGGGTCCGCTGCGGTGGTCCGGCCAGCTGGCGGGCAGCACTGAGCAGCCCGGCCGAACTGGGCAGGCCGGCCGACCTGAGCGGGCCGGCGGCACTGAGCGGGCCGGCCGTACCGGCTCGTGCGGACGCCCGTCCCGGAGGCTGATCGGGCCGGGTTGTCGCTGCCGGGCGGTATGTTCGGGGTGGGTCTCCCTCCGGGGTGGGCCCACCCCCGTCCGTACCGACCGAACCACCGGGAAGGCCGCCCGCCGTGACCGTCCGCATCGCCACCTGGAACATCAACTCCGTCACCGCGCGGCTGCCCAAGCTCCTGGAGTGGCTGGAGAGCGCCGAGCCCGACGTGCTCTGCCTCCAGGAGCTCAAGTGCGCGGCCGACGCCTTCCCCTACGAGCAGGTCCGCGAGCTCGGCTACGAGACGGCGGCGCACGGCACCGGCCGGTGGAACGGCGTCGCCGTCGTCTCCCGGCTCGGCCTGGACGACGTCGTGCGCGGCCTGCCCGGTCAGCCCGGTTACCTGGCCGACGGCGCCCTGCTGCCCGAGGTCGAGCCGCGCGCCATCGCGGCCACTTGCGGACCGGTCCGGGTCTGGTCGGTGTACGTGCCCAACGGCCGCGAGGTCGGCCACGCCCACTACCGCTACAAGCTGGAGTGGCTGGAGGCGCTGCGCAAGGCCGCCGAAGAGGACGCGGCCGGTCCGCGCCCGTTCGCCGTCCTCGGCGACTTCAACATCGCCCCGACCGACGAGGACGTCTTCGACGTCGCCGCCTTCGAGGGCCTCACCCACGTCACCCCCGTCGAGCGCGCCGCGCTGGAGGCCCTCGGCGAGATCGGCCTGCAAGACGTGCTGCCGCGCCCGCTGAAGTACGACCGTCCCTACACCTACTGGGACTACCGCCAGCTGGCGTTCCCGAAGAACCGGGGCATGCGGATCGACCTCACCTATGCCAACAAGCCCTTCGTCGACGCCGTCACCGACAGCTACGTCGACCGCGAGGCCCGCAAGGGCAAGGGCACCTCCGACCACGCCCCCGTCGTGGTGGACCTGGACCTCTGAGGCTCCGGCGCCCCGCCAACCAGTCACAGTGCGCGACGGGGTGTCGCTCGAACGGTCCTGAGCGGTGGCCGCGGGTGGAGTAGCTGCCTACCGTCGGTGAATGACCGGGTGCAGTTGAAACACCACGTGGACATGGGAGTCCCCGGCTGCGCCCGAGAATCCCGGAGGTTCCGGCATGCGCCCCATGCGTACGGCCGCCGCCGCCCTGATCGGCGCGACGGTGCTGACCGGTCTCACGGCCCCCCTTGCGGCAGCCAGGGACGGCGCGGCCTCGGTCAGCCCGTCCCAGGCCGCACCGGGCCAGACCGTGAGGGTCACGGTCTCCTGCGAGAAGTCGGACAAGCCCGACGCCAAGACCATCACCGCCCACTCCGCCGCGTTCGAGGGCGGCCCCGCGACCCTCACCCTGGGGTCCGACGGCAAGCACAGCGGCTCCGCCCGGCTGACCTCCCAGCACAACGGGAACAGCAAGGTCGACGGCACCTGCCCGGACGGCGGCGCCTTCTCCACCAGCGTCACGGTCACCACCGTCGCCGAGTCCGGCCCGGACAAGGGCCTCGGCGACTGGGGCAAGGCGGCCGGGGAGTGGGCCGGCTCGCTCGGCCAGTCCGGCGCCGGCAGCCAGCAGGTCGCCCCGCACGGCGCGGTCAAGACCGGCCTCGGAGGCTCGGTCGTGGCGAACCCGGCGGAGCTGGCGGGAGGGCTGGCCCTGGTCGCGGGCGGCCTCGGCGGCTTCTGGCTGCTCCGGAGGCGCAGTGCCTGACGGCCCCACCCCCTCCACGCCCGCGCGTCGCGCCGCCGGACCCTGACGGGACCGGCGGCGCTGCACTGCGTTCGGGCCTGTCCGGCGGATCATGCCGGCCAGGCCCTAGCCGGCCGCCCGCTCCTGCCGCTCCTCCTGCTGGAGGATGCCGCTGGCCAGCAGGTACTGGGCCAGCACGTACGTCGCCATGATCCAGAACTGATGCCCCGGCAGCTCGCGCCACTTCGCCAACTGGGTGGCGATCAGCGTGTCGGACAGCAGGAACAGCGCCCCGCCCAGCCCGGTCCGCCAGCCCAGCCCGGCCGAGGTGACGGCCGTCGAGGTGAGCAGCAGGCTGTAGCCGGCCACCGGGACCTTCAGCTCCCCGAGGTCCGGCCAGAGCTGACCGACCAGGCCCACCCAGGCCGTCGCGTACGCGGCCGCGACCACCAGGGCGCGCCGACGGTCGGTGAGCGCCCCGCGCTGGACGAACATCGTGACGTAGCAGACGTGCGCGGCCGCGAACGAACCCATGCCGGCCAGGAACGCGGTGTCGTTCTTCAGCTGAAGCAGCACGTCCCCGCCCGCGCTCGCCAGCAGCGCCGGGACCAGCAGCTTCGGCGCCTCGCGCCCGGCAGCGGCCGCCGCCGACACGCTGTGCGCGGCCAGCAGCGGCATCAGCGCCGGCTTGGTGGCGTTCCGCAGCACCGAGGCCCCGGACAGGATCGAACCCAGGTGCGCCGCCGAGGTGGCCGCGTAGCCGCCGAGCAGGCCGGTGGCCGAACGCAGGCGCCCGCCGAGGCCGGCGGCGCGGGTGGTCGTACGGATGCTCATGCGGCGAGTGCCTCCGAGGTCGCTCGGCTGGGGGAACCACCGACCCTACGGGAGCCGACCAGGCGGGGGAAGTCCGGGTTACCGGTGCGTAACCCCGGTGGGGAACGGGAGGTGACGGCGCGGCCGGGAGAGCGGAGGGCGAGCGGCCGCTTCGACGGCTCCTGCGGAGACTTCCTCAGGAGGACGGTTGCTGCCACCGGGTGACCCGGTCACCGTCTAGTCTTGACCCCGACATGGAGCAGCAGGAGTACGCGGTCGGCGCCACCCGGGTGGCCGCCGGCAGGCCGGACGGACGCGCGGGCGGGGCAGGACGGGGGACCGCCGACGCCGTCCTCGCCGTACGCGAAGTCGAACGCGAAGCCGAACGCGGGTCCGACTCCACCGGCGTCGACCGTGCTGACGCCCACCGTGCCGATGCCGTGGCCTCCGTCGACGCCGTGGCCGTCGATGCGGTGGCCGAGCGGGGAGCTGACGACGCGCAGGCCCCCGTCGAAGGGCTCTCGCCCGACCCGGGACTGCTGCGGCTCGCCCACTGGTTCGCCGCCGCCACCCCCGGCACCGCCGACGACCTGTGCACCGCCTCCTTCGGCCTCTACCCGGCCCGCCACCTCGGCGCCGCCGCCGTACCCGCCGACCCCACCGTCAGCTGGTGGCACGGCCCGACGGCCCACGCCGCCGCCGTCCCGCGCGCCCGCGAGGCCCGCACCGACGGCGGCCTGCGCCGCGCCCGGCGCGACGCCGCCGCGCTGCCCGTCGTCCGGTCAGGTGCCAAGCAAGGCAGGCCCGGCAGGCACCGCAGGCCGGAGCGCGGCCGGGCGCTCCCTGAGCTGCCCCGTGACGTGCAGGATCGTTCCGACGAGGAACTCCCGGAGGCCGAACGCCGCATCGCCGCCCGGCTGCTGCTCGCCCACCCGCTGGTCACCGCCTCCGGCCCGCACGCCGAGGGCTTCCCGCTGATCCGCCGTCACCGCGACTGGCTCACCGAACGCTTCGACACCCTGCTCGGCTACCGCCTGGTCGTCGGCCCCTGGCACGCCCGGCTCTGCAAGGCCGGCCTCGGGCCCGGCGCCGCCCGCCGGCTCGAACACCCCGCCACCGGTGCTCCGTTCACCCCGGCCGGCTACGCCCAGCTCGCGCTCGCCCTGGCCCTGCTCGTCGACGCCCCCGAGCAACTCCCGTACGGGCGGTTGCTCGAGGCGATGCGGGCGGCCGCGCCCGACCTCGCGACCGAGGCGATCGAGGCGGCCGGCTCGGCGGGATCGGCGGGCATAGCGGCCCTCGACATGGCGCTCGCCGCGCTGGTCGACTGGCAGGTGTTGGGCGAACTGCCGGCCGACCCGGCAGACACCGCCTTCGTGCTGACCGTCGACCGCGAACTCGCCCGCGCCGTCCCGGCCGGCCCGCCCGCGCTGGCCGACGACGCCGCCGACCTCATCCGCCGCGCCGCCGAGGCCGAACCCGCCACCGCCGTGCGGCGACTCCTCGCCGAGGCGCCCGCCGTCCTCGCCGCCGACCTCCCCGAGGACCAGCGCGCCTGGCTGCACGAGCACCGGCACAGCGGCCCAGCCGCACTCGCGGAGTTCCTCGGACTGGAGGCCGAACTGCGCGCCGAGGGCGTCGCTCTGCTCGACCCGGCCGCCGAACTCACCGACCTCGCCCTCCCCGGCGCCGGTACCCTCGCCCAGGCCTCCCTGCTGCTGGTCGAGCGCCTGGTCGAGGAGGTCCGCCCGCTGCCCGGCGAGGCCACCGACGGCGACGTCCCGATCGCCGACGCGCTGATAGACGGGGTCCTCGGCGACATCGCCGACGACCACGGCCTCCCCGCCCGCTATCTCGCCGACCGCACAGCCCTGCGGCGCGACGCCCTCGACCTCCTCCACCGCCTCGGCCTGATCACCCCCACCCCCCGCACCACCTGGCTCCTCCGCCCCCCGGCCGCCCGCTACGCCCCGGCCCCCGACCTCCACCCCACCCCGGGCACCGGCCGCCACTCCCGCCCCACCCCCACCCTCCCGCCCCCGCCCCGCGAGGGCCTGCGCACCTAGTCTGCGCTGCGCTTCGGCCACGGTGTCGGGCTGTGCCCGCCGGGCTGGGTTGCGCCTGCCGGGCTGGGCTGTGCCCGCCGGGCTGGTGGCCGCGCCGGGGGCGTGGTGGTTCAGGCCGGGATGAGGGCGTCCCACTGGGCGCGGGTCGGGCCGTCGTGGTGGGGGGTGAAGTCGGGGTGGGCGGCGAGCCAGGTGGTGACGGCCTGGTCGACTTCGGCGGTGGCGTAGGCCTCGTCGGGGGTTCGCACGAGGTGGCGTACGTGGGCGCGGGCCCGCATGACGACCGGGTCGTCGAAGGCGCAGGCGGCCAGGGCGGCGGTCCGGCGGTCCGGGAGGGCTGAACCGTCGGTGAGGCGTTGCTCGTTGGCGCGGTCGGCGGTCACCTGGGCGTCGAACCACGGGCGGAGGGTCTCGGTGGTCCAGGCGTGGTAGCCGGTCGGGTCCGCGGCGACCCGGTCGGTGTGGCCGGCCAGGTACTGGGCGGCGAGCAGGCCGAGGGCCACGCCGTGGCCGAGGGTGGGGTTGGTGTGGACCAGGCTGTCCCCGGCGTTGACCAGACCGGTCACGACGGGGCCGGTGCCGTCGGTGAGGGAGGTCCAGCGGTTGTCCAGGCCGGCCATCGCCAGGACGGGCGACTGGGGTTCGGGGTCGAGGTCGAGCCAGGCGGCGCAGGCGGGGAAGCGCCGGGAGACGGCCTCGAACACGGCGGGGTCGGTGAGTGCGCCGCGGGTCGGGTCACTCGTGGAGAGCACCATGCTCAGCGCGAAGGTGTCGTTGTCGGAGGGGAAGACGCCGGCGAGCGCGAACCCGGCGGCGGAGCCGGTCTTGACCCGCCCGGGGTCGCGCGGGCCGTCGGCGCGCAGGCGGTACCAGCGGCACACGTAGGTGATCCCGGTGCGGTGGCTGCCGACCACGGGCGGGCGGCAGCCGGCCGCGACCAGCCAGGCGGGGACGGGCGAGCGACGCCCGGCAGCGTCGACGACGAGGTCCGCCGGGTGGGTTCCGCTGTCCGTCCGCACGCCGGTGACCCGGGGAGGGTTCCCGTCCTGGACGGTGAGGCCGCGCACCCGGGAGCCTCGCCGCACCTCGACGGTGGGTTCCCGCCGTACGGCTGCGGTCAGGGCGGCTTCCAGCACGATGCGACGGGTGCGCAGGGTCACCAGTTCCTCGTCGCCGGGCCGGTGCGGGGGGCGCTCGTCGAACCAGTCGAAGTCGTGGTACTCCCGGGCTCCGCGGGCCAGCACGTCCGCGTAGACGTCGGGGGCCTCGGTGCGCAGCACGGTGCGGACGGGGGCGAGGAACGAATGGGGCTGGTCGGCCTGGGGGACCCGGGGCCGGTTCCAGTGGTAGAAGTCCCGGTCCAGGTCCTCTTCGGCCTGCCGCGTGTCCTGTTCGAACAAGGTGACCGGGTGGCCCCGCCGGCCGAGCATGAGTGCCGTCCCCAGCCCGCTGATACCGCCACCGATGATCGCAACCCGCGCCACTGCATCCCCTTCGCGTCGTGTTGCGGGACGATCTTAGTACTTGACGACCTTCGGTCAGGAAGTGGCCCTCGCGTCCGGTGCCGGAAAGGCGGAAGCACCGCGTCCGAGGGGGACGACGGTGCTGGGAGGAGCGGGCGGCTACTTGCTCGCGGTGGTGGTGGCGAGCGGGCCTTGCCGGACGGTCTCCACGGTGGCGCCGACACCGAGGGTGCCCAGGGCGATGGAGGCGAGGACGGCGGTGCAGGCGAGGAGGCGACGGTGGCGCTGGGGGAGCGGGAAGCGCGGTTCCTGGTAGGGCGCCTGAGGGCTGGCGTTCATGACAGGAAGGGTTCCAGGGCGGTGTGAACGGTCGGTACGCGCGGGTGAAGAACGGGCGGGGCTTGGGCGTCGGTTGGCCGCGTACGCCCCACCCGACCCGCGGCCGGGGCGTACGCGCTGGTCAGCGGGGCCGTCCGCGCTCGGCGGGTGGGACCTGGTCCCCGTCGGGCGCGCCTCGCCGACCGACTCGCCCCGGTGGCCCGCCTCGCCGACCCGCCCCGGCGATCACGCCCGGCGGTCAGGCCGCCTGCTCCGCGCTCGGCGCGTGCGCGGTCGCCAGGTAGTGGGAGAGCGCAAGGCGGCTGCGGGTGAGGTCGTCGATCCGGGCGTCCAGGTCGGCGAGTTCGCCGCGCAGGGTGGCGAGCAGGTCCGGACAGGCCGTCAGGGCCGGCGTCGGGCCGGTGGCGCAGGGCAGGATCTCGGCGATGACCCGGGTGGGCAGGCCGGCCGCGAGCAGGCTGCGGATCTGCCACACCCGTACGGTGTCCTCCTCGTCGTACTCGCGGTAGCCGGCCGTGGTGCGGGCGGGCCGGAGCAGGCCCTGCTCCTCGTAGTAGCGGAGCAGGCGGGCGGACACCCCGGTCAGGCGTGCGAGTTCTCCGATGCGCATGATCGGGCCAACGCGGGCCGCCGGCAGGGTGTTCCCGGGCACGCTGGCCCTCCCATCCCGGAATCCCGGGTCAGTCCTTCACGAACTCCATTGCCACCTCGCGCAGTTGGGGCATAGCCTCGACCATCGGCAGGTGCCCGCCGGGGAGTTCGACGAAACGGGCGCCGGGGATGCCCTCGGCCAGCAGGCGGTGCTGGGACGGCTGGACGAGCATGTCCTCGACGGTGCTGACGACCAGTGTGGGCACGGCTATCGAGGCCAGTTCGGCGCGGACGTCGGTCCGGGCGGCGAGCCGGAACTGCTGCGGGAAACCGGCCGGCAGCGGGGACCTGAGCCCCTCCCGCAGCACCGCGAACCGGTCGGCGGGCAGCGCGTCCACCCAGCTGTGGCCGAGGACGACGGTGAGCATCAGGTCGGCGAGCTCGGCGGGCCGGTCGCGGAGCCGGACCATGAGCTCGGCCAGCGCGCTCTGCCGCGCCGAACCGCCGGCCAGGCCCGCGATCAGCAGCAGCGAGCGGACCCGCTCGGGGTGGCGGGTGGCGATCCGGACGGCGACGGCGGCGCCCAGCGAGAAGCCGGCCAGGTCGAAGCGGTCGAGGCCCTCCTCGTCGGCGGCGGCGACCAGCCGGTCGGCGTACTCGTCCAGGGTCGGCTCGCCCGGCTCGTACGGGCTGTCGCCGGAGCCGGGGTAGTCGGGCGCGACGACGGTGCGGTGCGCGGCGAGGTCGGGCAGCAGCGGGCCCCAGTTGTCCCGGGCGCTGCCGCCGGCGCCGTGGGCGAGCAGCAGGCCGGGGCCGGAGCCCTGGACGATCCGGGCGAGCGGGGCGAAGGCGGGGGTGGTGGACGGCACGGGTGCTCCTCGGTGCTTGGTCGGTGGGATCCGATCGGTGGGACGGCGTGGCGTACTCAGCCGGACCGACCGCCCGGTGGGACGGGCTGCCCAGTCGGATGGGCCGCCCGTTCGAGCGGCGCTCGTTCCGACACCGGGAACGCTAGGTATTCACACCGGTGAGAAGGTCAAACGGAAGGCCCGGACGTCCGTCCCGGTCACGGAACGCGCCGGAGCCCCTACGCTGGGGTGTGGAGCGCCATCCGGACAGTGCCGTCCGGATGCCGCCGCGCTCCGCCGCCGGGGCGCTCGCCGTGCCCGCGACGGCCGCTCCGGTGTTCGCCCCGGGCCGGGCGGCCGCCGAGGAGGTGCCCAGGCCCGTGTCCGGAAGCGTCAACCCGCCCGGAAGCGTCAACCCGCCCGGAATCGTCAGCTCGCCCGGAATCGTCAAACCGCTGCCTGCCCAGTGGTTCATCCAGCGCGACACCAACGCCGAGATGCGGTGGGAGGCGCTGCGCGACGCCGACGGCGAGGCCGCCTTCGGCCGTCACGTCCCGGTGGAACGGTTCTTCGTCCGCAACCACACCAGCACTCCGCTGATCGATCCGGTCGGCTGGCGGCTGAAGCTGTTCGGCAGCGGCCTGCGCGGTGCCCCGGCACCGGAGCGGGCCGTCGAGTTCACCCTCGACGACCTGCGCGCGCTGCCCGCCACCGGGATCCACGCGGTGATCGAGTGCGCCGGCAACGGCCGCAGCTACTTCCACCGCCAGCAGGGCCGGCACACCCCCGGCACGCCGTGGACGCTCGGCAGCATCGGCTCGGCGAGCTGGCGGGGCGTCCGGCTGGCCGAGGTGCTGCGGGCCGCCGGGCTGACCGACGGCGCGGTGGACGTGCTGCCGACCGGCCTGGACCCGGATTACGTCGTCGGCGCCACCAACCACGGCCCGGTGCGCCGCCCGCTGCCGATCGCCAAGGCGCTGGACGACACGCTGCTCGCGTACGAGATGAACGAGCAGCCGCTGACCCCCGATCACGGCGCGCCGGTGCGGCTGGTGGTGCCCGGCTGGGTCGGCATCGCCTCGATCAAGTGGGTCGGCAGCATCGAGGTCGCCGACCACCCGCTCCACTCGCCCTGGAACACCGAGTTCTACCGGATGTTCGGCCCCGGCCACCCGCCCGGCGGCGGGGCCGCGCTCACCACCCAGGTGGTCAAGTCCGCGTTCGAACTGGCCGAGGGCGCGCGGCTGGCGGCCGGGCGCGAGCACCGGCTGCACGGGCGGTCCTGGTCCGGCACGGCGCCGGTGCACCTCGTGGAGGTGAGCACCGACGGCGGCCTGAGCTGGCGGCCCGCCGAGCTGTCCGACGAGCCGTGCGCCGGCGACTGGACGCGCTGGAGCATCCTCTGGCGCCCCGAGCGGCCCGGCCGTCACGAGCTGCGCGCCCGCGCGACGGACCGCCGGGGCGTCACCCAGCCCGAGCGGGAGGCCTTCAACCGTGAGGGCTACCTGTTCGGCGCGGTGGTGGCGCACCCGGTGACGGTGGTCTGAGCGCGCACCGTCGGGAAGGGCCGCGGGACCGGCTCAACCGGTGGACTGGACCTCGTACGGGGCCGGGTAGTGGGTCTCGTACGGGGTCAGCACCAGCCGCACCACGTCCTCCAGCCGCCGCCGGGCGTCCCCGAGGGTGGTGCGGCCGGTGACCCAGGCGGTCAGCTCGCCCTGCCAGGCGTGGACGACGATGTGCCGCACCAGGTCACTGGCCGCGGCGGGCACTTCGGCCGTCACCGCCTGGAGGGCGGTGCTGTCGGCGCGCGCCATGCCCTGCAGGGCCTCGCTGGCGAAGGGATCGGTGGAGGCGGCGACGGCCACCCGTAGCCGGGCCAGTTCGGGCTGGCGCTGGTAGGCCCGCATCCCGCCCCGGACGAACCGCACCGCCCGGTCCGTGGCCCCCAGCCCGGCGCGCGGCCCCCGCAGTTCGGCCACCAGGTCCGCCAGCAGCAGCCGGTGCCACTCGGCGATCGCCGCGGCCAGGAGGTGGTCCTTGGAGGAGAAGTAGCGGTACGCCGTCCCCAGGGCGACTCCGGACCGCTCGCAGACTTGCTTCATCTGCAGCCGCTCGACGCCGATCTCGTTCACCAGGGCGAGCGCGGCCGCGATCAGGCTTTCGCGGCGTTCGAGCTGACGCGGAGACATCGCCTCCACCGGCCGTGGTGACAGGTCAACCTTGGTCACCCGCACCATGATACGGGCCGGGGCCGCTCAGGAGTATGACGCCGACCGGCCCCCCTCCGTTCGCCGGGCGGCAACCCCGGTTCTTCCGGGGGCGCGCGGGGCGTCCGGCGGCTCTCCGGGCGGCCGCCGGAGCGCCGGAGCCGCTACGTCAGCCTGCGGATCAGCGCCTCCTGGACGGCCGAGGCGACCAGCCGGCCCTCCCGGTCGTAGAACTCGCCGAGCGACAGGCCGCGGCCGTCCGAGGCGGACGGGCTGCGCTGGGCGAACAGCAGCCACTCGTCGGCCCGGAACGGGCGGTGGAACCACATCGCGTGGTCCAGCGAGGCCATCAGCAGTCGGGGCGGTTCGAGGCGCTGGAAGAAGTTCGGCTGTTCGTGCAGGCCGGCGGTGGAGGCCAGGGTCAGGTCGGACAGATAGGTGAGCGCGCAAGTGTGCAGCAGCGGGTCGGTGTCCGGCAGCGGGCTGGCGATGCGCAGCCAGACGAACTGTTGCGGCATCCCGGGGACGGCCGACGGCACGCCCGGTGCGTCCGGCGGCACGAAGCGCAGTTCGAGGTCGCGGAAGCCGTCGGAGCTCCTGATCGCGGTCCGCTGTTCCTCGTCCCAGTGCGAGAAGGCGTCGGGCAGGGTCTCCGG
Organism: Kitasatospora cathayae; assembly: GCF_027627435.1. Classification (GTDB taxonomy): domain Bacteria; phylum Actinomycetota; class Actinomycetes; order Streptomycetales; family Streptomycetaceae; genus Kitasatospora; species Kitasatospora cathayae. The sequence goes on along the minus strand of NZ_CP115450.1, from coordinate 1,851,965 downwards.
GCCGGGCAGCGGGGGCATCTCGCGGTGGCGGTCGCCGGAGTCCGGCTCGGGGAGCTTGAAGGAGGCGGTGAGATTGAAGATCTCCTTCTGCCCCTGCACCGCCCGGACCTGGCGGGTGGCGTAGGTGAAGCCCTCGCGCAGTCGCTCGACCTGGTAGTCGATCGACCGGGTCGGCTCGCCGGGCAGCGTGAAGTAGCCGTGCAGCGAGTGCACCGCGCGCGTTCCGGCGCAGGTGCGTCCGGCGGCGGCGAGGGCCTGGGCGGCGACGTGGCCGCCGAAGGCGCGCATCGGGGCGCCGGCGTGGCAGCGGCCCCGGAACGTGTTCTCGTCCAGCTGCTCGATCTCCAGCAGTTCGGCGAACCGGGCGGCCGGGCCGGGCACCTGCTCGATCGTTCTCTGCTGTTCTGTCAGGTCGGTCACGCGCCCATAGTGGCAGAAGCCAACCGTGTGGCGGTGTGACCTGGGTAACGCTTCCAGTTGGTAGAACATGTTTCATCCCGGCGCCGGCCCGACGAACCGTCAGACCCGTCACCTAGCGTGCTCCGCACGACGCAATCCGCACACGCGTACGGCTATCTGCGACCGTCGGCCGTCCTGGGCGGCGCCGCCGGCCGGAGCCCTCGACCCGGCCACCCCCGGCGGCGCCGGCCCGCTCGGGGCCCAGGCGCATCCGCGGGACACCGGGTGGGACGAGATCCTGCCGTCGGTGGCCGAGCCGCGCCCGGCCGGGCACCGATCGGCTCGGCGGCCGAGCCGGCCGAGGAACTCTCCGCGCTGCTCGCGGCCCGCGAGCCCGAGGTCGCCGCCTTCGAACGGGTACTGGACGGGCTGGTCCGGCAGGCCCACCTCGACTGTGCCGGGCTGGTCGAGGCGCTGGAGCCGGTCCGTCTGACCCACCCTGGCGGGGAGCCGCGCAATGGGGGGACTGCACACCTCGTGAGGTGCTGTTCGTGGTGGCCGCGGTCGCGGGGGAGACGCCGCCGCGCCGGCTCTGGGACGCCCTCGGCGGCACCGACCGCACCCCGCTGCGCACCGCCCGTACCAGCGCGCACGGCGCCGTCCTCGCCAGCGCGCACGGGACCGTCCTCGCCCTCCGGCTGGAGGAGGCCGCCTGGCAGGTCGCCGCCCAACGTGCCGCCGTACCTGCTCGTCACCCCGACCGACGCCACCGGGGCGATCGAGCCGGGTGCGCTGGTCGAGCGGCTCGCCGGGTACCAGGCGGCGGGCGCCACCCCCCGGCCAGGTCGACCTGTGCACGGCCCTGCTGCGGGTCCGGCCGGGCGCGGACCCGGAGGTGCTCCCGGGCGCTGCGGGACGTCCTCGCGGGCTGAACGGGGCGTCGGGGCAGGGGCGGCTGGGCTCGGGTGACGGCGAACAGATGACGGCGAACAGATGACGGGTGACAGCTTTCAGCGAACAGATTTCAGCTGACAGAGTTTGAAATCTGTTCGCTGACACCCGTCACCTGTTCGCGCACCTCCGCCCCCTCCGCGACCAGCGGCTCGATGCCGCGCGGCGTGGCCGCGACGGCGCGCCACCACAGCCGCAGCGCCGGCGGGTCGGCGGGCTCGAAGGGTTTGCCGGGGCGGGGGACGGCGAGGTGGGCGCCGAGCGCCTGGGCGGCGGTGACCACGCGTTCGGCGGGCTCCTCCCAGGGGTGGAGCGCCAGGTTGAAGGTGCACCAGTGGATCGGCAGCATCAGCTCCCCGCCCAGGTCCAGGTGCGCCCGCACACCCTCCTCGGGGGTCATGTGCACCTCCGGCCAGAACTCGCTGTACGCGCCGACCTGCATCATCGTCGCGTCGAACGGTCCGAGCCGGCGCCCGATCTCCGCGAAGCCGGGGAAGTACCCGGTGTCCCCGCTGTGGAAGATCCGGTGGCCGCCGCCCGCCACCACCCAGGACGCCCACAGGAACAGCGTGCTGGTGCGCGGACCGCGGCTGCAGTAGTGCCGGGCGGGCGTGGCGGTCAGGGTCAGCCCGGCGACCTCGGCCGACTCCCACCAGTCCAGTTCGACGATCCGCCCGGCCGGCACCCCCCAGTGCTCCAGGTGCGCCCCGACCCCGAGCGGTACGGCGAACACCGTGCCGCTGCCGATCAGGGCCCGCACGGTGCGCATGTCGAGGTGGTCGTAGTGGTCGTGCGAGATCACCACCACGTCCACCGGCCCGAGTTCGGACAGCGGCAGCGGCACCGGGTGCAGCCGCTTGGGTCCGGTCCAGTCGAACGGTGAGCAGCGTTCGCCCCAGACCGGGTCGAGCAGGACGCGCCGTCCGCCGATCTCGGCTAGCACGGTGGCGTGCCCGAGCCAGGTGAGCCGGAGCCCGGAGGCGGGCGGGACGGCGAGGTCGACCGGGAGCAGCCGGTGCACCGGCACCGCGGCGGCCGGCGCCCGGCGGGTCTTGTCCGCGGTCAGCTGCGCGCGGGTGATCTCCAGCGGGGTTCGCTCGTAGACCAGGCGGCGGGTCGGCACCGGGTTGCGGAAGGCGCCGTCGACGAACTGGGGCGAGCGGCGGATCCGGGCCAGCCGCTCGCCCTTGGGCTCGGCCCCGAAGGCATCGGTGCGGACCCGGTGCCAGGCGGCGCGGGACAGCCCGGCCAGGCCGGGAACGGCCCGCTCCGGCACGGCCCGCACCGGGACGGCGGGCTTGCCGGGCACGGGTTTCAGGCCGGCGCGGTCGGATGTGGCGGGCCCGGCGGGCGGCGGGGCGAACTGCGAGGTCAGACCGACGAGACGGGAGAACCACGGGGCGGGGCGGGGCACGGCTCCTCCAGGGACGGTCACGGCTACCGGGCAGGCCCACGGCGCGTACTCCGGGGCTCATGAGGCCGCTGAAGTACGACAACCATCTCGTCGGACGTTACTCGCCGTGGGCCGTTCGGACCCGGTGGAGGGCCCGGCGCGGTCCAATCGGGGTACCCGACACCTGCCCCGGTCTGCCCGGTTCTGCCCCGCCCGACCCGGCCCGCCCGGCGGCGCGCCGCCCCGCCCGACCCGGCCCGCCCAGCCGCGCGCCGCCCCCGCCCCCGGCGCCCGCCGCTACGCGTAGAAGCGGGTGATCGCCTCCGCGACGCAGTGCGGCTTGGCGCTCTGCTCGCTGGTGATGGTGAACCGCACCACCGCCTGGACCCCACCCGGGACCTCGGTGGCCGAGAGCAGCTCGGCGGTGGCCCGGATCGCCGTGCCCACCGGCACCGGGGCCGGGAAGCGCACCTTGTCCGAGCCGTAGTTCAGCGCCATCCGCACGCCCTCGACGGCGTAGCACTCCTTGGCCAGCACCGGGATCATCGACTGGGTCAGGTAGCCGTGCGCGATGGTCGAGCCGAACTGGCTCTCCTTCGCCCGCTCCGGGTCCACGTGGATCCACTGGTGGTCCCCGGTGGCCTCGGCGAAGAGGTCGATCTTCCGCTGGTCGATGGTGTGCCACTCGCTGGTGCCCAGTTCGGTGCCGACGGCGGCGGTCAGGTCGGAGAGGGAGGCGAAGGTCGTCACGGTGCGCTCCTGGAGGGGGGACGGGCCCCGGGGAGGGGCAGGACGCCGGAAGCGTATGCCTACCCACCGGTACCTGTCAGGAGCGGAACGCGAAACGTCAGTTCAGGGCCGCAGCAGCGGCCGCCCGACGGCGTCCTGTCCGGATCTCCCCTGCCCCGATGCCCCCTGGCCCACTGTTCCCTGCCCCAGGGCGCCCTGCCCCGGCCCGCCCCGCCCGGTCGGGAACAGCCGGCGGCCGCTGACCAGCTCCGGCACCAGCGCGATGAACAGCGGCTCCGGATCCCCCACCCACGGTCGCAGTCCGGACCGCAGAGCGCGGCGCACCTGCTCGGGGTCCCTGACCGCGTCCGCCCGGCCGTGCACCAGCACGCTCCACCCGGTGCGGGTGACCGGGTCCAGCAGGTCCGCCTGGAAGGCCACCACCGTGCCGTCGAGCCCGCGCGCGGTGGCACTTCCCCGGCGCACGGCGAGCACCAGGCGCCCCTCCAGGACCTCGAAGGAGACCGGCAGGACGGCCGGCAGTGCGTGCTCGGTGTACACCACACGCCCGACGGGCACGGTGCTGAGCAGCCGCAGGCACTCGGCCTCGCTCAGGGTCTCCACACGGTCTTCACGCTCCATGCGTCCGATCGTCGTCGGTCGGCGCGGGCGCCGATAGGGCCCATGGTCCCTGAGCCGACGGGCCGGGAGCCCCGTCGGCGCCCGCCCGGAGCGGTAGCCTGCCCGGCGGCGGGATCGGTGGAGGGGCGGGCGGAGGAGGGGGCGGACGGATGGCCGGCGGAGTCGATCTGGTGGTGATCGGGGCGGACGGCGGGCCCGACCGGGCCTTCGGCGGTTCGGCGCACGCACCGGCGGGTGCCCGGCTGCTGGCCGAAGTGCTGCCCGGGATGTGCTTCGACACCGGCGCGGCGGGCTGCCGGGTCAGTGCCGTGGCGCCGGACGCGGACGCCAACGCGATGCTCACCGCCGTGCGGGACGCCGCCCAGCGCCCCGGCCGCTGGCTGGTGGTCTGCCTGGTCGGCCAGTTGGTGGCCGACCCGCGCGGGCGCCGGCTCGCCCTGGTCGCCGGCGGCAGCACCCCCGACAACGCCTACCGGCGCGGCCTGGCCTGGGACTGGGTGGTCAGCGCGATGGTGCACGGCGACCAGGAGGAGGCGCTGCTGCTGGTCGACGCGGTGGCCGACCGGGACACCTGGACGGCACTGGAACGCACCGGCGAGGACAGTGCGGGCGAGCTGCTCAGCTACTCCAGGGTCCCGCTGTGGGGCCGGATCGGCCGGTACGCCCCGGGCAGACGCGGCCGGGACGCCGTACTGCCGGGCGACGAGGGCTCGTTCAGCCGGGCGCTCACCACCGTCCTGCGGCACGGCGTCCCGGGAGCCCCCGCGGCGGTCGCCCCGCTGGACCTCCAGCCCGCCGTGGCCGGGCTGCTCGACGGCGGTGATCCGTCCGGTAGTTCGGGTGCGCCGGGCGCGCGCCTGCTCGTTCCGCCGCACGGTGGGCGCCTGTTGCTGCGCAATCGCGCCGCGGTTCGGGGCGCATTGGCCGGATTGTCGCTTTCCGAAGAACTGTTGGCCGTTCTGTGGCGGGAAAGTGCCCCGACGGAACCGCCTTCCGCGTAAGGTCAGGGGGCCTGAGGTGTTGCCGTGATGGGGTGGGTTGGCGAAGAATCGATCCCCAACGGAAACATCGGCGGGACGGCGGAATTCTCCTGGCGGCCGTGGATCACGGATCGGCTCGGTCGCGACGAGGTGGGGCGATGCGGCAGCGCGGAAATGTGTTGCGCCCTGGGGCGGTTGGGACTGGCGGGGCGGTTCTGGTGTTGCTGCTCGGGGCGTGTGCGAGCGGTGGTGCGAGTGGTTCCGTCGATCGCCTCGGGTCGCCCGCGCCCACGGTTGCGGGAGTGGGTCCGTTAACTCCTTCGGGTGGTTCGGTAAACGCCACGATCGCGCCGACCGACGGCCCGGAAGGGGCCATGGCGCGACTGGCGGTGAAGACGTATCAGGACTGGTGGCAGTCCCAGGCCGAGGCATTCGGGCGTACGGATTCGGACGGATCGGCGCTGGAGCGCTACTCCTCCGGGCGGGCCCTGTCCGACACCCTGGTCGGCCTGCGCCAACTCCACGACGCCAAAGTGGTGATGACCGGAACGCCGCACAATTCCGCGGTGGTGAAGGCGATTGATCTGAAAGCCGATCCGCAGACCGCCGTGATCGAGGACTGCGTCGATCTCTCGGACTGGCATCGTGTCGATGCCGCCACCGGAGCGGTGAAGGATCCGGGCGGGCGCTTGAACCGGTACGTCGCGACCGCTTCCCTGCGCAGGTTCCAAGCACATTGGCTGATCTACGAGTTCACTCGGGAGGTGGACCGGACATGCTGAACGCGCGGAAACCGGCCGGACGGTTCGCGGCCGTCGCATCGTTGTCGGCGGGCTTGCTGCTGTCCTCGGCGGTGACGGCGACGGCGGACGAACCGCCGAGCGGCGGGGCCGAACAGTGTTTCCCCAACGTGATCTGCGCGCAGGCCAATTCGAGTGGAACGACCTCCACCGCGAATCCGGGCGGTAGCGGCGGAGGGTCGGACGGCGGCTCGGAACTGTGCAGCTACCACGGGGTGCAGTGGGCGTGCTACGACCCGCAGTGGGGCTCGTTCGACAGCGGGGAGGGCTGCTACTACCGCGAGCTGGACAAGCAACCCCCGGCCGACGACCCGGCCTGGGGCACCAACAAGCCCACGGACGGCTCGATCTACTCGAAGGTCTGCCCGCAGACGAGTGGCGGCCAGGACGGCGCCCAGTTCGTGTTCGTGCCCACCGGGCAGCGGGTGAAGAGCGTGGCGGAGCTCAAGCGGGAGGCGAAGGACAGGGTCCGCCTCCCGGCGCCGGTGGGCCGCATCGCGCCCGGCGGAACGGCGGTGGTCAACGCGCCGGTGTGGCTCTGGGCGGAGAACGCGACGCCACCCAAGCCGGGGAACGCGGCGTCCGGGGGCGTCACCGTCACCGTCACGGCCCGACTGACCGGCGCCACCTGGGACTTCGGCACCGGCGGCAGCAAGGAGTGCGCGACGGCAGGGACGCCGTACGACCCCAAGTACGGCGCGCAGAAGTCCCCGGACTGCGGCTACGAGTTCGCGGTCGGCTCGGGCACGAGGAAGAACGGCGTCTTCACCGCCACGGTGTCGACGCACTGGGTGGCCGACGTGGTCGTGACGGGGCCGAACCCGGAGAAGTACACGATCGCGATGCCGCCGCAGGACAGCGACCCCTTCGCGGTCCAGGTCGCTGAGGTGCAGGTTCTCAACTGACGGTGCCACGACGGCAGTTCGGTCACTGACGAGCCGGAAAGCGAACGAGGGAAGGGCGGAACCCGGTGGAGAACCGTACATTCGCGACGCCGGGATCCGGCACGCCCGCGGGCGCCGCGGTGTCCGTGGCGCTGCCGGAGCAGCAGGACCAGGGCGGCGGCCGGAGCCGGGGCCGGGCGGTGCCGCACGCGCCCGGCCGGACCATGCGGGCCCGGCGGCGGCGCCCCGCCGTGCTGGCGATGGCGGTCGCGTTGATCGCGGCCGGCGGGCTGGGCGGCGCCGCCCTCTACAACAGCACCGGCCAGCGGGTCGCGGTGCTGGCGCTGGCCCGGGACGTGCCCTGGGGGCAGGTGATCACCGAGGACGACCTGGTGGTGGCCCGGATCGCCGGCGACCCGGCGCTGCACCCGGTCTCCGCCCAGGACCGGGCCAAGGCGGTCGGCATGCGGGCCGCCACCGACCTCAAGCGCGGTTCCATGCTGACGAGTTCGGACCTGGCGCAGGGCCTGTCCGTGCAACCCGGGCAGATCGTCGTCGGCGTGTCGGCCAAGCGCACCCAGTTGCCCGCCAGCCGACTCCAGCCCGGGGTGCAGATCGTCGTGGTCAACACCCCCGACAACGGCCGGCCCGACTCGCTGGCCGCGACGGTGATCACGGTCGGCCGGGTGGACACCGACGGCAGCCAGGTGATCGACGTGGCCGTCGGCTCGGCGGACGGGCCCCGGCTGGCGCAGTGGGTGGCCGGCGGGCGGATCCAGGTGCTGCTGGCCCCCCGCGGGACCGCCGCGGGCGGGTCCGCTCCGGCCGGGGCCGGCACCCCGGCCTCCTCCTCGGCCGCCCCCACCGGCGCGACGCCCTCCGGCGGAGCCGGCTCGCCGTCGGTTCCGGCCGGAACGGGTGGCGCCTGATGGCGGTGATCGCCGTGGTCGGCGGCCCGGGCGCGCCCGGTGCCACCACCACGGCCCTCGCACTGCTGCTGGCCTGGCCGCTCCAGCCCGGCCGGCGGATCCTGCTGGTCGAGGCCGACCCGGACGGCGGCGCGGTGCTCGCCGGCGCCCTGGAAGGCCGGGTCGAGGCGGTGTACGGGTTGCGCAACCTGGCCGTCGCCGACCGGCGCGGGCTGCTCGCCCAGACCATCTGGGAGCAGCTGATCGACCTCTCGCCCGAGGGCAACGCCGAACGGCTGCTGCTGCCCGGCCTCACCGACCCGGCCCAGGCACCCGGCCTCGCCTACACCTGGGAGCCGCTCGCCGAACTGCTGCACGGCATCGAGCAGCAGGGCTACGACGTCATCGTCGACCTCGGCCGCTCCGGCGCCGCCGGGACCAGTGCGGTGCTGGCCCGCCGCGCGGACGTGGTGGCGGTGACCGTCCGCAGCACGCTGCGCGGGCTGAGCGCGGCCCGCCCCCGGCTCGCCGCGCTCGGCGAGGACCTGGCCGCCGCCGGGACCGGGACCGACGCGCTCGGACTGCTGCTGGTCGCGGAGGGCCCGTACTCGGGGGCCGAGGTGTCGCGTGAGTTCGGCCTGCCGCTGCTCGGGGTGCTGCCGCACGCCACCCGCACCGCGCGGGTGCTGTCCGACGGCGGGGACACCGGCGACCGGCGGTTCATCCGCTCGGAACTGATGCGCACGGCGCGGTCGGCGGCGGACGAGATCCAGCTGCTGGTCCGCCGCCGACGGCAGCGGCTCGCGCCGAACCCGGCGCCCGCGGCGGCGCCCGTGCCCGCGCCCGCGCCACCCGCCCAGCTCGGGGCGCCGGGCGGGCCCGGGCCCGTCGCGCCCGTGCCGGTGGCGGCGCCGACCGTCGCGGTGCCGCAGGCGTCGCCGGCACCCGGGCCGGCGCCGTACGGGCAGCCCGCCCACGGGCAGCCGGGCCACGGGCAGGCCGGCTACGCCCAGCCCGGCTACGGACAGTCCAGCCACGGCCCGGCCGCCCACGCGCAGGCGGCCTACGGCCAGGGCGAGGACGAGTCGCCCTCGTACACCCCGCCGGTGATCACCACCGGCCCGGTCGCACCGCTGGCCGGACTGGCGCCCCAGCCCGCCGCCCCGGCGCCGTTCCCGGCGCACGTCCAGACGCACGTCCAGGCGGCGGGACCGACCGACGAGGACGGCCAGTACCAACTGCAGCAGCCGATGGTGACGAACAGTCAGAGCGACGACCAGTACCCGTACAACCCCGGGGAGGTGCTCCGTGCGCGGTAGCCCCCTGCACCAGCGCCCGGCGGCCGACCCGGCCGCCCTGCCCTGGGCCGCGCCGGTACCGACCGCCGCGCAGCCACAAGCGCAGCCGCAGCCGCAGCCGCAGCCGCAATCACAAGCGCAGTCGCAGGCGTACCGGCCCGGCCCGGTCGCGCCGCAGCCCGTCGTGCTGGGCTCAGTCCCCCCGGGGCCCGTCCCCCCGGCTGCCGCCCCCGCCGCCGGCCCCACCGCCGTGCCTTCCCAGCTGCCCTCGCTGGACCTGCGCGGCGCCGCCACCCGGCCGGCCGTCGACCCGCAGGTCGCGCGCGAGCTCAAGCGCCAGGTCGCGGCCGAACTGCACCAGCAGATCACCCGGTTGACCACCGCCTCCGGGGCCGAGCCGGACCGCGCCACCCGCCGCCAGCGCGGCCGGGCGCTGATCGAGGAGTCGGTCGCCCGCTGGTCCGACGCCTACGCGCAGACCCACGGCATCCCGCCCACCCGGGAGCAGGACCGCGCCCTCGCCGAGGCCGTCTTCGACCTGCTGTTCCGGGCCGGCCGGCTCCAGCCCTACCTGGACGATCCGGAGATCGAGAACATCCTGATCAACGGCTGCGACGACGTCTGGGTCTCCAAGGTGCACCAACCCCTGCGCCAGGTCCCGCCGGTGGCCGACAGCGACGCCGAACTCGTCGAACTGCTGCAGGACTTGGCCCGCCAGCACGGCGGCGGCGAGCGCAGCCTGTCCACCGCCAGCCCGACCCTCGCGCTGCGCCTGGAGGGCGGCATGCGCCTGCAGGCGCTCACCGAGGTGACGCCCCGCCCGTACGTGGCGATCCGACGCCACCGGGTGGCCTCGGCGACGCTGCCCGAGATGGTCGAACTCGGCACCCTGGACGCCACCTTGGCCGCCTTCCTGGCCGCCGCGATCCGGGCCCGGAAGAACGTGATGATCACCGGCACCCAGGGCGTCGGCAAGACCAGCCTGCTGCGCGCGATGGCCGCCGAGATCCCGCCGGACGAGCGGATCGGCACCCTGGAGTCGGAGTTCGAGCTCTGGCTGCACACCCTCGGCCACCTGCGCCAGGTCGTCCCGATGGAGGCTCGCGAGGGCAACGGCGAGCGCGTCGAGGGCCGACCGGCCGGGGAGTTGAGCATCGGCGACCTCATCCCGGCCGCGCTGCGGATGACGCTCTCGCGCATCATCGTCGGCGAGGTCCGCTCCGGCGAGGTCGTCCCGATGCTGCGGGTCATGACCAACGGCGAGGGCGGCTCGATGTGCACCCTGCACGCCCGCGGCCCGCACATGGTGGTCGACCGGATCGCCGAACTCTGCCTCGAGTACGGCTCGCACATGACCGACGCGCTCGCCTACCGGCTCACCGCCAACGCCCTGGACCTCATCGTGCACGTCAGCATGGTCGACGAGACCGCCGTCGGCGGCCGCCGGCACCGCTTCGTCTCCCACGTCCTGGAGGTCACCGGCCTGGGCGAGAGCGGCCGGCCCGCGCTGAACACCGTCTTCGGCCCCCGGCCGGACCTCGGCGAGCCGCGCGCCGTCCCGCACACCCCGCCGCAGTGCCTGGACGACCTGCGCCGGGCCGGCTTCGACGCCACGCTGCTCGGGTCCCGGTACGGGAGTTGGGCCACCCCGCTGCAGCTGCGGATCGGCGGTGGCGCGCGGTGATGCTGCTCTTCGCGCTGTGCGGGCTGGCGTTCGCGGGCGGCCTGGTCGCCCTGGTGGCCTGGGCCCGCGGCAGCGAGCCCGCCGACGAGGACGACGGGCCCGCCCGCCGGGACAACCCGCTGGCGAGCCGCGCCCACGTCTTCTGGTACGGCGCCCCCGGCGCGGCCTCGCTGCGGATGGTGCGGCTGCGCCGGATCCAGCTGCCGCTCGCGCTCGTCGGCGCGCCGCTGGCCTGGCTGTTCACCGGCATCCCGCTGACCGCCCTGCTGGTGCCGCTCGCCGTCTTCGGCCTGCCCTGGCTGTTCGACACCACCCGCCCGGACACCCACCGGATCGAGCGGCTGGAGGCACTCTCCGAGTGGACCCAGCGGATCGCCGACGTGCTGCTGCTCGGCGTCGGCCTCAATCAGGCCATCGTCACCAGCCGTCGCACCGCCCCCGCCGCCCTGGAGGACGAGATCGGCGAGCTGGCCGCCCGGCTGCAGGCCCGCTGGCGGCCCGAGGAGGCGCTGCACGCCTTCGCCGACAGCCTGTCCGACGCCACCGCCGACAAGGTGCTCGCCGCCTTGGTGCTGCGGGCCGGGGACAGCGGCCCGGGCCTGGCCCGGACGCTCTCCGACATGGCCGACTCGGTGCGCGAGGAGGTCCGCCAGCGCCGCGCCATCGAGGCTGACCGGGCCAAGCACCGCACCACCATCCGCTGGCTGGTCGGCATCATCGTGCTGGTCGTCACGGTCGGCTCCTTCAACACCGAGTACACCCGCCCGTACGGGACCTTCCTCGGCCAGGTCGTGCTCGCCGTGGTGGCCGCCCTGTTCGTCGCGATCATCGCCTGGATGCGGGCCCTGGCCTCGCACCCGCCGGTGCCCCGGCTGCTCGCCCCGGACCGGCGCAGCAAGGGCGGGCGCCGCGGCCCCGGGGTCGAGCGGGCGCCGGTAGAGCGGCTCGGGGAGGTCCGGTGATCTCCCCCTGGCCCGTGCTGGCCGGCGCCGTCGCGGCCGGCGGCCTCGCCCTGCTGATCGCCGAACTGCGGCCCGCGCCGCCGGACCTCGGCCAGGCACTGGACCGGCTGCACCGCGCCCCCGCGGACCGCGAGCAGGACCCGGACGAGCGGCCGCGCTGGTACGACCGGATCGGCGAACGCTCGCTCACCCTGCGCGGGGTGTCGATCCCGCGTCGCGAACTCGCCCTGATCGGCCGCACCCCGGCCCGGTTCATGGTGCACAAGCTGCTGTTCGCCGCGCTCGGCCTGGTGCTGCCCGCCTACCTGGGCGCGATGGCCGTGCTGATGGACATCGGCCTGCCCTTCGCCCTGCCGCTGGTCGCCGGGCCGCTGCTGGCCGCGCTGCTGTGGTTCGTCCCGGACGCCGTGGTGCGCGGTGAGGCCAAGGAGGCCCGCACCGAGTACCTGCACGGCATCGCCGCGTACCTGGAACTCGTCGCGATGGAACGGGCCGCCGACTGCGGCCCCGCCGAGGCACTGCGCCGGGCTGCCTCGGTCGGGCAGGGCGCGGTGTTCCGGCGGATCCGCGACGCGCTGGAGCGCGCGGCCACCGACCGGCTCCCGCCGTGGGCCGGACTCGACGCACTGGCCGAGGAGTTGGGCCTCAGTCCGCTCCAGGACGTGGCCGACATCATGCGGCTGTCCGGCACCGACGGCGCCGCCGTGTACGACACCCTGCGGGCCCGCGCCAAGGGACTGCGCGGCGAACTCCTCGCCGAGGATCTCGCCCGCGCCAACGCCGACAGCGAGCGGATGGTCGCGCCGGGCGCCGCCCTGACCCTGCTGATGACCGTCCTGATCGTCTTTCCGGCGCTCCACCAGATGCTCAACTGACGTGTGCCACAGAGCAGCTGACACCAAACAACCAGGACCGGAGACCCCGATGACCGTAAGACTCGCCCAGCTGGCCGGACGGGCGCTGCGGCCCGTGCTGCTGCCCGTGCAGTTCGCCCTGCTGCTGTTCACCCTGCGGCTGGGCCGGCTGCGCGCCGCCCGGGCGCGCGGCGACCGCGGCGCCATCAGCATCGAACTCGCCCTCGCCATCATCGCGTTGGTGTTCGTCGCGGGCGCCGTCGCGACCGCGCTGTACCTGCTGAAGGACAAGGTGGTCACCAAGGTCGAGCAGGACCCGAACCTGCCCGGCGGCGGGGGTGCCGCGGGCGGCGCGGGTGGCGCCACCAAGTGACCGGGTTCCTCCGCCGCCGCGGCGACCGGGGGTCGATGAGCATCAGTCTGGCCATCGTCTTCCCGGTCGTCCTGCTGCTCCTGCTGCTCGTCGTCCAGGCCGCGCTGATCTGGTACGACCGGCAGGTCGCGCTCACCGCCGCCCGTGAGGGCGTGGACGCCGGCCGGGTGCAGGGGAACACGGAGCAGGAGGCGGCGGAGGAGGCCGCCCGGCGGCAGGCCGGGGACTTCCTGGACCGGCAGGGTGTGCACGGCTACCGGGTGGAAACGGGAGACAGCACGGCCGAGACGATCAAGGTCACGGTGGAACTGACGCCCCCGCTGCTGATACCCGGGCTCACCGGGCCCAGCGTCCGCCAGTACGCCGAGGCGCCGCGCGAGCGCTTCGTCCCGCCGGTGGTGACGCCGTGAGACCGGGGAGAGGGCCGGTCGGCGCCGTGCGGCCGGGGTGGCGACGGCGGCCGCGCCGGCCGGACCGGGGCGGGATCGCGATCGAGGCGGCGATCGTCGTCCCTGGCGTGGTCGGACTGGTCCTGCTGGCGATCGCCGCCGGGCGGGTGCAGACCGCGGCGGGCACGGTGGAGGCCGCGGCCCGCGCGGGCGCCCGGACCGGCTCGCTGCAGCGCAGCGTCGCCGGGGTGGACCAGCCCGCCAGGGACTCCGCCCTGGCGACGCTGCGCCAGCAGGGCGTCTCCTGCCGCGAGCAGGACGTCCGGGTCAGCACGGGCGAGTTGCAACTGGAGGGCGGCCCGGTGGTGACCGTCAAGGTCACCGTGGTCTGCGACGTCGAACTCGCCGACCTGCTCGGCGGACCGTCCGGGGTGCCCGTGACGAAGCACCTCGTCGGGGAGTTCATCTCGGTGATGGACCGCTACCGCGGCACATGACGGCGGCACGGGGCGGCACGCGGGCCGCAACGGGCGCGGCAGGGGGATTGGGGACGGCCCGCGCGGGGGAGACGCAAGCGGAGAGCGCTCGGGGGATGACGCAACGGTACCGAGTGGCGCCCGGCGGGGGGTCGGTGGGGAGACATCGTGCGGATTGGGGGTAGGGGATGCGGGTGCTGAGTCGACTGCGACGCCCAGGACCCCGCCCGGACCGGGGCGCGGTCGCCCTGTTCGTGGCGATCTGCGCGGCCTACCTGGTGCTCGTCATCGCGCTGGTGATCGACGCGGGCGGCCGACTGCGGGTCGCCGAGCGCACCGACGCCTACGCCCAGGAGGCCGCCCGGGTCGGCGGACAACAGCTCGACCAGGCGGCCGTGCTGCAGGGGAAGGGCTTCAAGGTCAAGCAGGACTACGTCCGGCAGGCCGCCGAGACCTACCTGGAGCTGTACGGGCTGCACGTCGACGACGTCGAGTTCTCCGGTGGCGGCAAGGTCGTCACCGTCACCGTGCGGACCGACTACCGGCCGGTCCTGCTGGGCGCCCTCGGGCAGCGGAAGGTAACGGGCAAGGGCAGTGCGACCCTCGTCCACGGAGTCGAGAAAGCGGAGACCGACTGATGGCCGCGCCACGTGCCAAGGACCAGGCCCGTACCGCCCAGGCCCGTACCGGTGGGCCCGGAACCGGGAAGGGCGGGACGCCGACCGTGAGGGGGCACGCCCGGAGCGGACGCCGGGCCGGACGCGGCCGCGGCGGCGCGCTGATCACCGCGCTCGCCGCGCTGGTCACCCTGCTCGCCCTGCTGTTCGGCGTCCCCGCCCTGCTGCTGTACGGCACCCAGGCGGTCGCCTCGATGGGCGAGGTCGCGTCCGGCGGGGTGGGGGAGGCGCTCACCAGCCCGGACGACGGACAGCTGTTCCTCTGGCTGCTGGTGGTGGTCGGCTGGCTGGCCTGGGCGTGCTTCGCGCTCTCCGTCCTGCTGGAGGTCCCCGCCCAGCTGCGCGGCCGGATCGCCCGCCGGATCCCGGCCTTCGGCTGGAGCCAGCGGCTCGCGGCCGGGCTGGTCGGCTCGGTGCTCGCACTGCTGCCGGTGGCCGGTTCGGCCTTCGCGGCGGCGCCCGGAGCCTCCCACGCCCCCGCCGCCCAGGCCCAGTTGACCCCGGGCGTGCAGCGGGCCGCGCTGCCCGCCGCCCAGCCCGCGCCCGCGCTGGCCCCGGCGACCGACCCCCGCCCCACCTACACCGTACGGGACAGCCGGCCGGCGGACAGTCTGTGGTCCATCGCGGAGCGCCAACTGGGCTCCGGGGAGCGGTGGGTGGAGATCGCCAAGCTCAACGACGGCCGGGTGATGGACGATTCCGGCCTGCGCTTCGACGCGGAACGGCCGATCCAGCCAGGCTGGGAGCTGTTGATGCCGGCGGACGCCAAGCCGGACGAGGCGAAGGCGCCCGCGCAGGGCCCCGCCCCGGCCCCGGAGCCGGCTCCCGCCCGGGCACAGGCGCAGACACCGGCTCCGGCGCAGGCGCAGACACCGGCTCCGGCGCAGACGCCGCAGTCCGCGACGGAGCCGGCTGCGGGCGGGCCGAAGACGGTGACCGTCCGCTCCGGGGACAGCCTGTCGGCCATCGCCCAGCGGGAGCTGGGAGACGCCGAGGCCTGGCCGAAGCTGTTCGAGGCGAACAAGGGCGTGCAGGCGCCGGACGGGGAACGGCTGACCGATCCGGACGTGCTGGAGCCGGGGATGGTGCTCACCGTACCGGGGGCGGCCGCGCCGGCTCCTGTGCCTGCACCTGTACCTGCTCCTGCTCCCGCTGCCGGTTCCGAGCAGGCGCCCGCGACGTCGGGCGCGCCCGAGCAGGTCCCGGCTGCCCGGACCCCGGCTCCCGCCCCGTCCCCGGCCCAGCCCGAGGCCCCGTCCCAGAACCCGGTGCCCGCCCACACTCCGGCTCCCGCTCCCGCCGCGCACGCCGCCCGGGCGCCCGGTGGCGACTACCGCGTCGCCCTGGGCGCCTCCACGGTCGGCGTCCTGCTCGCCGCCATCATGGTCGGCACCGTCGCCTACCGGCGCGGCACCCAGCTGCGCGCCCGTCGCCCCCGGCACCGCATCGCAATGCCCGATGCCGAGGCCGCTGCCTTCGAGAACGAACTGATGGCCCGTCAGGACCGCGCCGGGCTCGAGCTGCTGGACCGCGCCCTGCGCACCCTGGCCCGCAACACCGTGCGCGGCGGCAAGCGGCTGCCCGCGATCGTCGCGGCCCGGATCACCCCCGACCACACCATCGAACTCCACCTGTCCGGACCGGCCACCCCGATCGCGCCGTTCCGCGCCGCGCACGCCGCCAACGTCTGGTGGTGCAGCGAGGAGTCCGGCGACGTGCTGAGCCCCGCCCAGGCCCGCAAGACCGCCGCGCCCTACCCCGCGCTGGTCACCCTCGGCACCTCGCCGGACGGCTCGGTGGTCCTCGCCGACCTGGAGGCCGTCCGGCTGCTCCACCTGTCCGGGCACCCCGACGACGCCCGGGACGTGCTGCGCACCCTCGCCATCGAGCTCGCCCACAGCCCGCTGGCCGACCGGCTCCACCTGCACCTGGTGGACCTCGCGGAGGAGGTGCCGATCAGCGGACCGGCCGCCGAGCGGATCCACCGCCACCCCACCCTGGAGGCCGCGCTGGCCGCCCTCGGCCCGCGCACCGCCAAGGCCCGCGCCACCCTGATCGCGGCCGAGGCCGCAAGCCCGCGCGAGGCCCGCAGCCGGGGCCAGGCGGACGAGTCCTGGGTGCCGGAGATCGTGCTCTGCGCCCAGCGACCCGGCGGCGAGGTGCCCGCCGAGCTCGGCCGACTGCTGGACGCCCGCCCGCGCACCTGCGTCGCCGTCATCACCCGCGCCCCCGAGCCCGGCACCGGACCGGTGGCCCGATGGACCCTGCCGGCCACCGGCCAGGCCGCCATCCCGGGCCTGCACCTGACCGTGGAGCTCCAGCGGCTGGACGACCACCAGTACGACCAGGTCACCGAACTGCTTCGGGTCGCCGACGACCCCACCCAGCACCCGGCGCCCGCCTGGACCCTGGACGGCCCCGGGCTCGACCCGGACCCGGACGAGGACACCGACACCACCGAACTGCCCGTCACCGTACCGGTGCTGGCCGCCGTCGGCGCTCCGGGCGCGACGGCGGAGGAGGGGGAGGACGCGGCGACCGGGCCGCAGCTGCTGACCCGGGTCATCGGGACCGGCGCCAGCCCCTTCGCGGGCACCGACCCGGTGGCGCCCGCGCCGGTGCCCGCGCCCGTGCCCGGGCCGGCGCGGTTCGCCGTCAACGGGCAGGGGCGGCAGGCGGCCACCGGGACCGGGCAGCCCGCCGACGAGGCCACCCGCGACCTGCGGCTGCCGGCCGGGCCCGCCGAGGTGGCGGAGCCGACCGGGACGGGGCCGGAGGACGCGGCCGCCACCGCCGAGGCGGCGCCGGTGGACGCCCCGGTGACGGTGCTTCCCGTGCAGCCCGTTCAGCCGGCGCAGCCCGTTCGGCCCGCGCAGCCCGTTCAGACCGTGCGTCCCGTGGTCCCGCAGCCGCCTGCCGGGCCGATACCGCCCGCGCAGCCCGCAGAGCCCGTACGGCCCGCCGAGCCCGTGCCGACGCACCAGAGCGCGCCCGCGCCCACCGGCGTCGACCCGCGCGTTCCGGCCCGGCCGGAGCCCGGCCCCGGCCCGAGCGTTTCGGATGCCCCGTCCGGTGCAGAGCCAGGGACGCCGGCCGAACCCGGTCCGGCCGCCGCGGCCCCGGTCGCCCGGACCACCCCCGGCCGCAGCGACAGCGACGACCTGCTCGCCATCCTCCGCTCCCCGGAGGCGCACACCCCGCGCAACGCCCCCCGGATCCGGCTGCTCGGCCCGGTCGACGTGGCCGGCACCCCCGGAGCCGTCGAACCCGGCGCGCTGCCCCGGCTCACCGAGCTCGCCGTCTACCTCGCGCTGCGCCCGGGCGCCGACCACCACGCGCTCGACCACGACCTCCACCCGGGCGCCGCCCATCTCGACCCGCACCCCACCGCGCCCGACGCCAAGAGCCCGCTCCCGGCCAAACTCGCCGACCTGGCGGCCTGGTTCGGCACTTCGCCCGACGGCCGCGCCTACCTGCCCACCGAGACCACCGACGGCTACGCCTTCGCCCCGGCCGTCACCTGCGACTGGGACGAGTTCCGCAGCCTCTACCGGCGCGGCATGCGCAGCACCAGTGCCACCGCCGACGCCGCCCTCGCCCATGCCCTGGCCCTGGTGCGGGGAGCCCCCTTCGCCGAGGCTCCACCCGCCTCGTACGGCTGGGCCGAGTCCGAGCGCCAGGACATGATCGCCGCGATCGTCGACACCGCCCACGAGCTCGCCGCCCGCCGCCTCCAGTACGGCGACCACCGCAGCGCCGAGGCGGCCGTCTTCCGCGGCCTCGCGGTCGCCCCGGACGTCGAACTCCTGCACCGGGACCTCTTCTACGCCTACGCCTCGGCCGGTGCGCGCGACCAGCTGCTGCGCGCGGTGAACCGGCTCGACGCACTGAGCCGCCGCACCGGCCGGGACCTGGACGCCGACACGGTCGCCCTGCTGCGCGACCTGCTCGCCGGCTCCTGAAGGCGGCGGACCGTCCGCCCGGTCACCCCTGGTCCGCCGGGGGTGACCGGGTGGGTGCGGGTGCGTGCGTGCGGGAGACGGGTCACTCCGCCCAGGAGAAGGGGCGGCAGACACAGGCGCCGTCGCGCGAGGGCTTGGAGGCCGTGTGGACGTCCTGGACGGATCCGGTCGGCAGTCGGGCCACCACCACCATGACCCGCCGGGGGTCGGCCGGGGTCCGGGCCACGATCTCGGCCTGCTCCTGCTCCGTCGCCCGGACCAGCACGCTGAACTCGTACGCCCCGTGCTCGACGCCGTACTCGTCCGCCCACAGTTCGAGCAACGCCCCGTCCTGCAGGGGAAGATGCCAGCGGGCCGGCGGTGCGGCTACGAGTTCCATGACGGGGGAGTGTAGTCAGAGCGTGCGCAGCCAGGCGTCGAGGGTGGCGAAGTCGGAGTCGGTGAGGCCGACTTGGGGATCGATTCGGTGGAGCAGGGCGCGGGCGGGGGAGTGGGCGTCGACCCAACGGCGGTCGGCCGGGGTGATCTCGTCGTCCATCCAGGCGAACGGGCGACCGGCCGCCCAGGCGACCAAGGTGCGGGTCTTCCAGTGCAGTTGGCCACTGCCACCGCCATCGCCATCGCCACTTTCCGACTCTCCGGCCACCGGCCAGTCCACGTAGGGAAGTTGCGGTAGCCCCAGCCTGGGCGAAAGGCAGTCGTTGGCGTCCGCCAGCCAGGTGGTGGCCCAGACCAGTTCGCAGGGCAGGCCCAGCAGTCGGCGCCCCAGGCCCGGGTCGACCCGGGCCACCAGCGGATTGCCGGACGGCCCGGAACCCGGGCCCGGGTAGGTGGGGTAGCCGCCCGGGGGCGGGGCGCCGAAGGGAATGAGCGGTCCGTCGACGTCGAGGAACAGCAGGGGCGGGCCGTAACCGGTCATGACGGGACGATAGCGGCCGGTGCCGACGGCGTGGCACGCTGATCGGCCACCCGGCCTGGCTCGGGCATGCCGGGATCTCGTAGGGTGGCGCGCACGGGTTGTGGTGGCAGGCACCACGAAGGCAAGGGCATCAGACGCCGTGGAAGCGGCGGGGCGGGGCGGTGACCAGAAGATGGCGGAGACGACAGCTGTTTCCGGAGGTCCCGAGCCGGCAGCGGACTCGGGCCCCTGGGACGCCGTACCGCCGCCGCCCGCGCGCCAGCCCGCCGAGGAGCACCCGCCCGGGCCCGCCGCGCTGTACGAGCCGCCGCCCGCGCCTCCGGCACCCCCGGCACCCCCGGCACCCCCGGCACCCCCCGTGGTGCCCCCGGCCCCGCCCGCTCCGGTGCCGACGGCCCCGCTGCCGCCCGCGCCGCCGGTCGCACCCACCGGATGGACCCTCACCGGCCTGCCCGCCGCAGGCGCATCCGCCCCGGCGACGGCAGCCGTGGCTCCTGCCGCGGGCCCCGGTGGGCTGGGCGCGGCGCCGCGCGGCCGGATCCTGGTGATCGAGGGCGGGTACGGCAACTCCGGCCGCCGCACCTGGGGCCGGGGCGGTCCCGCCCAGGCGCCGGTGCTGTCGGCGATGCTGGCCGCCGTCTCGCCGCAGGTGCTGCTCGCCGCGGACGCGGTGGACGCCGTCCACCTGCCCGGCGCCAGCGACCCGCAGACCGTCCTCGCCCATCTGCGCGCCGCCTCCCGGCACCCCGGACCGCTGCTGGTCCACCTGGGCGGGCACGTCGTCGCCGACAAGCGCGGCGGCCAGCTGCAGCTCACCCTGCGCGACTCCAAGCAGGACGGACTGCCCTGGCAGGCCATCGCCGCCGAACTGGGCCACCGTCCGGCCGAGTGGCAGACCCTGGTCATCGCCGACCTGAGCGCCGACCAGAACGCCTGGCCGTACCTCCAGGGCACCGTCTCGCCGCTCAGCGAGGGCATTCCGCTGTGGGCGGTGGTCAGCCCGGACCCGGAGCAGATCGGCACCTTCACCCGCGCCCTGATCGAGGCGTTGCACGGCGGCCGCCCGGGCGCGGGCGACGTGCTCGCCCCCGAGCAACTGCGCCAGCAGGTGTACTCGGTGCTACGGCCGGACGTGGTCATCCTGGCCACCCACACCCCGGACCGGCCGGTGTTCCGCAACACCGCCCGCCGGGGCGACGCCCAGCCGGCGGACGCCATGCTGCCGCTGACGGACGCGCTGCCGGTGACGGGCGCGCTGTCGCTGCCCTCTGAACCCGTCCCGTCTGTCGTGCCGCCGCTGCCGCGCCAGGCAGAGCCGCAGGACGCCGTGGTCGAGCGGGTGTCGGCGGCTTCGACCCCGGCGCCGGTCACGCCCGTCGGTGGCCCGGTGAGCCTGCTCAAGCCCGGCGTGCCGCCCACGCCGCCTCGACCGGCCCGCCCGGTCAGCCTGCTGAAGGTGGGCGAGCCGACCGCCGAGGCGCCGTCGAGCGTGAGCCTGCGCAAGGCCGTTCCGACGGCGGAGGCCACACCCTCGGCGGGCGTCACGCTGCGCAAGGGTCGGCCGGAGTCCTCGGACGTCGTCGCGGTCGGGGCCGAGGCTCCGTCGCCGGCGGTTGCCGAGGTTGAAGCCGAGGACGTGGCCGAGGTCGAGGACGTGGCCGTGGATGTGGCCGAGGTCGAGGACGTGGCCGTGGCCGTGGATGTGGCCGAGGTCGAGGACGTGGCCGTGGCCGTGGATGTGGCCGAGGTCGTCGAGGACGTCGTCGACGTCGCCCCGGTGGCTGCCGAGGTCGCCGCCGTGGTCGCCGAGGAGCCCCAGGACGCCGCCCCGGCCGAGGCCCAGCCGACGGGCGAGGTGCCGCAGGACGACGCGCCGCAGCACGACGGACCGCAGGGCGAGGTGCCGCAGGACGTGGTGCCCACCGACGCGGTGCCGGTCGATGAGCCGCCCGTATCGGCCGAGACCGCAGCCGCCCCCCAGGACGCCCCGCAGCACGCCCCGCAGACGGGCATCCAGGACGCCGGTGCGCCGCGCGCGGACTACCGCGAAGTCATCGGACGGATCGTCCGCAGCGCCGATGCCGGGGACCACGCCGCCGCCACCGACCTCGCCTTCGCCCTGGAGCTGGAGGCGATCGCCGAGCACGGCGCCGTCTCCGAGCCGGTCCTCCAGGTGCGCCAGGTACGTGCCCACGTGTGCCGGCTCGCGGGCCGACCGGCCGAGGCGGCCGAGATCTACCGAGAGGTGGCCATGACGCTGCTCCGCTCGCGGGGCGCGGACCACCCGGAGACCCAGCAGGCGGCCACCAACGCCGAGGCCTGCTGGCGTTCGATCACCGACCGGGCGGAGGCCGTGCGCATCGGCCCGGAGATCATCGAGCTGCGCGCCTACCTCCCCGGCCCCAACAACCGCAAGCTCCGGGCTGCCGAGCGCTATCTCACCCAGCTGGCCGCCACCCCGGCCCCGGCCGACCAGGCCTGACAGGCCCGGACTCCGGCGGCCCGCCGGAGTCCGCCGGGCCGCCGCCCCGCCGACAGGCGCCTAGCACCGAACAACTGACAGAAGACAGAAAACAGAAGACAGAAAACAGCGAACGGATAACAGATTTCGAAATCTGTTATCCGTTCGCTGTTACTTGTCAGCTGTCAGCTGTCAGCTTGTTGGCTGCTCAAGGCATCAACCGACACGACTGCTTACTGCTCGTCACCCTGGCTGTTGTCGCCGATCTGGAAGTCGCCGGCGATCGCGTGGACGAACTTGGTGCCGTCGATGGTGCCGAGGCCGCTCGCGAGGTCGTAGCCCTCGGTGGCGTTGTAGCCGGTGACGCCGCCCCAGCCGTTGTCGCCCTCCTTGACGTCCACGATGCCGCTCCAGTTGCTCGGGAGCAGGCTCAGGCCGTACAGGCTCGGGTTGATCTGACCGAGGCGGTGGCCGGCGAGCTGGTCGGCGAGGGCGACGACGCCCGAGAACAGCGGGGTGGCCTCGCTGGTGCCGCCGGTGAGGTGCCAGCCGACCGCGGTCGGGTCGTAGGACTCGTAGGTCCAGGCGGCGCCGTCGACGGCCGCGCTCATGCTGATGTCTGGGGTGCCGCGGTGGTTGCCGGTGACGTTCGCGACGCCGGCCTGGTACCACGGGCGGTCGAAGATGCCCGACACGCCGCCGCCGCCGGCGCCGGACTTGTCGTGCCACACCTTGTCGGCCGCGGTGCGGTTGCCCTTGTCGTCCAGGGTCAGCTGGGTGCCGCCGACGGAGGTGACCAGCGGGTCCGAGGACGGCCAGGAGTTGACCTTGAACTGGTACAGGTCGGTGCCGTTGGACTGCGCGTCGGTCGCGCCGTTGTCGCCGGAGGCGGCGAGGACGGTGACGTTGCGGGCGGCGGCGGCCTTGAAGGCGTAGCGCAGGTCGGTCAGCGACTTGAAGTCGCCCTTGTCGTAGCCCGGGAAGGTGTTCTCGGTGGCGCCGAAGCTCTGCGAGATGACGTCGCCGATGCCCTTCTTGATGAGGTCCTTCTCGGCGTCCATCATCTCGGGCAGACCGGTGGTGCCCTCGGTCTCGGCGACGCCGGTCTCGACCAGGACGATGTGCGCGTCGGGGGCGATCGCGTGGGCGTACTCGACGTCCAGGGTGGTCTCGCCGGCCCAGCCGGTGTGGTCGGGGTTCTTCGGGTCGAAGGCGGGGACGTTGCCCCACTTCCGCACCTCGACCTGGGTGTCCTGGATACCCCACTGCTTGTCGAAGACCTCCAGGTCGTGCTGGATGGTCGGGGAGCCGAAGGAGTCGACGATGACGATCGTGCGGCCCTTGCCGGTGACGCCCTCCTGGTACAGGGGGTTCAGGTTGTAGGCGTTCCGGTACTGCAGCGGCGAGTAGCAGTGGATGCCGATCTGGCTGACGCACTGAGTGGTGGTCAGCGGTGCCGGGCGGGTCGTGGCGAGGTGGTGGCCGAAGGAGGCCGGGCGGACGTGCACGCCCGAGAGGTCGTGCGCGGGGGCGGCGGTCGCGGCGCCGACGGCCGGAACGGCGATGGTGCCGGCGGTGAGGGCGGTGGCCCCCACGGCGAGCAGAGCCAGGGCACGGCGGAGGGTGGCGGGGCTGCCCATGGGACTCCTTGGGACGCAGAGGGCCCGACCAGGTCGGGTCGGGTCGGTTCGGACATCCCATCGAGTGCCGCATGATCATGCCATAGTCATTTGGTGGGGTCGTCTGCGTGGGTGCATGGTCATGATCGGCCACGCGAAAAGGTAAAGGCCGTCCCAGGGGAAAGTAACCACGCACCTGGGACGGCCATGTGATGACACGTCAGTAATATTCAATGAATATTAACCGTATCTACCCACTACCCACTCACTTCAATCGGAGCCACCGAATTTCCGCGACTGCCGGAACTACCGGGCCCCGCCGTTGACGTAGAGTGTCTGCCCGCTCACGTA
The DNA here is from genome assembly GCF_027627435.1 of Kitasatospora cathayae. Classification (GTDB taxonomy): domain Bacteria; phylum Actinomycetota; class Actinomycetes; order Streptomycetales; family Streptomycetaceae; genus Kitasatospora; species Kitasatospora cathayae. Next base: position 1,828,254 of record NZ_CP115450.1, on the reverse strand, counting down.
AGAGGCCTCCTCGCTGGCCAGGAAGGCGACCACCGAGGCGATCTCCTCCGGCTGCCCGACCCGGCGCAGCGGCGTGCGGGCGGCCACCTCGGTCTGGTGGTCCTCGGCGGTGGCGCCGACCCGCTCGGCGGTGGCCGCCGTCATCGCGGTGGCGATGTAGCCGGGGGCGACGGCGTTGACGTTGATGTTGAACGGTCCGAGCTCGATCGCCAGGGTCGCGGTGAGCCCCTGGATGCCGGCCTTGGCGGCCGCGTAGTTGGCCTGGCCCCGGTTGCCGAGCGCGGAGCGCGAGCTGAGCGAGACGATCTTGCCGTACTTCTGCGCCACCATGTACTTCTGCGCCACGTGGCTGCAGTTGTACGCGCTGGTCAGGTTGACCGTCAGGACGGTGTCCCAGTCGGCCTTTGGCATCTTGAAGAACAGGTTGTCCCGGGTGATCCCGGCGTTGTTCACCAGGATGTGCAGCCCGCCGAGCTCCTCCGCGACCCGCGCGAACACCGCCTCGACGGCGTCGTAGTCGGCCACGTCGCAGCCGTAGGCCCGGGCGGTGCCGCCCTTGGCGGTGATCTCGGCGACCGTCCCGGCCGCCCGCTCGGCGGTCAGGTCGACCACCGCGACGGCCGCGCCCTCCTCCGCCAGCCGGCGGGCGGTGGCCGCGCCGATGCCCTGCGCCGCGCCGGTCACCACGGCGACCTTTCCTGCGAAACGCGTCATGCCAGTTCCTCCACTCATCGGACCCCGCTCACCGGAAAATCCATTCAGAACTCATCGGAAAATCGACTCAGACGTTCTCGACCAGCACGGCCGTACCCTGCCCCACGCCCACGCACATCGTGGCCAGGCCGCGCCGGGCGCCGGTGCGGCGCATCCGGTGCAGCAGGGTGGTGAGGATGCGGGCGCCCGAGCCGCCCAGCGGGTGGCCGAGGGCGATCGCCCCGCCGCTCGGGTTGACGATCTCGTCGGCCCGCTCCGGGCTGAACCCGATGCCGTCGGCGGAGGCCAGCGCCTGGGCGGCGAAGGCCTCGTTCAGCTCGGCGGTGTCCAGGTCGGCGAGGTTCCACCCGGCCCGCCCGAGTACCTTGGCCGTGGCCGGCACCGGACCGATGCCCATGACGTCCGGGTGCACCCCGGCCGAGGCCCCGGCCACGTACCGGCCGAGCGGTTGCAGCCCGAGGTCGCGCAGCGCCTCCTCGCTGACCAGGACCAGTCCGGCCGCGCCGTCGTTCATCGGCGAGGCGTTCCCGGCCGTGACGGTGCCGCCCTGACGGAAGGCCGGCTTGAGCCTGCCGAGCTTCTCCAGGCTGGTGTCCTCGCGGATGCCCTCGTCCTGGGTCACCGTCACCCCGTCCGGGCGCTCGACCGGGATCAGCTCGGCGTCGAAGTGCCCGTCCTTGCGGGCGGCGGCGGCCCGCTGGTGGCTGCGCAGCGCGAAGGCGTCCTGGCGCTCGCGCCCGATGCCGTACCGGCTCGCCACCTCCTCGGCGGTCTCGCCCATGCTGAGCACGCCGTGCAGCTCGGCCATCCGCGGGTTGGTGAGCCGCCAGCCGAGCCGGGTGTCGTGGGTCTCGATCCGGTGCGGCAGCGCCTCGTCGGGGCGGGGCAGCACGAAGGGCGCGCGGGTCATCGACTCGCAGCCGCCGGCCAGCACCACGTCGGCCTCGCCGGAGCCGATCGCCCGGGCGGCGAGGGTGACGGCCTCCAGGCCGGAGGCGCAGAGCCGGTTGACGGTGGCTCCGGGGACGCTCTCCGGCAGGCCGGCCAGCAGGACGGCCATCCGGGCGGCGTTGCGGTTGTCCTCGCCGGCCTGGTTGGCGGCGCCCCAGTAGACGTCGTCGATGCGGGCCGGATCGAGGGCGGGTACGTCGGCGAGCAGGGCGCGCAGCACGGTGGCCGAGAGGTCGTCCGGGCGGACCGTGGCGAGCGCTCCGCGAAGCCGGCCGATGGGTGTGCGGCGGGCTGCGGCGAAGTAGACGGGACGCACGTCGTGCTCCTTGTCGAGAGGGGTGGGATGCGCTGGGGGTGGGATGCGCTTACGGCGATGGTCTTGCGGCGATGGTCTTGCGGAGCTCAGAAGGCGTTGACGCCGGTCAGGGCGCGCCCGATGAGCAGTTGGTGGATCTGGCTGGTGCCCTCGTAGAGGGTCATCACGCGGGCGTCGCGCAGGTACTTGCCGACGGGGTACTCGTCGATGAAGCCGTAACCGCCGAACACCTGGAGCGCGTTGTTGGCGGCCCGGACGGCGGCCTCGCTCGCGAAGAGCTTGGCGACGGAGGACTCGGTGGCGAACGGCAGGCCGCGTTCGATGTGGTCGGCGACCTTCCAGGTGAGCAGCCGGGCGGCCTCGACGTCCACCGAGATGCCGGCCAGCAGCTCCTGGACGAGCTGGTGCGAGGCGATCGGCTTGCCGAACTGCTCGCGCTCGCCCGCGTAGCGGACCGCGGCCTCCAGGCAGGCCCGGGCGATGCCGACGCAGCCGGCCGCGACCGACATCCGCCCCTTGGCCAGCGCCGCCATCGCCACCGTGAAGCCCTTGCCGACCTCGCCGAGCCGGGCGCCGTCGGGCACCCGGACGCCGTCCAGGGCGAGTTCGGCGGTGGCCTGGCCGCGCAGGCCGAGCTTGCCGTGGATCTCGGTGCGGCCGAAGCCGGGCAGGTCGGTGGGGACCAGGAAGGCGGTGATGCCCCGGTGACCCTGCTGCTCGGGACGGTCGCCGCCGGTGCGGGCGAAGACCAGCGCGACGTCGGCCCAGGTGCCGTTGGTGATGAAGGTCTTGGCGCCGCTGATCAGCCAGTCGTCGCCGTCGCGGACCGCCCGGGTGGTGAGGTTGGCGGCGTCCGAGCCGGTGCCGGGCTCGGTGAGCGCGAAGCAGCCGAGCGCCTCGCCCGAGGTGAGCCGGGGCAGCCAGTGCCGCTTCTGCTCCTCGGTGCCGAAGCCGTTGATCGACTTGCCGACCAGGCCGAGCGAGACCGAGACGATCCCGCGCACGGCCGAGTCGCCGCGCCCGAGCTCCTCCAGGACCAGGCAGTACGCGAGGTGGTCGCCGCCGCTGCCGCCGTACTCCTCGGGGATGGTCAGGCCGAGGAAGCCGACCTTCCCGAGCTTGCCGACGATCGAGCGGTCCACCGACTCGGCGCGGTCCCACTCGGCGGCGTACGGCACGATCTCGCGGTCGGTGAAGGAGGCGGCGAGGTCCCGGACGGCGCTCTGCTCCTCGGACAACTCCAGGTTCACGGCGGTGCCCACCTCGTTAAACTAGCGCTGCAAGTTTTACCAGGGGACTGTAGCTCCGACCCGCCGTGCTGGGAAGGGGCACCTGCCAGAATCGGTCCTCACCCACCCGACCGGAGGTAGCGACCCGATGGCCCGCCCGCGCACCCCGCTGCTCAGCCGCGACCGGATCGTCGCCGTCGCTCTGCGGCTGATCGACGACGAAGGGCTGGAGGTCCTCTCCACCCGCCGCCTCGCCGCCGAGCTCTCGGTCAGCGGGCCGTCGCTCTACAACCACTTCGCCACCAAGGACGAACTCCTGGACGCGGTGGTGGACAGCGTCATCGGGGAAGTCGACCTGTCGATGTTCAGCCGCCCGGGCACCCCCTGGCCGGACGCGCTGCACGCCTGGGCGCGCTCCTACCGCGCCGCGCTGGCCGCCCACCCCAACATCGTCCCGGTGCTCGCCCAGGGGCCGGGGCGGCGGCCCAACGCGCTGCGCCTGGCCGACGCGGTCTTCGGGCACCTGGTCGAATCCGGCTGGCCGCGCGGCCAGGCCACCCGGATCGGCGCGCTGATGCGCTACTTCGTCACCGGCTCCGCACTCGCCTCCTTCGCGGCCGGCTTCCCGGCGGACGCCGAGGTCTACGACGCGGCCGACTACCCGCACCTCGGCGAGGCGCACCGGCTCGCCGGGCACCGGGGGACGGTCGACGAGGGCGCCTTCGAGACCGGGCTCGAGGCGCTGCTGGACGGCCTCGTCCTGCGCTTCGAGCGCCTGCCCGCGCGGTCGGCGTAGGACCGCCCGGTCCCTTCTGGCCCGCGTCCTCCTGCGTCCTATCGCGCTCTCTCGCGGTCTACTGCGTCCCACCGCGTTCCCTCGCGTTCCATCGCGTCCTACCAGGGCTCGCGGGCGAGGAAGGCCGGCCGCTGCTCCGGGTCCACCGGGTCGTAGTACCGGTGGTAGACCGGCGTCAGTCCGCCGGAGACCGGGGGCACGATCCAGCTCCAGTCCGCCGGGGTCGGGCGGCCCAGCCGCTGCTCCTGGGCGACGTGCTTGAGGAAGCGCTCCGACTCGGTGTGGTGGTCGGCGATCGTCACCCCGGCCTCCTGGAACGAGTGCAGCACCGCGATGTTGAGTTCGACCAGGGCGCGGTCGCGCCAGAGCGTGCGGTCGCTGGAGGTGTCCAGGCCCAGCCGCTCGGCGACGGTGCCGAGCATGTCGTAGCGGTCGGCGTCGGCGAGGTTGCGGGCACCGATCTCGGTGCCCATGTACCAGCCGTTGAACGGCGCGGTGGGGTAGCGGACGCCGCCGATCTCCAGCGTCATGTCGCTGATCGCGGGCACCGCGTACCAGCGCAGCCCGAGCTCGGCGAACCACGTGTGCTCGGGGTGGCTCAGCGGCACCTCGAGGGTGGTGTCGTCCGGCAGCTCGTACCAGCGCGGGCGCTCGCCCGGGCGTTCCTGGACCAGCAACGGCAGTGCCTCGAAGCGGTCCTCGGCGCACTTCCAGCCGAGCTCGCGGGCCCGGGCGGCGAGCGCGGTGCCCGCCGGGTCGCCGACCACGGCGCCGTCGACCCGGTGCCCGGCGTAGCGGACCAGCTGCTGGTTGAGGATCCGCGCGGCCGGGCGGCCCGGGCGGTCGGGGGCGAACACCGAGACCACCGGGCGGATCCGGCCGCCGTTGCCCGCCAGGCGCAGGTGCTCGAAGCACTCGGCGGCGATGTCGTCGGCGGCGGACAGGTGGCGCAGGTCGCGGACCACCAGGCTGCGCCAGTACAGCCGACCGATGCAACGGGCGGCGTTGCGCCAGGCGAGCTTTGCGCCGTAGGCGAGTTCGGCGGGGGTGTGCCGGTAGCTGCCGGTGCGGTCGATCTCCTCCCGGACGGCGCCCAGCCTCGGCTCCGGGTCACCGGCGGCGGGCTGCTCGCGGTGGAACTGGCGGATGAACTCGGCCGCCCGGTCGGGGTCGGTGAACGGCGCGGGCGCGGACGGCAGTTGCGGGCCGGGCCAGTGCGGTGTGGGCACCTGCGGTACGGGCACCTGCGGTGCGGGCACCTGCGGGGGCGGCGGGAACGCGCCCGGGCCGTGGGCCGGGTGGGCGTGGGCGTACGGGCAGCCGCCGCTCGGGGCGGTGGCGGGTCTGCGGGGGCGAAGCCGGTTGAAGATCAAGGACACATCCCTCCTGCCGCACAGGAGTACCGGAGGTCGCGGACCCACCGCAGGGAGTGAACGATTCGGCCCCCGCACCCGGGCTCAGCGCGCTAGGGTACGGGGGCCGAAGGACTGATCGTCGGACCGTCGGACGGTCCGAGCAGCCGATGGACGGACTGGTCAGCCCATGTCCTCCAGTCGGACGCCCTTGGTCTCCTTCATGAACTTCGCCACGAAGACGATCGACAGCGCCGCGAAGGCCGCGTACACCAGATAGGTCGCCGAGAGGTTCCAGCGCGAGAGCGACGGGAACGACACGGTGATCGCCCAGTTGGCGATCCACTGCGCGGAGGCGGCGACGGACAGCGCGGCGGCGCGGACCCGGTTGGGGAACATCTCGCCGAGCATCACCCAGACGACCACGCCCCAGGACATCGCGAAGAACAGCACGAAGGCGTTGGCGGAGATCAGCGCGACGGTGCCCTGCAGGTCGGGCAGCGAGACGTTGTCGCCGGAGCCGGTCGCGGAGGAGAACGCCCAGCCGGCCGCGGCGAGGGTGACGGCCATGCCGGCCGAGCCGATCAGGGCGAGCGGCTTGCGGCCGATCCGGTCGACCAGCAGGATCGCGATCACGGTGCCGAGGATGTTGATGACCGAGCCGATGAAGCTGATCAGCAGCGAGTTGCTCTGGTCGATGCCGACCGACTGCCACAGGATCGACGAGTAGTAGAAGATCACGTTGATGCCGACCAGCTGCTGGAAGACCGACAGGCCGATGCCGACCCAGACGATCGGGAGCAGACCGAAGCGGCCGCCGAGCAGGTCGCGGAAGCGCGGGCGGTGGTCGGAGGCGATCAGCGACCGGATCTCGGCGATCCGGGCGTCGGTGTCGGTGCCCTCGCCCTCGACCTGGGCCAGCACCTTGCGGGCGTCGTCCAGGCGCTCGGCCTGGATCAGGTAGCGCGGGGACTCGGGGATCATCGAGGACAGCACGAAGTAGACCACGGCCGGGATCACGCAGATGCCCAGCATCCACTGCCAGGCCTCCAGGCCGAGCAGGTGGCCACGGGTGTCACCGCCGGCGACGTCCGCCAGCACCCAGTTGACCAGCTGGGATATCGCGATGCCGAGCACGATCGCGGCCTGCTGGAAGGAGGCCAGCCGACCCCGGTACTTGGTCGGCGCGACCTCGGCGATGTAGGTCGGGGCGATCACCGAGGCGATGCCGATGGCCGCGCCGCCGAGGACGCGCCACAGGGCGAGGTCCCAGGGGGAGAAGGGCAGCATCGAGCCGACGGCGCTGACCGCGAACAGCAGCGCGCCCGCCTTCATGACCTTGATGCGGCCGTAGCGGTCGGCGAACCGGCCGGCCAGCGCCGCGCCGACCGCCGAGCCCAGCAGCGCCGAGGAGACGATCAGGCCGGTCTCGCCGCTGCCGACTCCGAACTTTCCCTGGATGCCGGAGACGGCGCCGTTGATCACGGAGCTGTCGTAGCCGAACAGGAAGCCGCCGAGGGCTGCGGCGGCGGTGATGAAGACGACGAAGCCGAGGCGGCCGGAGGCGGTGGCCTCGGCCGCCCCGGAGGGCTTCTGGGTGACGCTCACGATCTTGACTCCTGGTACTCAACGCTGAGCTCGATAGCCGAGATCGTAACCCGTATTCGTTCAAGCCTTGTAGGCGAGGCGGCTCAAGTGTCGTTCTGAGAATTCGTAAGGTGAATAAGCAAATTGAGGCCCCCTGATCCCAGCCCGGATCCCGGCGCCTGACCCAGCCCCGGATCCCGGCGCCTGACCCAGCCCCGGATCCCGGTGCCTGACGCGGCCCAGGCCCAACCCGAATGCCCGGCTCGCGTGCCAGGCTCAGGCCGGGGCGGACAGCGAGAGCCCGAACCGGCCCTCGGGGTCGGTCCACCAGTGGGTCAGCCGCAGCCCGGCCGCCATCAGCTCCCCGGCCACCCGCTCGCGGCGGAACTTGGCCGAGACCTCGGTGCGCAGCTCCTCGCCCCGGTCGAAGTGCACCGGCAGGTCCAGGGCGGGGATCTTCACGGTCTGCGAGCGCACCGAGCGCAACCGCATCTCGATCCACTCCTGCGCCGGGTCCCAGAGTGCGACGTGCTCGAAGGCGGTCGGGTCGAAGTCGGCGCCCAGTTCGCGGTTGAGCACGTTGAGCACGTTGCGGTTGAACTCGGCGGTCACCCCGGCGCGGTCGTCGTAGGCGGCGACCAGTACCGCCGGGTCCTTGACCAGGTCGGTGCCGAGGAGCAGGAAGTCGCCCGGCTCGAGGGCGGCGCGCAGGCCGCGCAGGAAGCCGGCGCGCTCCTGCGGCAACAGGTTGCCGAGGGTGCCGCCGAGGAAGGCGACCAGGCGGGGGCCGCCCTCCGGGGGCAGGCCGAGCCGGGCGGTGAAGTCGGCCAGCACGCCGTGCACGGTCAGTCCGGGGTACTCGGCGGCGAGCGCGGCGCCGGCCGCGGTCAGCGCGCTCTCGCTGACGTCCACCGGGACGTAGCTCCCCAGGGTGTCGAGCGAGCGCAGCGCGTCCAGCAGCAGCCGGGTCTTCTCGGAGGAGCCGGAGCCCAGTTCGACCAGGGTGCGGGCCCGGGTGGCGGCGGCGATCTCGCCGGCCCGGGCGGTGAGGATGGCCCGCTCGGCGCGGGTCGGGTAGTACTCGGGCAGCCGGGTGATCTCCTCGAACAGCTCGCTGCCCCGGGCGTCGTAGAACCACTTCGGCGGCAGCCACTTGGGGTCGGAGGTCAGCCCCTGTCGCACGTCGTGGCGCAGGGCGGTGCTGAAGTGGTCGGCCGGCAGCAGTCGGATGAGATCGAAGGTGTCCATGACAGGGAGGTTCCTCTGTTCAGAAGATGAAGGGAGAGCGGAAGGTCAGTAGTGGCTCGGGAGCTGCCGGACCCGGACGCCCCCGGCGTCGGCCAGGAGCAGGGAGCCGTCCGGCACGGGCGTCCAGCCCGGGTCGTCGTCGTACGGCTCCGAGGCCACCACCGTGCCGAGGCCGGGCAGGCTCCGGTGGTGCAGGGTGTCGCCCCAGGTGGTCGCGGCGAGCGCGGTGCCGTCGGTGAGCAGCAGGTTGAGCCGCCCGGTGGTGTGCGCGGTGACGTCCGTCACCGTGCCCGTCAGCGCCTCGCCGAGGCTCGCTCCCCGGCGCAGCCGGTGCAGGGTCAGGGCCCACAGCAGGGCCGAGTCGCTCCGGGCCTCCAGCTCCAGTAGCTCGGCGGGCGGCAGCAGGGCGGCCAGCGCGTCCAGCTTGCCGGGCCAGCCGGCCACCGCGCCGTTGTGGCTGAACAGCCAGCGCCCGGCGGCGAACGGCGCGGCCGCGGCCTCGCCCGCCGCGCAGCCCTCGGTGGCGGAGCGGACGGCCGCCAGCAGCGCCCGGGTGCGGATCACCCGGGCGAGGTCGGCGAAGGTCGCGTCCGCCCAGATCGGCCCGGCCCGGCGGTAGCGGGCGGGCAGTTCGTCGCCGTCCGCGTACCAGCCCAGGCCGAAGCCGTCCACGTTGACCGTCCCGTACTGCTGGGTCCGGGGCGCCCAGGACTGCCGGTACAGCGCGTACGGCGGGTGCACCAGCAGCTCCTGCGGCGCCACCGACTCGCCCAGGTAGGCGAGGTGACGACACATCAGGCCTCCTCCGGGGTGCGGGCGGTGCGGAAGCCGGAGAAGATCTGCCGCCGGATCGGGTAGTCCCAGTTGCGGAAGGTGCCCCGGCAGGCGACCGGCGCCACCGCGAAGCAGCCGCCGCGCAGCACCTTGTACTCGGACCCGAAGAAGACCTCCGAGTACTCCTTGTACGGCCAGGCCCGGAATCCCGGGTAGGGGTGGAAGTCGCTGGCCGTCCACTCCCACACGTCGCCCATCAACTGCCGGACACCGTAAGGGGACTGGCCGTCCGGGTAGCTGCCGGCGGCGGCCGGGCGCAGGTGGCGCTGGCCGAGGTTGGCCTGCTCGGGACCGGGCGGGCCGTCACCCCAGGGGTAGCGGCGGGAGCGGCCGGTGGCCGGGTCGTAACGGGCCGCCTTCTCCCACTCGGCCTCGGTCGGCAGCCGCCGTCCGGCCCAGCGGGCGTACGCGTCCGCCTCGTACCAGCTGACGTGCAGCACCGGCTCGTTCGGCGGGACGGGCTCGACCGTGCCGAAGCGGCGGCGCAGCCACTGGCCGTCCTGCCGCTGCCAGAACAGCGGGGCGCGCAGGTCGGCCCGGCGGCGGTGCTCCCAGCCCTGCTCGGTCCACCAGCGCGGGTCGTCGTAGCCGCCGTCGGCGATGAAGCGCTGGTAGGCGGCGTTGGTGACCGGGGTGGTGTCCAGGAGGAAGGCCGGCAGGTCGACGGTGTGCGCCGGGCGTTCGTTGTCCAGCGCCCACGGCTCGGTGTCCGTTCCCATGGTGAACGGGCCCGCGGGGATGAGGACTTCGGGCGGCAGGATGGCCGCGTCGGCGGGGGCGGGCGGCGGCGGGGGAGCGGCCAGGGCGGGTTCGCCCGCGCGGAGCTGATGGGTGATCAACATCGTCTCGTCGTGCTGCTGTTCGTGCTGGGCGATCATTCCGAAGGCGAACCCGGCGTCCAGCAGCGGCGCGCCCTCCAGCGGGCTGGCGGCCAGCAGGTCCAGCACCCGGCCGCGCACCTCGTGGGCGTACGCGCGGGCCTCGGCGGGCGGCAACAGGGGCAGGCTGGGGCGCTCGGCCCGGGGGTGCTGGAACGCGTCGTACAGCGGGTCGATCTCGGGGTGCAGCGGGTCCCGGCCGCCGACGTTGCGCAGCAGCCAGAGCTCCTCCTGGTTGCCGATGTGCGCGAGGTCCCAGACCAGCGGGGACATCAGCGGGGAGTGCTGGGCGATGAGGTCGGCGTCCTCGACGCAGTCGGTCAGCGCGGCGGTCCGGGCGCGGGCGGCCAGCAGTTCGGCGGCGATGGTCTCGCGCAGCGCCTCGGTGCCGGTCGTGCCCGTCCCCGGAGCGGCGGGCGGTCGGACGTCGGTCATGGTGCCTCCTCCGGGGGCGTGCGGTGGGTGCCGGAGCGCAGGGCGTCCAGCTGGTCGTCGGCAGGGCAGCGGCCGCGCGCGGGGTAGCGCTCGGCGAACTCGGCGACGGCCGTGCGCAGCCGCCCGGCGCCGGGCAGGCGGCCCAGCGCGGCATCGGCGGCGGCGAAGCAGGTGAGGGCGGCGCGGCGCAGCTCGGGGTCGGCGACGCCCAGGGTGGCGGCGCGGCGCCAGGCCGCGCTGCGCGGCGGCCGCGGGGCGGTGGCGCCCTGCTGCCGGTCGAGGGCGTCCAGCGGCTCCAGGGCGGCGAACGCGGCGTCGGCGGCCAGCGGGTCGTCCAGCAGCGCGGTGACCAGGGCGGTGACCACCATCCAGCCCTCCCCGGGCTGGGCGTCGACCATCCGCAGCTCCAGGTGGCCGCGCGGGCGCACCGGCGGGAAGAGCGTGGTGCTGTGGTAGTCCAAGTCGGCCAGCGTGGGCGGGCGTTCGCCGCCGCCGCGGATCCAGTCGCGGAAGGTCAGGTTCGGCGGGGCCGTCCAGGGCAGCCCCTCCGGCCGTCTTACGCACAGGACTTGGGCATTCAGCACGTACTGCGCCCAGGCCTCGCGCGGGTCGCCGTGGTCGGGTTCGGGGGCGAGGGTGCGGGTGGGGTCCATCCGGGACCAGACGGTCTGCCGGGTGGACCGGTGGCCGGTCGGTCTGCCGTCCAGCAGCGGGGAGTTGGCGAAGGCGGCGACCAGCACCGGGCCCAGCCGGTGGACCAGTTGCCAGCGCCGTTCGACCGCGTGCGGACCGTCCGTGTCGCCGGCGTCCAGGCACACCTGCACGGAAGCGGTACCGGTCATCATGACCCGGCCCCAGGGGCCGGCCGAGTCGAAGAATCGCTCCATCGCGAGGTAGCGGGGGTGGTCCAGCACCATCCGTCGTGGGCGGGCGAGCGGGTCCGTCCCGGTGCCGGTGAGTCGGAGGCCCTGCGCCGCGAAGGCGGCTCGCAGGGCGGTCAGATCGCGACGGGTGTCGTCGACGCAGGCCAGGAGGCCGGTGGCGGGCGGGGAGCTGAGCTCGACCTGTCCGCCGGGTTCGAGCGTGAGGCGCGAACCGGAGGGGAGCGAGGTGCCGTCGGGGCCGCCGAGGGGCAGCGACTCCAGCGCGGCGTGGAGCAGTTCCGGCTGGACGGGGCGGCTGGGACATCGGTCGTCATGGACGAACCACTCGACCTCGACGCCCACCAGCCGGGGCGGTCCGATCTTGAAACAGACGCCCGACACGTGGCTGAGCGCCCCCGATTCGGTCAGCGGGGTCACCCCGGTCGGGGGCGGCGGTGCGCTCTGCCGGTCGGGCGGAGTGGTGCGGGATGTCGGTATCACCGGACTCACCATCCTCGGGATCACGATTGCGGCCCGGTCTACCCTGCCCAGTCTGCTACGGAGCATGCGGGGGCGCTTCGCAAATATCGCGTGAATGTTCGCTTTTGCAGGTCAGGAGCGTGGCGATCGGGTGAATCCGGGGGGTTGCGGGGTGGTGCCGCGAGGCGCGCCCGGGCCCTGCTCGACCAGGGCACGTGCCCCGGTCACAGGCGGTCCAGCCGCTCCAGGACGGTGTCCAGCACGGGGCCCGGCAGGGCGTAGTTGAGGCGCAGCGAGCCCGCGCCGCCCGGGCCGAACTCGGCGCCGTCGGAGGCCTCCAGGCCGCAGCGCTCCAGCAGTGCCGCGCGTGCGGTCGCGGGCGACAGGCCGAGGGCGGCGGCGTCCAGCCAGAGCAGGTAGGAGGCGCGCGGGGTGGAGCGGACGGCGGGGCCGAGGCGGTCGGTGAGCCCGGCGCGGGCGGCGGCGAGGTGGGCGAGCAGCGCGTCCAGCCAGGGGCGGCCCTCGCCGAGCGCGGCCCGCTGCACGGTCTGCTCCAGCAGGCCGCCCTCCCAGAGGCCGTAGCCGGCCATGGTGTCGGTGAGGCGGGCGCGCAGCCCGGGATCGGGGACGAGGGCGAAACTGCTGGGAATGCCGGAGCAGTTGAAGGTCTTTCCGACGGAGTTCAGGGTGACGACCCGGTGCCGCAGGGCCGGGTCGACGGTGGTGACGGCGACGGGGTGGGCGTGGCCGGGGTGGGTGAGGTCGCCGTGCACCTCGTCCGAGACGAACAGGGCGTCCGCCTCGGCGGCCCACTCGGCGAGGCCGCGCAGGTAGCCGGTCGGCCAGACCGTGCCGGAGGGGTTGTGCGGGTTGCTGAGCAGCACGGCGGCGGAACGGGGGAACGGGCCGCGCGGGGAGCGGTAGCCGTTCGGGCCCGGGTGCAGCGGCAGTTCGCGGTACGGGAGGCCGGCCGCGCGGCAGAGCTGGGCGAAGCCGCCCCATTCCGGGGTGGGGAAGAGGACGGGGGCCTGCGGCTGGGCGGCGTCCCTCCGGACGGTCTCCAGGAGGAGGCGGATGGTGGTGCGCGGGCCGCAGGGGAGCAGCAGGACCCAGTCGGGATCCACTTCGGCGCCGTGCCGGGCGCGGTACCAGTCGGCGACCAGGGTCCGCCCGGCCGGATCACAGACGGTGTAGCCGTACGCACGGTGGCGGGCGCGTCGTTCCAGGGCCTCGGCCACGGCGGGCGGGCCGGGCAGGTCCATGTCCGCCAGGCCCATCGGGATCACCCCGGGGGTGGTGGCGCGGGCCCACTTGCTGCTGCCGGTGGCGGTGCGGTCGAAGGGGGTGTCGAAGCCGAAGGATCGGGGGGTGGGCGGGCCGCTGACAGATGACAGATTTCGAAATCTGTCATCTGTTCGCTGAAAGTTGTCAGCTGTCATCTGTTCGTCGTCCCCCGTCCCCTCCGTGGCCGTGGCCGTGGCCGTGGCCGTCGCCGTGGCCACCGCCCGCGCCGCTCCCGTGGCCGCCCGCCAGGTAAGCCGCCAGACCCCGGCGTCCCCGGCGCATCATCACCGCGTGGTTCGCTCGGAACACCGGGTGCAGCGGCAGGGCGAGGTGCCGCAGCAGGGGTTTGCCGGGCCTGGCGTCCTCCTCGAACAGCACCCGGCACCCCGCGCCGTCCGGCCCGTCCGGCCCGTCCGGCGAGTCCGGCCCGTCCGGCGTGACGGTGAACCGCGACCACCCCTCGAGGTCGCCCCGCATCGTCGCCTCCAGCACCCCCGCCGCCGGATCGCGCCGCCGCGTCTCGAGGTCGATCACCAGTCGGTACGGCAGCAGCGCGCGCACCACCACCTCCCCGGACTCCGGGCCGGTCCGCCGTGCCTCGCGGATCTCCGGCCACCACCGCGGGTAGCCGCCGAAGTCCTCCAGCGCCGCGTACGCCGCCGACGCGGGCGCCGCGAGCCGCCACAGGCCCCGGAAGCGGTAGTGGTTGGGATCCACGGGCCCACCCTAGTCGGGCGCCCGCCGTCCGAGAGCCGAACGGGGCGGCCGGTCGCCGGGTCGGCACCCGTGGGCGGCACCCGTGGGTCGGAGCCCGCCGATCGACGCGCGGCGCCAGGGACCGAACGCCAGGAACCGAACGCCAGGGATCAAACGCCAGGGATCAAACGCCATGGATCGAACATTCAGTAAATTCCGGGCAAAGCGTACAGATCGTGGGGAAGTCCGCACTCCGCTTGCACCCATTCGGGGTGCGGGGCAGGATCTTGCGTGCTTGTAGTCTCATCAGTCACGGCAGCATCCCCAGGCGCTGCACCCCCCGGAACCGGAGTGAAGGAGTCACAGGCATGCGGCGACCGAGCTGGGTACCGGAAGGTACGGACCTGGACAAACCGAACGCCGCACGGGTCTACGACTACTACCTCGGGGGCTCGCACAACTTCGAGGTCGACCGGGAGATGGCCCGCAAGGCGCTCGCCCTGTGGCCCGAGCTGCCCCAGATCATGCGCTCCAACCGGGCCTTCCTGCGCCGCGCCGTGACCTTCCTCGCCGAGCGGGGCATCACCCGCTTCCTGGACATCGGCTCCGGCATCCCCACCTTCGGCGCCGTGCACGAGATCGCCCGCGCGATCCGCCCCGGGGCGAAGGTCGTGTACGTGGACCGGGACCCGGTCGCCGTCGCGCACAGCCGCCTGCTGCTCGAGGACGACCCGGACAGCGCCGTCGTCCAGGCCGACCTGCGTGACGTCGAGGACCTGCTGGACCGCCCCGAGGTGGCCGCACTGCTGGCCGAGGGCGAGCCGGTGGCCGTCCTGCTGGTTGCCGTCGCCCACTTCGTCAGCGACGACGAGGACCCCTGCAGGCTGATCGGCACCATCCGCGACCGGCTCCCGGCCGGCAGTGCGCTGGCCCTCTCGCACGCCTCCCTGGAGGCCCGCCCGGATCAGGCCGAGGACCACCAGAACCTCTACCGGATGACCCCGACCCCGCTGACCATGCGCACCCACGAGCAGGTCACCGTCATGTTCGCCGGGTTCGAAGTGGTCGAGCCCGGCGTGGTTTCGCTGCCGCGGTGGCGCCCGGACCAGCCCGGCACGATCGGGGAGCACCCCGAGCGGATCGCCGGGCTGGCGGGCGTGGGGTTCCGCCCTTGAACGGTCCCGCCGGCTGTGCGACCGTCGGCCGCGGAACCGGGGCGGCCGGATGAGCGGCGCGAGCGCGGTGAACGGCAGCGCCGAGCGGTTCCACCACGACTGGTCCCGGTTGCTCTCCGCCGACCACGGCATCGCCGTCCACCCCGGCCTGCTCCGCCGGCTGGTCGCGCGCACCGCCGCGCTGCTGCACCGGGCCCAGCAGGACGAACCCTTCCAACCCCGGCTGGCCGCCCAGGCCGGCGCCGAGCTGGTCGACGCGCACTTCACCGACCCCGTCCTGCTCGCCCGCGCGGTCGAACTGCTGCAGTCCCAGCCGATCGACGACGACCGCGGCCCCGCCCTCACCGGCGCCTTCGCGGCCGGCTGGGCGAACGCCCTGCGCGAGCGCACGCTGCGCGAGCAGGAGGCCATCCGCACCGCCGCCGACGCCGCCCGCAAGGAGGCCGAACGCGCACTGCGCGCCTCCGAGGCCAGGTTCCGCGCCCTGTTCGAGAGCGCCGCGATCGGCATCGGGATCGGCGACACCGACGGCAACATCCTGGCCGTCAACAAGGCGCTGCAGGACCTGTTCGGCGCGGGCCCGACGGACATGATCGGCTGCCGGGTCGGCGACCTCGTCCACCCGGAGGACACCCCGGGCGTCTGGGAGGCGTACGAGGAACTGATCAGCGGCAAGCGCGAGTACTTCCAGTTCGACAAGCCGTACTACCGCCAGGACGGCGAGGTGATCTGGACCCACCTGACCGTCTCGCTGATCCGCGACGACGACGGCGTCCCGCAGTACCAGGTCGCGATGCTGGAGGACGTCACCGACCGCTACCGGCTCCAGGAGCGGCTGCGCCACCAGGCCACCCACGATCCGCTGACCGGCCTGCCCAACCGCGCCGCCTTCTTCGAACGGCTGGAGAAGCTGTTCGAGGACCCGGAGCCGGGCGCCCGCTTCGGCCTCTGCTACGTCGACCTCGACGGCTTCAAGGTGGTCAACGACAGCCTGGGCCACGACATGGGCGACCAGCTGCTGTCCGCCGTCGCCGCCCGGTTGAAGGCCGCCCTCACGCCGCTCGGCCACCTGGTCGCCCGGCTCGGCGGCGATGAGTTCGTCGTCCTGCTGGAGAACAGCCGGGGCGAGCAGGAGGCGGTGGCCGCCGCCAAGACCGTGCTCAAGGCGCTGGCCGGACCGGTGCTGATCGGCGACCACAGGCTCGCCGTCGGCGCCAGCGTCGGCGTGCTGGAGCGGCGGGTGTCCACCACCACCCCCGGCGCCGCCGTCCGGGCCGCCGATCTGACGCTGTACCGCGCCAAGGAGGCCGGCCGAGGCCGCTGGACGCTCTTCGACCCCAAGGAGAACGCCCGCGCCGTCAGCCGCTACGCGGTGTCCGTCCGGATGCCGGCCGCCCTGGACCGCGGCGAGTTCTTCATCGACTACCAGCCGCTCCACCGCCTCGCCGACGGCCGGATGGCCGCCGTCGAGGCGCTGGTGCGCTGGCGCCACCCGCAGCTCGGCGTGCTCGGCCCGGACGAGTTCGTCACCACCGCCGAGGAGACCGGGCTGATCATGCCGCTCGGCCGCTGGGTGCTGGAACAGGCCTGCGGCCAGGCCGCGGAGTGGATCAAGCAGTACGGCGACGCCGCGCCGCAGCTGAACGTCAACCTGGCGGTCCGGCAGGCGCGCAGCGCCGCGCTGGTCACCGACCTCGGCCGGATCCTGGACAGCACCGGCCTGGACCCGGCCCGGCTGCAGCTGGAGATCACCGAGTCGACCGTGGTCGGCCCCGAGGACGAGGCGCTGCGCACCCTGCACGGGCTGGTCGACCTCGGGGTGTCGCTCGCGGTGGACGACTTCGGCACCGGATGGTCCAACCTCGCCTACCTGCGCGACCTGCCGGTGTCCGGGCTGAAGATCGCCGGCTCCTTCGTCGGGGACCTCCACGATCCGGCGAAGGACGGGGCCACCGGGTGGCGGATCGTCAGCGGTCTGGTGTCGATGGCGCACGCGCTCGGACTGAACGTCACGGCCGAGGGCGTGGAGACCCACAAGGACGCCGAGCGGCTGCGCGAGATGGGCTGCGACTGGGCGCAGGGCTGGCACTTCGGCCGCCCGGTGCGGCCCGCCGAGATCGCCCGCCGGATCGTCGAGGAGCCGAAGGGGCGCCCGGTCGCGGAGCGGTGATCGCGGGCGCTCGTCCGCCGGTCGTGCTCAGCCCACCAGCCGGGAGAGCTCGATCGAGTGGCCGGTCCGCTCCACCTTCGCCGTCAGGTAGCGGACGTTGCTCGCCGACAGGTGGACACCGGTCGGCACCCGTCGCCGGACGGTGATGCCGAGCTCGGCCAACTGCGCGGCCTTGTCCGGGTTGTTGCTCAGCAGGTCGATGCCGTCGATGCCCAGCGTGGCGAGCATCTGGGCGGCCGCGGTGTAGTCCCGGCCGTCCTCGGGCAGGCCCAGCGCGGTGTTGGCGTCGTACGTGTCCAGGCCGGAGTCCTGCAGGGCGTAGGCGTCGAGCTTGTTGTACAGCCCGATGCCCCGGCCCTCCTGGCGCAGGTAGAGCAGGTAGCCGCCGGCCTCGCTGATCAGCTCCACCGACTCGCGCAGCTGCGGGCCGCAGTCGCAGCGGTCCGAGCCGAAGACGTCGCCGGTCAGGCACTCGGAGTGCAGCCGCACCAGCGGCGTGCCGCCGTCCGGGACCGTGCCGAACGCGAGCACCAGGTGCTCGGCACCGTCGGCGAGGTCGTGGAAGGTGAAGACCTCCGCCTCGGCGCGGTAGCCGTCGGGGAAGGTCAGCGGGATGCGCACGCGCGAGCGCACCGTGGCGGAGCCGGGCTGAGGCATGGACGGGCCTCCGTCGATCGGGGGTGGACCGGGTTGGATCGTCTCGGATCCGGCTGGATCCGGTGGGGTCGGATGTCGACCGTACTCGGTCGTTCCAATTTGAACAACTGAATACCGCTGGTGACCGACCCGACCACGGAGCGGGACAACACCCCCACTCCCCCCGCGTGTTCCCGTCCGGCGGTCCAGCATGTGGAAGGGAGGAGACCCGTGGTGTGGACACTGCGGGACTTCCTCCCGTTTCCTGGCCACGGGAACGCCTCGCGCACGACCGCCGACGACCACGGAAGGTCCTGATCAGATGCCGACGAGCCGCGTCACCTCCGCGTCCTCCACTTACGCGATGCTGACCCAGGGCCTGGTGTGAGCCCCCTCGCTCGTGCCCGGCACCCGGCGAGCGGTATCCGACGATCGGCACCCGACCGCAGCGGGCACCGATCGTCGGGTACGGCAGGGTGGGTCCTTCCTACGGTGGTGATCAACAAGGGAAGGACGGGGTCGGCGTGCTGGAGCACCTGAACCGGGCGATGGAGCAGATCGAACGGAACCTGGACCAGGAGATCGACGTGGCCGAACTGGCGCGGATCGCGATGACGTCGGAGTACCACTTCCGACGGTTGTTCTCGATGCTCGCCGGGATGCCGCTGTCGGAGTACGTCCGGCGCCGGCGGCTGACCGTCGCCGGGGCCGAAGTGCTCGACGGCGCGGACACGTTGCTCGACATCGCGGTCCGGTACGGCTACACCTCGGGGGAGGCGTTCGCCCGGGCGTTCCGGGCGATGCACGGGGTCGGGCCCGGGGAGGCCCGGCGCGACGGAGCGGCGCTCATCTCCCAGCCCCGGATGTCCTTCCGACTCATCGTGGAGGGAAGCAGCAGCATGGAGTACCGGATCATCGAGAAGCCCGCCTTCCGGATCGTCGGCAGGAAGGCCCGGGTGCCGCTGATCTACCAGGGCGTCAACCCGCACATCGCCGAGTTCATCAAGGGGCTCGGCGCGGAGACCGTCGAGCGGATCACGGCCCTGACCGCCGAGGACCCGCTGGGCATCGTGTCGGTGACCGACGACTTCTCGCCGAACCGGGAGGAGGGGTCCGAACTCGACTACTGGCACGCGGTGGTGGCGCGCGAGGACGCCGTCGTCCCGGACGACCTGGAGGTCCTGCACGTCCCGGCCGGGACGTGGGCGGTGTTCACCAACAGCGGGCCGTTCCCGCAGGCGCTGCAGGAGATGTGGGGGGACACCTACAGCCAGTGGTTCCCGTCCAACCCGTACGAGACCCGGCAGGGCCCGGAGATCCTGCGGACCCGCTTCGTTCCCGGGACGGGCGACGCGGAGGCGGAGCTCTGGATGCCGGTGACGCGGACCGCGCGCGGCTGACGGCGAACGGCTGACAGGTGCGTAGCGGACAGCAGCTGACAGCGGACAGCTGACAGAAGACGGCCAACGGCGAACAGATGACAGATTTCGAATTCTGTCATCTGTTCGCCGTCATTTGTTCGCCCACCCCCGTTCGGCCCACCAGCGCCCGCCCCCACTCCACCGCGCCCCGCATGCTGGGGCGGGGGAGCACGGGCCGCAGGCCGCTACCCGAGGAGTGGGATCATCGATGGCCAAGGCATTCGGCTTCGTCGACTACGGCGGACCGGAGACCCAGGAGTTCCTCGACCGTCCGGTACTCGACCCCGGCCCGGGGCAGCTGGCGGTCACGGTCCGGGCCGCCGGGGTGAACCCGGTCGACTGGAAGATCCGCCGGGGCTACCTCGGCCGCGAGCGCGAACTCCCGGCCGTGATGGGTCAGGAGGCCGCCGGAGTGGTGCAGCGGGTCGGCCCCGGGGTCACCGGCTTCACCCCGGGCGACGAGGTGTTCGGCCTCGCCGCCGCCGGGGCCTTCGCCGAACAGACCCTGCTGCGCGCGCAGTTGTGCGCCCTCAAGCCCGAGGCCGTCGGCTTCGACCTGGCCGCCACGCTCGCCGTCGCGGTGGCCACCGCCGACGACGCCCTCCGCCAACTCGCCCTGGGGGCCGGTCGGACGCTGCTGATCCTCGGCATCGCCGGCGGGGTCGGCGGCGCCGCCGCCCAGCTGGCCCGCGACCAGGGCCAGACCGTGCTCGGCACCGCGAGCGACGCCAACCGGTCGTACGTGGAGTCCCTCGGCGCGACCCAGGTCCGTTACGGCGAAGGCGTCGCCGAGCGGATCGCCGCGGCCGCCCCCGACGGCGTCGACGCCATCCTCGACCTGATCGGCGGCGACGCCCTGCGCGAGGTGGCCGCCGTCCGCACCGACCGTACCGAGCTGGTCAGCACCGCCGACCCCGCCACCGTCGCCGAACTCGGCGGTCGGCCCGTCACCCGCTCGACCACTTCCGAGACCCTCGCCGCCCTCGCCGCCCTGGTCGCCGCCGGCGACCTCGACCCGCACGTCACCCGCCGCTACCCGTTCGCCCGCACCGCCGAGGCGATCGCCGCGGTCGAGTCCGGGCACGCCCGCGGCAAGGTGGTCATCGAAGTCTCCTGACACCCATCGAAGTCTCCTGACACCTACGTATTTTGACCATTAATCAGTCACAGTCTCCCGAAACCCCAGAGAGCCAAGTGCCATGAAGCAGACCTCCGTCACCACCAACGCCCCCTGCTGGGTCGAGCTGGGCACCGACGACCCGCCCGCCGCCCGGACCTTCTACGCCGAACTGTTCGGCTGGCGCGCCGACAGCGACGTCCGCCCCGAGGACGACGGCTACACCCAGATGTCCCTCGGCGACGCACCGGTCGCCGCCGTCACCCCGCGGTACGCGCCGCAGCAGCCCACGGCCTGGACGGTCGCCTTCGCGGTCGCCGACGCCGAGGTCACCGCGACGAAGATCAAGGCGGCCGGCGGCAAGGTCCTCAAGGAACCCGCCGACGTGCTCGACCTCGGCCGCTTCTCGGTGGCCGCCGACCCGTCCGGCGCGGTCTTCATCCTCTGGCAGGCCCGCGGCTTCAAGGGCGCCGGGGTGTTCAACGAGCCCGGCTCGCTCGGCTGGGTGGAACTGGCCACCCGGGACGCGGCCGGCTCGGCGGTCTTCTACCCGGAGGTCTTCGGCTGGTCCGTCGCGCGGTCCGAGCGGTACACCCAGTGGGGCCTGGACGGCCAGGACTTCGGCGGCATGCTGGTGATGAACGACAGCTTCCCGCCCCAGGTGCCGCCGCACTGGCTGCCGTACTTCTCGGTCGCCGACGCCGACAACACCGTCAGCCGCGCGGTCGCCATGGGCGCGGGCGTGCTGATGCCCGCCGTCTCCATGCCGGGCGGCCGGCGGATCGCCGTGCTGCGCGACGCCCAGGGCGCCGCGTTCGGCATCTACCGCGACGCCGCGGAAGCAGAAGCAGAAAACTAGCCGACGGGCTGAGCGGCCGGCCCGGCCGCCGGCCGCCCGGCGCGCGAGCGCCAGCCCGCCACCGTCGCGCCCACCGTGACCAGCAGCGCGCCCACCGGCACCACGTCGCCGATCCGGTCGTACCAGGTCACCGTCCCGGGCGCGGTGAGCGGCAGGCGCACGGTCAGCGCGCCGGTGCCGCCGGTGCCCAGCCGGGCCAGCTCCCGGCCCTGGGCGTCGAAGGCCGCGGAGACCCCGGTCAGCGACGCCTGGACGGCCGGGCGCCCGGTCTCGGCGGCCCGGATCGCCGCCAGCGCGACGTGCTGCTCGGGCGCCCAGGTGCGCTGGAAGGTCGAGGTCGAGGACTGGTAGACCAGCACCCGGGCGCCCTCCCGCGCCGCGGTGCGCGCCATGTCCGGGAAGGCCGACTCGAAGCAGATCAGCGCGCCGACCGGCAGCGGCCGGCCCGAGCGGTCGGTGGCCGGCAGCACGTGGAAGGCGGTGCCGGGCGCCCGGTTCTCGCCCGCCGCCCGGCTGACCCCGGCGACCCAGCCGAGCACCGGCCGCAGCGGGATGTACTCGCCGAAGGGCACCAGCCGGATCTTGCGATAGCGGTCCACCACCCCCGACGGGGAGACCAGCACCGCGTCCTTGGAGATCCGCCCGTCGGCCTTGCGGGCGTCCTCCCCGGCCATCACCTCGGCGCCGGTGGTGGCGGCGAGTCGGCGCAGCGCGTCCAGTGCGGCCGGGTCGCGGTCCAGGTCGGCGGTGGTGCTGCTCTCGCCCCACACCACCAAGTCCACCCGCTGCCCGACCAGGGCGGCGGTGTCCCGTGCGCTCGCCTCGAACCGGGCCTGCGGGTCCTCGACGATGCCGGGCTGGACCAGCGCCACCGTCACCGCCCCGGCCCCTTCCGGCGCCGGGCGCAGCGCGAACAGCAGCGGACCGGCGGCCAGCACCAGGACGGTCACCAGCGCCGCGGCCGCCCGGGGCCGCCAGTGCACCGCCGTCAGCGCGATCAGCACGCCGGTGTTCACCGCCGCCACCGCCACGCTGACCAGCCAGATCCCGCCCGCCGAGGCCAGCCCGAGGACCGCCGGGTGCTGCCACTGGGTGGCGCCGAGCAGCGCCCACGGCCCGCCGAGCGCGTGCCAGGACCGCGCGTACTCGGTGGTCACCCACACCGCCGGGACGACCAGCAGCGCGAGCAGCGCCCGACGGGTGGTCAGCGGCGGGTGCAGCAGGCGGTGCACCGCGTACCCGACGGCGGCCTGCAGCGCCCCGAACAGCACCGCGAGCACCGGCAGCGCCGGCCCGATGGACGGCACCAGCCAGTACATCGCGGTCAGGATGAACCCCGCCCCGAACCACCACCCGCGCACCGCCGCCTCCCGCCCGCACGGCGCCCGCTGCATCAGCAGCAGCCCCGGGACGAGTGCGACCCAGGCGAGCCATGCCTGCCCCGGCGCCGGGAACGCCACCACCGGTACGGCCCCGGCGGCCAGCGCCCCGAACCGCGCCCGGTACCGGTGGGGCGCGCGCGGCCCCCGCTGCTCCGTGGGGGCCGTGCTCCGGGCCGGGCTGACGGTGGCGATGCGGCGTGACATGCCCCGCATTGTCCGCTCGGGTGGCGGTCCGTGCCAGATGGCGTCACGCGCGGTTGACGCCTCCCCCTGGGGAAGACGGCGGCCGCCGCTCGGTCGCCGGGGCCTCGGCCCTCGTCAGCCCTCGTCGCCCTCCAGGTCGCCCTCGGTCTCCAGGAACGCCGCCTGCAGCTGCTCGATCAGCTCCGGGTCCGGCTGCTCCCACAGCCCGCGGCTCGCCGCCTCCAGCAGGCGCTCGCTGATCCCGTGCAGCGCCCACGGGTTGGCGCCCGCCAGGAACTCGCGGTTGACCGGGTCGAGGACGTACTCCTGGGTCAGCTTCTCGTACATCCAGTCCGCGACCACGCCGGTCGTGGCGTCGTAGCCGAACAGGTAGTCGACCGTCGCGGCCATCTCGAAGGCCCCCTTGTAGCCGTGGCGGCGCATCGCCTCGATCCAGCGCGGGTTGACCACCCGGGCGCGGAAGACGCGGGCGGCCTCCTCGGTCAGGGTGCGGGTGCGGACCGTCTCCGGGCGGGTCGAGTCGCCGATGTAGGCGGTCGGGGCCTTGCCGGTGAGGGCGCGCACGGTGGCCACCATGCCGCCGTGGTACTGGAAGTAGTCGTCCGAGTCGGCGATGTCGTGCTCGCGGGTGTCGGTGTTCTTCGCGGCGACGGTGATCCGCTTGTACGCGGTCTCCATCTCCTCGCGCGCCGGGCGCCCGTCCAGCCCCCGGCCGTACGCGTAGCCGCCCCAGACGGTGTACACCTCGGCGAGGTCGGCGTCGGTGCGCCAGTCCCGGCTGTCGATCAGCTGGAGCAGGCCGGCGCCGTACGTGCCCGGGCGGGAGCCGAAGACGCGGACGGTGGCCTTGCGCTCGTCGCCGTGCACCGCGAGGTCGGCCTGCACGTGCGCCCGGACGAAGTTGTCCGAGGCGGCCTCCTCCTGGGCGGCGGCCAGGCGCACCGCGTCGTCCAGCAGGGCGACGACGTGCGGGAAGGCGTCCCGGAAGAAACCGGAGATGCGCAGCGTGACGTCGATGCGCGGGCGGCCGAGCTCCTCGAGCGGGATCGGCTCCAGGCCGGTGACCCGGCGCGAGGCGTCGTCCCAGACCGGGCGGACGCCGAGCAGGGCGAAGGCCTCGGCGATGTCGTCACCCGCGGTGCGCATCGCGCTGGTGCCCCAGAGCGAGAGCCCGACCGAGGGCGGGTAGGCCCCGTCGTTGTCGGCCCGGTAGCGGTCGACCAGCGAGGCGGCGAGCGCCTGGCCGGTCTCCCAGGCGAGCTTGCTGGGGACGGCCTTCGGGTCGACGGAGTAGAAGTTGCGGCCGGTCGGCAGCACGTTGACCAGGCCGCGCAGCGGGGAGCCGGACGGACCGGCCGGGACGAAGCCGCCCCGGAGCGCGTGCAGCACGGCGTCCAGCTCGTCGGTGGTGGCGGCCAGGCGCGGCACCACCTGGGTGGCGGCGAAGGCGAGCACCTCGCGGACGGCCTCCGGGAACCCCGCGGCGACCTTCTCCACCGCCTCGGGCGCCCAGTCCGCCGCCTCCATCGCCTCCACCAGCGCACGGGCCTGGGCCTCGGCCGCGTCGGTGGCACCGAGGGTGAGCGCCGCCTCGTCCAGGCCGAGCGCCTCGCGCAGGCCGGGGAGGGCGTTGACGCCGCCCCAGATCTGCCGGGCGCGCAGGATGGCGAGCACGATGTTGACCCGGTCGGTGCCGACCGGGGCCTGGCCGAGGACGTGCAGACCGTCGCGGATCTGGGCGTCCTTGACCTCGCACAGCCAGCCGTCGACGTGCAGCAGGAAGTCGTCGAAGCCGTCGTCCTCGGGGCGCTCTTCCAGGCCGAGGTCGTGGTCCAGCTTGGCGGCCTGGATCAGGGTCCAGATCTGGGCGCGGATCGCGGGCAGCTTGGCCGGGTCCATCGCGGCGATGTTGGAGTGCTCGTCGAGCAGTTGCTCCAAGCGCGCGATGTCGCCGTAGGAGTCGGCGCGGGCCATCGGCGGGACGAGGTGGTCGACGAGCGTGGCGTGGGCGCGGCGCTTGGCCTGGGTGCCCTCGCCCGGGTCGTTGACCAGGAAGGGGTAGATCAGCGGGAGATCGCCGAGGACGGCGTCCGGGCCGCACTCGGCGGACAGCGCGGCGGTCTTGCCGGGCAGCCACTCCAGGTTGCCGTGCTTGCCGAGGTGGATGACGGCGTGGGCGCCGAACCCGCCGTCCTCCTGGGCGGCCGCGATCCAGCGGTAGGCGGCCAGGTAGTGGTGGCTCGGCGGCAGGTCGGGGTCGTGGTAGATGGCGACCGGGTTCTCGCCGAAGCCGCGCGGCGGCTGGATGAGCACCAGCAGGTTCCCGGAGCGGATCGCGGCGAGCACGATGTCGCCGTCCGGGTTCTGCGAGCGGTCGACGTACAGCTCGCCGGGGGCCGGGCCCCAGTGCTGCTCGACCTGGTCGCGCAGGCCCTGGGGGAGCGTGGCGTACCAGCGGCGGTAGTCGGCGGCGGGGATGCGGACCGGGTTGCGGGCCAGCTGGTCCTCGGTGAGCCAGTCCTGGTCGTAGCCGCCGGCGGCGATCAGGGCGTGGATGATCGCGTCGCCCTCGTGGGCTGTGACTCGCCCGCTCGCGGCGGCGTCGTCCAGGCCCGGCAGGTCGGTCCCGAGGTCCATGCCCTCCTCGCGCAGCCGGTGCAGCAGCCGGACGGCGCTGGCCGGGGTGTCCAGGCCGACGGCGTTGCCGACCCGGGCGTGCTTGGTCGGGTAGGCGGACAGCACCAGCGCGAGGCGGCGCTCGGCGGCCGGGACGTGGCGCAGCCGGGCGTGGCGGACGGCGGTGCCGGCGACGCGGGCGGCGCGCTCCGGGTCGGCGGCGTAGACCGTCAGGCCGTCCTCGTCCAGCTCCTTGAAGGAGAACGGGACGGTGATCAGCCGGCCGTCGAACTCCGGCACCGCGACCTGGGTGGCGGTGTCCAGCGGGGACAGGCCGTCGTCGCTGGCCTCCCACTGGGCGCGCGACCAGGTGAGGCAGAGCGCCTGCAGGATCGGGCGGTCGAGGGCGGCCAGCGCGCCGGCGTCCCAGGCCTCCTCGTCCCCGCCGGCCTGGGCGTCGGCCGGGCGGGTGCCGCCGGCGGCGAGCACGGTGGTGACGATGGCGTCGGCCGCGCCCAGTTCGGCCAGCAGCTCGGGTTCGGCGCCGCGCAGTGAGGCGCAGTAGTAGGCCCGGGCCCGGGCGCCCTGGTCCTCGATGGCCCGGCAGAGCGTCTCCACGAAGGCGGTGTTGCCGCTCATGTGGTGGGCCCGGTAGTAGAGCACGGCGATCGTGGGGACGTCAGCGCCGCGGGTGTCGTCTCCGCGGTTGCCATCGCTGCGGGCTTCGCGCTCCAGCGGGCCCCAGGCGGGGGCGGAGGCGGGCGGGGCGAAGCCGTGGCCGGTCAGCAGCACGGTGTCGGAGAGGAAGGCGCCAAGCTCGGCCAGGTTGGCCGCCCCGCCGTGGGCGAGGTAGGCGTGCGCCTCGGCGGCGATGCCGGCCGGGACGGTGGACAGCTCCATCAACTGGGCGTCGGGGGCCTGCTCACCGGTCAGCACCACCACCGGGCGGGGGCCGGCCAGCAGTGCGTCCAGGCCCTCCTGCCAGGCGCGGCGTCCGCCGAGCAGACGGACCACGACCAGCTCGGTGCCCTCCAGCAGCGCGGGCAGGTCCTCGGGGGTCAGCCGGGCCGGGTTGCCGAGCCGGTACGGGACCGGGCCCGTCGAGGCGCGGGCGCTGAGCAGGTCGGTGTCGGACGTCGACAGCAGCAGGATCATGCGAAGGCCCTCCCGGCCTCGTCGGTGGCCAGGATGGCCGCAGTGGTGGCCGGGGCGGCCGCGGTGGTGGCCGGGGGAACGGGCGCGGGCGTGCGACAGCGGTGGTGCATTTCTGCCTTCCTCGGGGTCCGCGCCCCGGGCCGGTGGAGGACGGCGGGAGTTCCTGGCTCCCGCGGCCGACCGGCTTCCCGGTGAGCCGCGGTCACAGTGGCGGGACCGCACCGGGCTTGCACCGGTTTCCTCCCCTGCGCCGTCGCTGGCGTGCGGGCGGCCCGCTGGGACCGCCCGCGAGCATCGTACGGGGTGCGACTGACCTCGGGGAGAGCCGCCTTCACCTCGCCCGGCGCACGGACGGGTCGTCGCCCGGCACGCGAGCGGGCCGTCGCCCTGCGCACGGACGGGCGCAGGGTGCCCCTGGGGGCGCGGCGTGGGGTGCCCGGTGTGCTGCTGGGTGTGATGCAGCGGACGGAGGCAACCGATCGGATCATCTGTATGCTCGCCGCCATGCCACCGACACCCGACGCCACCGCGCCGGGCGCCGCCGTGCCCGACCGGGGGCGTGCGGACGCCTGCCCAGGGGCGCTTCGCCTGCACACCGCCGACGACGGCGGACTCGCCCGGGTCCGGTTGCCCGGCGGTCTGCTGACGGAACGTCAGGCGCTGGCCCTGGCCGAGGCGGCCGAGGCCCTGGGCGACGGGGAGTTGGAGACCACCTCGCGCGGAAACGTCCAACTCCGCGGCCTGGCCCCGGACTGCGGGGCGGAACTCGCCGAGCGGCTGCGCGCCGTCGGGCTGCTGCCCTCGGACACCCACGAGCGGGTGCGCAACATCGTCGCCTCGCCGCTGGCCGGGCTGGACGACCTCGGAAGCGCCGACGTGCAGGCCTGGGTACGGGAACTGGACGCGCGGCTGTGCGCGAGCGACTGGGCGGCCGGACTCTCCGGCAAGTTCCTGTTCGCGCTGGACGACGGGCGGGGCGACGTCGCCGCGCTCGACGCTGATGTGACATTGATCGCAGCTTCGGGCGGCGGGGCTTCGGACGGCAGGGCTTCGGCGGGCGGGACTTCGCTGGGTGCGACCTCGGCCGGCCCCGCGCTGCTGCGCCTCGGGCGGGCCACCCACGGACACCCGGTCGAGGCCGGGCAGGAGGTGACGGCCGTGCTGGACGCGGCCCACGCCTTCCTGGACGCGCTGCGCGGCAGTGGCCGCAAGGCCTGGCACCTGCGCGAGGTGCCCGACCTGCTGCCGGCGGGCTCCGTACCGCTGCCCACCGCCGTCTCGTCCGCCGCCGTCTCGTCCGCCGGCGCCGCCCCCGTCGGCGCGTTGCGCGGTGGGCTCTCGGTGGGCATGCGCTTCGGGCGGGCGAGCGCCGCGCAGTGGCGCGCGCTGGTCGCCGCCTCGGCCGGTGAACTGCGGCTGACCCCCTGGCGCGGCGCGGTGCTGCCCGGAGCCCCGGCCGACCGGCTGCCCGCGCTGGCGGCGGCCGGGTTCCGGATCGAGCCCGGCTCGGCCTGGGAGCGGGCCACCGCCTGCACCGGGCTGCCGGGCTGCGCCAAGTCCCTGGCCGACGTAAGGGCCGACGCGGCCCGGGCGTTGGAGAAGGAGACGGCGGCAGCAGCGGGGGCGAGGAGCGGCGGACTGCCCGTCCACTGGTCCGGCTGTGAACGGCGCTGCGGCCATCCGGCCGGGCGGTGGGTGGACGTGCTCGCCACGGGGCACGGCTACCGGGTGACGGTGAACGGGCCCACCACGACCGCGGGCGTTCCCGTGGACGTGAGGAACGAGGAGACGGCCGAGGCGGTCGCCGAGGCCAGGAGGACCACGAATTGATCGAGTACGAGAAGGACGGCGCGTCCATCTACCGCCAGTCCTTTGCCACCATCCGTGCGGAGGCCGATCTGGCCGCCCTCCCGGCGGACGTCTCCCAGGTCGCGGTGCGGATGATCCACGCCTGCGGGATGACCGACCTGGTCGAGGACCTGGTGTACTCGCCCGGCGTGGTCGCCTCGGCGCGCGCGGCGCTGCACGCCGGTGCGCCCATCCTCTGCGACGTCAACATGGTCGCGAGCGGAGTCACCCGCAAGCGGCTGCCCGCCGACAACGAGGTGATCTGCACCCTCACCGACCCGTCGGTGCCGGAACTCGCCCGCAAGATGGGCAACACCCGCAGCGCGGCGGCCATGGAGCTGTGGCTGCCCCGGCTGGAGGGCGCGGTGGTCGCCGTCGGCAACGCGCCGACCTCGCTGTTCCGGCTGCTGGAGATGATCGAGGCGGGCGCGCCGCGGCCGGCCGCGGTGATCGGCGTCCCGGTGGGCTTCATCGGTGCCGCCGAGTCCAAGCAGGCCCTGGCCGAACACCCCTCCGGCCTGGAGCACTTGGTGGTGCGTGGCCGGCGCGGTGGCAGCGCGATCGCCGCCGCCGCCATCAACGCGATTGCGAGCGAGGAAGAGTGACGGCGCCTCAGACCACGCCCGGTCGACT
The DNA here is from genome assembly GCF_027627435.1 of Kitasatospora cathayae. GTDB lineage: Bacteria > Actinomycetota > Actinomycetes > Streptomycetales > Streptomycetaceae > Kitasatospora > Kitasatospora cathayae. The sequence goes on along the minus strand of NZ_CP115450.1, from coordinate 1,799,375 downwards.
GTACGGCGTCGGGCTCGGCCCGGGCGACCCGTCGCTGGTGACCGTCCGCGCCGCCGAACTCATCGGCAAGGCCGACGTGGTGGCGTACCACAGCGCCCGGCACGGCCGGTCCATCGCGCGCTCGATCGCCGAACGCTACCTGACCGGTGGTCAGATCGAGGAGAAGCTGGTCTACCCGCTCACCGTCGAGACCACCGACCACCCCGGCGGCTACCGGGGCGCGCTGGACGAGTTCTACGAGGAGGCCGCCGCCCGGCTGGCCGCCCATCTGGACGCCGGTCGCGACGTCGTCGTCCTCGCCGAGGGCGACCCGCTGTTCTACGGCTCGTACCAGCACATGCACAAGCGGCTCGCGCACCGCTACCCGACCGAGGTGGTGCCCGGCGTGACCTCGGTCAGCGCGGCGGCGGCCCGGCTCGGACAGCCGCTGACCGAGGCCGAGGAGACGCTCACCGTCATCCCGGGCACCCTGCCCGAGGAGGAGCTGACCGCGCGGATCGCCTCCGCCGACTCCGCCGTGATCATGAAGCTCGGGCGCACCTTCCCGGCCGTCCGGCGGGCGCTGGAGCGGGCGGGGCGACTGGACGACGCCCAGTACGTCGAGCGCGCCTTCATGGACGGGGAGCGCATCGCGCCGCTCGCCGAGGTCGACGGGGAGAGCGTGCCGTACTTCTCGGTCGCGGTGCTGCCGAGCAAGGTCGCGCCGCTGGAGCCGACCGTACGGCTCGCGGACGGCGTGGGCAGCGTGACCGTGGTCGGCACCGGGCCGGCCGGACCGCTCTGGCTCACCCCCGAGGCGCGCGGCGCACTGGCCGAGGCCACCGACCTGGTCGGCTACACCACCTACCTGGACCGGGTGCCGGAGCGGCCGGGGCAGCGGCGGCACGGCTCGGACAACAAGGTGGAGTCGGAGCGCGCCGAGTTCGCCCTGGACCTCGCCCGGCGCGGGCACCGGGTCTGCGTGGTCTCCTCGGGCGACCCGGGCGTCTTCGCGATGGCCACCGCCGTGCTGGAGGTCGCCTGCGAGCCGGACTACCGGGACGTGCCGGTGCGGATCGTCCCCGGGATGACCGCCGCCCACGCGGCCGCCTCCCGGGCCGGGGCCCCGCTGGGGCACGACTACGCGGTGGTGTCCCTGTCGGACCGGCTCAAGCCCTGGGACGTGGTGGCGAAGCGGCTGCGCGCCGCCGCCGAGGCGGACCTCGTGCTGGCGCTGTACAACCCGGGCTCGAAGTCCCGCACCATCCAGGTCGGCCTCGCCCGGGAGCTGCTGCTGGAGTACCGCGCGCCGGAGACCCCGGTGGTGATGGCCCGCGACGTCGGCGGGCCGACCGAGCGGATCCGGATCGTCCGGCTGGGCGAGCTGGACCCGGCGCTGGTCGACATGCGGACCATCCTGCTGATCGGCTCCTCGCAGACCCAGGCGGTCGAGCGGGGCGGCGGCGTGGAGGTCGTCTGGACGCCCCGGCGGTACCCGGAGGCGTGACGGCGACGGCGTGACGGCGGACGAATGACAGATGACAGCTGACAGATTTCATCATCTGTTAGCTGTCATCTGTCTTCCGTCTTCCGTCTTCTGTTCGCCGTCCGCCGTCCGCCCTCCGCGCGGTCCGCCGTTCTCCGCTATCCGTCGGCGATCACGCCCGCGCGGCCCGCTCCGACCGCGTCATCGGGTCGGCTTGGTGATCAGCAGCTCGGTGTTGTGGTCCTCCCCGGCGCCCAGCAGGGCGGAGACCCTCCCGTTCGGGTCGTTGTACGACAGCTCGCGGTACAGCGCCGCCAGGTTGGCGTCCGAGGTGCTGCCGAAGTCCGTCGTGTACGGCGCGGAGGACTCGATCAGCGTGGTGAACAGCGACAGCGTGCCGTCCCCGTTGTCCGCGATCTCGATGATGCGGCCGTGCTGCGGGTAGTCGATGTGCGAGGCGGTGTTGATCTCCCAGAACGCCCGCTCCGGCACCGCGTGCCCGTGCGCCGTGATCTTGTTCATGTGGGTGTGCCCGTTCACCCAGGCGACCACGTTCGGGTAACGCTGCAGCAGCGCGACCAGCTCGTTGCCGTCGTGCCGCTTCTCGAAGATGTTGCGCGGGTCCGGCAGCAGGTTGCCCATCGAGCCGCTGGTGTGGTGGCTGAAGACGAGGATCACGTCGTCGGTGCTGCCACCCGTGACCCGGTTCCCGTTGGTGTCGTACCAGTGCCCGCTGTGATCCTTCAACTGCTGCTCCAGCCAGCGCAGTTGCGCGGTGCCGAGCGAACCGTCGGCGAACCCGGCCTGGTTGGTGGTGTCCAGGCTGATGCCGACCACCTTCTCCGAGATCCGGAAGGTGTAGTAGAGCTTGCCGCTGCCCACCATGTCCGAGGTGAAGCCGTGCCCGAACGGACCGGCGCCGGTGACGGCCGGGTTGAGGTGGGCCTTGGCGAACTCCTTGAGGGTGAACGGGTGCCGGCGCTCGTCCGGGGTCACCCGGCGCACCGCCTCGCCGTTCGCGAGCAGCTTGGCGAGCAGCAGTACGGCGCCCGCCGGGTCGCGGCGCAGCGAGTCCATCAGCTGGGCGGCGGTCGCGTCGTCGCAGCCCTCCAGCTTGAGCCCGCCCGTGTAGAGGTCGTTCAGCAGCCCGAAGTCCGGCAGCGAGCCCTCGATGCTGTCGTCGTGGTTGCCGACCGTGGTGTACCAGGGGGTCTTCAGGCCCGGCGCGTCGAAGGGCCGGCCGGCCGCGGACAGGAAGCCGGGTATCTGCGGGAAGCCCTTCGCCTTGTAGACGTCGGCGTAGGCGACCTCGGGGTTCCAGAAGCCCGAGTTGCCGGAGTTCTGCACGCCCTCGTAGCGGGTCGGGTCGCCGGTGCTCTGGGCCATCCGCCCACCGCCCATGACGGTGAGGTACCAGTCGAGTTCGGCCAGCTCGTGGTTGTCGGTGTTGTCACCGGTGGCCATCACCATGCTGAACGGCATCCCGGTGTAGGGACCGCCGTCGAGCGAGTTGACCCGTTCCACGAGCGCCGAGACGCCCCGGGCGTTCAGGGCCTCCTGCGGCCGGTAGGCGCTGTCGTTGTACTTGGCCAGGAACTCGAAGCGCACCGGGGATTCGGTGTCCACCAGGTGCAGGTCGCTGAACTGGACGAAGCTGGCCAGCCCGGTGCGGCGGTCGTCCCGCCCGGCGCCCGGCGCCGCGAGCTCCCCGCGCACCACCAGCGGCCACCCCGGCCCCGCCGTGAGCCGCTTGTAGGAACCGGTGCCGGACGGCGTGGCCACCTGCTCCAAGGTCGTCCCGGCGGTGTTGACCGCCCGCGCGGCCGTGGTCGCCAGCGCCCGGTCCCGCGTCGCGGCCGAGGCGAGCTGCGCGCCGCCCAAGGACAGGGCCGACCAGGCGGCGGCCACCGACGTACCGGTGATGAACGTACGTCGTTTCATGCCTGCCACAAAAACCCCCACATGCTGACGGCCCGGCCGGGAAGTAACGTCCCGCCCACCGGACCTGAGTGTCATGAACCCGCTTCTGGCGGACCGCCAGATTACCCATGGGTAGTCGCCGGGCGTTAGGCCCGGGCGGAGAACTCTTCGGGAACGCGGGCCCACCGTCGAGCACCCCGGCCCGCCCACGGCGGAGTCGGCCGACCCCCGGTCGGGGCGCAGCCGGACGGATGGGGGAAAATCGGCGGCGACGGCCGGTGCGGCCGCCGACGGGACGAGGGGCGGTGCGCGCCGCCCCGGCAGTGCGGAAGCGAGGCGCAGGTGGCCGCAGCGGGTGCCGAGGCGGGAGGCCGGGCCGGCCAGCTGAAGAGCAGCGGGCTGCGACACGGCTGGACGACGGGCGCCTGCGCCACTGCCGCCACCAAGGCCGCGTACACCGCGCTGCTCACCGGCGAGTTCCCGGATCCGGTCACCATCACCCTCCCCAAGGGCCAGCAGCCCGCCTTCGCCCTCGCCGCGGAGCAGCTGACCGTGGCCGAGCCGCCGGCCACGAGCGCCGAGCAGCCGAATGCGGCCGAGCAGCCGACCCCCTCCGGCGAGGAACGGGTCAGCGCCATGGCCGGGGTGGTCAAGGACGCCGGCGACGACCCCGACGTGACCCACGGCGCCCTGGTCCGCGCGACCGTACGGCCCGGCGAACCCGGCGCCGGGGTGGTGTTCCGGGCCGGCCCCGGCGTCGGGACGGTCACCAAGGAGGGCCTGCCGCTGGCGGTCGGCGAGCCCGCGATCAACCCGGTGCCCCGGCAGATGATCCGCGAGGTCGTGGCCGAGGTGGCGGCGGCGCACGGTGGCAGCGGGGACGTGGTGGTCGAGGTCTCCGTCGACCACGGCGAGGAGATCGCCCGCTCGACCTGGAACCCCCGCCTCGGCATCCTCGGCGGCCTGTCCATCCTCGGCACCACCGGGATCGTCGTCCCCTACTCCTGCTCGGCCTGGATCGATTCCATCCGCCGCGGGGTGGACGTGGCCCGGGCGGCCGGGCGCACCCACGTGGCGGGCTGCACCGGTTCGACCTCGGAGAAGGTCGCGGTCGCGGTGCACGGGCTGCCCGAGGACGCGCTGCTCGACATGGGCGACTTCGCCGGGGCCGTCCTCAAGTACCTCAAGCGCCACCCGGTGCCGCGGCTGACCATCGCGGGCGGCTTCGCCAAGCTCTCCAAGCTCGCCTACGGCCACCTCGACCTGCACTCGGCGCGCTCCCAGGTGGACAAGGGGTACCTGGCCGAACTGGCCCGGCGCGGCGGGGCGGACGAGGAGCTGGTCGCGGCGGTGGCGGCGGCCAACACCGGGCTGGAGGCGGTGCAACTCTGCCGGACGGCCGAGGTGCCGCTCGGTGACCTGGTCGCCGAGGCGGCCCGGGCGACGGCGCTCGGCGTGCTGCTCGGTTCGCCCGTCGCGGTGGACGTCATCTGCATCGACCGCGCGGGCACCATCGTCGGCCGGGCGGAACCGCTCGGCTCCTGACGTCAAAACGGAACCGTTCGCCCGCTGAGCGCGTCGAGTCGGGTGTGCGCCCTGCTCAGCGAAACCTCAACACTTTCGCGTGGTGATGTGAAGATCTGACATTCATGCGGCGTAGGAAACGGACAAAAGTGGCATCACGCTCGCCCTTGATTCCGTCGTCATCTCAACCATGAGATATGGTCTGCCGAGTGACAGGCGACTACCTCACCCGTATCGGCACTCTCATCCGTACCGCGCGCCAGCACCGCGGCTGGTCCCAGGCGCAGCTCGGAGAGGCACTCGGCACCAGCCAGAGCGCGGTCAACCGCATCGAACAGGGCAAGCAGAACGTCAGCCTTGAGATGATCGCCCGCATCGGCGAAGCCCTCAACAGCGAGATCGTCTCCCTCGGCTACTCCGGCCCGATGCACCTGCGCGTCACCGGCGGCACCCGGCTCTCCGGCGCCATCGACGTCCGCAGCAGCAAGAACGCCTGCGTCGCGATCCTGTGCGCCTCGCTGCTGACCACCGGCCGCACCACGATCCGCAGCGTCGCCCGGATCGAGGAGGTCTACCGCATCCTCGAGGTGCTCACCAGCATCGGCGTCAAGAGCCGCTGGCTGAACGACGGCCGCGACCTCGAACTCACCCCGCCCGCCGAGCTCGACCTCGCCGCGATGGACGTCGAGGCCGCCCGCCGCACCCGCAGCGTGCTGATGTTCCTCGGCCCGCTGATGCACCGCGCCCAGCGCTTCGCCATCCCGTACGCGGGCGGCTGCGACCTCGGCACCCGCACCGTCCAGCCGCACCTGACCGCGCTGCGCCGCTTCGGCCTGGAGGTCGCCACCACCGGCGGCGCCTACCACGCCTCGGTCGAGCCGGGCACCCCGCTGGACCGCCCCATCGTGCTGACCGAGCGCGGGGACACCGTCACCGAGAACGCCCTGCTGGCCGCCGCGCGGCACGACGGCGTCAGCGTCATCCGCAACGCCTCGCCCAACTACATGGTCCAGGACCTCTGCTTCTTCCTGGAGAAGCTGGGCGTCCGGATCGAGGGCATCGGCACCACCACCCTCACCGTCCACGGCGTCCCGCAGATCACCTGCGACGTCGACTACACCCCGGCCGAGGACCCGGTGGAGGCGATGAGCCTGCTCGCCGCCGCCGTGGTCACCTCCTCCGAGCTGACCATCCGCCGGGTGCCGATCGAGTTCCTGGAGATCGAGCTCGCGGTGCTGGAGGGCATGGGCCTCGACTACGACCGGACCCCCGAGTACCGGGCCCACAACGGCCAGACCCGCCTGGTCGACCTCACCGTGCGCCCCTCCAAGCTGACCGCGCCGATCGACACCATCCACCCGATGCCGTTCCCCGGCATCAACATAGACAACGTGCCGTTCTTCGCCGCCATCGCCGCGGCCGCCCACGGCACCACGATGATCCACGACTGGGTCTACGACAACCGCGCGATCTACCTCACCGAGCTGACCCGGCTCGGCGCGGACGTCAAGCTGCTCGACCCGCACCGGGTGCTGGTTCAGGGCCCGACCCGCTGGCGCGCCGCCGAAATGATGTGCCCGCCCGCGCTGCGCCCCGCCGTGGTCATCCTGCTCGCGATGCTCGCCGCCCAGGGCACCTCCGTGCTGCGCAACGTCTACGTCATCAACCGCGGTTACGAGGACCTCGCCGAGCGCCTCAACTCGATCGGCGCCCAGATCGAGACCTTCCGCGACATCTGACGGAGGATCACCGCGCTGACCGGCCTCACCCGTTGAGGCCGGTCAGCAACACTGCCACGTCCAACCCGGTGTTCAGGTAGTCCATGAACACCGGGTTGTTCAGCGCCCAGGGCGAACGCCGCTCCCGCACCAGCCGGACCGCCTCGTCCGTGCCGTACCCGAGCTCGACCAGCGCCTGCGCCACCACCAGGCCCGAGCGGTTGTAGCCCGACCGGCAGCGCACCAGCACCCGCCGGCCCCGGCGTCGCTGCGCTACTCGCCGGTGCTGCCGTCGAGGTGCTCGCGCAGGAGGTCGGCGTGGCCGTTGTGGCGGGCGTACTCCTCGATCATGTGGGTGAGGATCCAGCGCAGCGAGAAGACCTCCTCGCCGTAGTGGCCCAGGACGTCCAACGACGGTGCGGCGGCGACGAGTTCCCGCGCGTGGTCGCACTCGCGGCGCCAGACGGCGAAGGCCTCCTCCGGGTCGGCGGTCTCGACGTCGAACTCGGCGAAGGTGCCGTCGGGGTGCTTCCAGAAACCGTGCCGGGATTCATCGTTGAGGACGTTGCGGAACCAGCTGCGCTCCACCTCGGCGAGGTGGCGGACCAGTCCGAGCAGGGAGAGCCCGGAGGGTTCCAGTACGCGGGTGCGGAGCTGTTCGGCGGTCAGGCCGGCGCACTTCATCGCCAGGGTGTCGCGCTGGTAGTCCAGGAAGCTTGCCAGGGTGGCCCGTTCGTCGGCGGTGCGCAGGGTGGCGGTGCGCTGGTCATCGGTCATCGAACCATCCTGACAGTCCGGCCACCTCGACCGCCCGACAGATTCCACCCACCGGACACGCGCCTGAGCACGCGCCCGGACACGCGCCTGAGCACGCGCCCGGACACGGGCCTGAGCACGCGCCCCGGACGACTCAGACCGTTCGCTCCAGCCAGCGCACCGCGCCCGCCACGTCCGCCGCGACCGGTACGCCCTCCGGCACCGGCGGGCGCTCCACCACGACCACCGGCAGGCCGAGTTCGCGGGCCGCGGTGAGCTTGGGCGCGGTCGCGGCGCCCCCGCTGTCCTTGGTGACGACCACGTCGATCCGGTGGTCGCGCAGCAGCGCCCGCTCGCCGTCGAGGGTGAACGGGCCGCGGTCCAGCAGGACTTCGAGCGAGGGTGGCAGCGGCGGCTCGGGCGGGTCCACCGAGCGGGCGAGGAAGTGCAGCCCGTCCAGGTGGGCGAAGGCGCCGATGCCCTGCCGGCCGGAGCTGAGGAGGACCCGCCGTCCGAGGCCGGGCAGCAGCTCGGCGGCCGCCGCGAGCGAGGGCACGAGGTGCCAGCGGTCCCCGGGGACGGGCGCGAAGCCGGGGCGGCGCAGCACCAGCAGCGGCACACCGGTGGCGGCGGCCGCGAGGGCGGCGTTGCGGGACATCCCGGCGGCGAACGGGTGGGTGGCGTCCACCACGGCCGCCACCCCTTCGGCGCGCAGCCAGGCGGCCAGCCCGTCCGGGCCGCCGAAGCCGCCGATCCGCACCTCCCCGGCGGGCAGCCGGGGTTGGGCGACGCGTCCGGCCAGCGAGCTGGTGACCCGCAGGGACGGACGGCCGTCCAGCGCGGCGGCCAGCGCCCGCCCCTCCGTCGTCCCGCCGAGGATCAGGACGTGCGCCGCGGCCCCGCTCATGCGCCGCAGGGCTCGTGCGGGCGCTCGCGGTCCGCCGAGTAGAGGTGGCTGTCGCGGAACTGCTCGGCGGCGAGCGTGCGGCCGACGATGATGACGGCGGTGCGCACCACACCCGCCTCCTTGACCTGCCCTGCGATGTCGGCGAGCGTGCCGCGCAGCACCAGCTCGTCCGGGCGGCTGGCCATCGCCACCACCGCGGCGGGGCAGTCCGCGCCGTAGTGCGGGAGCAACTGCTCGACCACGTCGTCCACGTAGCCGGCGGCCAGGTGCAACACCAGCAGGGCGCCGCTGCGGCCGAGGGTGGCGAGGTCCTCGCCCTCGGGCATCGGGGTGGCGCGCTTGGCGATCCGGGTCAGGATGACGGTCTGGCCGACGGTCGGCACCGTCAACTCCCGCTTCAGCGCGGCCGCGGCGGCGGCGAAGGCGGGCACGCCGGGGACGACCTCGTACGGAACGGCGGCCGCGTCCAGGCGGCGCATCTGCTCGGCGACGGCGGAGAAGACGGACGGGTCGCCGGAGTGCAGCCGGGCCACGTCCTGGCCCGCCCGGTGTGCGGCGACCAGTTCGGCGGTGATCTGGTCCAGGTTGAGCTGCGCGGTGTCGATCAGCCGGGCGCCGGGCGGGCACTCGTCCAGCAGCTCGCGCGGGACGAGGCTGCCGGCGTAGAGGCAGACCTCGGCGCGGGCCAGGATTCGCTGGCCGCGCAGGGTGATCAGGTCGGCGGCGCCCGGGCCGGCTCCGATGAAGTAGACGGTCACGAGGCGTCCTCCTGGGGGGTGTTGGGCTTGACGGCGGACCACTGGGTGACCGGCATGGCCTGCCGCCACCCGGTGAAGCCGCCGACCGGGACGGCGTGGGCGACGGCCAGTTTGACCAACTCCCCGCCGTGGCGCCGGTACCACTCGGTGAGCAGCGCCTCGGACTCCAGCGTCACGGTGTTGGCGACCAGCCGGCCGCCGGGGCGCAGGGCGGCCCAGCAACTGTCCAACAGGCCGGGAGCGGTGAGGCCGCCGCCGATGAACACGGCGTCGGGGGTGGGGAGTTCGGCGAGTGCGGCGGGGGCCGGGCCGGTCACCACCCGGAGTCGGGGCACGCCGAGCGCGGCGGCGTTGTGGCTGATCCGCTCGGCTCGGACCGGATCGCGCTCGATGCTGACGGCCTGGCAGTCCCGGTGGGCGCGCAGCCACTCGATGGCGATCGAGCCGGAACCGCCGCCGACGTCCCAGAGCAGTTCGCCGGGGGACGGGGCGAGGGTGGCCAGGGTGGCGGCGCGGACGTGCCGCTTGGTGAGCTGGCCGTCGCTCTCGTACGCGGTGTCGGGCAGGCCGGGGACGAGCGAGCCGCGCGGGCCGTCGCCGAGTTCGATCGCGATCAGGTTCAGCGGGTCGCCGGGCGGGTGCGGCCAGTCGGCGGCGGGGCCGTCGAGCTGTCGCTCGGCGGGGGAGCCGAGCTGTTCGAGCACGCGCAGGCGGGCGGTGCCGAAGCCGCGCTCGGCGAGCAGCGCGGCGACGGCGGCCGGGGTGCCGGCGTCGGCGCTGAGCACCAGCAGGCGGCGCCCGGGGTGGAGGGCGAGCGCGAGGGCGTCCAGCGGTCGACCGACCAGGCTGACCACCTCGGTGGCCTCCAGCGGCCAGCCGAGCCGGGCACAGGCGTAGGAGACCGAGGACGGGTGCGGCAGGACGCGCAGCCGTTCGGCACCGACGGTGTCGGCGAGGGTGCGGCCGATGCCGAAGAACATCGGGTCGCCGCTGGCCAGGACGGCGAGGCGGCGGCCGGCGTGGTCGGCGAGCAACCCGGGGACGGCCGGGCGCAGCGGGGACGGCCAGGCGACGCGCTCGGCGGTGACCTCCTCGTGGGGGAGCAGCTCCAGCTGCCGGGTGCCGCCGATCACCACCTCGGCGGACCGCAGCGCGGCACGGGAGTCGGCGGCGAGACCGGGCCAGCCGTCGGCCCCGATCCCGACGACGGTGATCGGAGGTGGCAGCTCGGGCACCGGGTGGCTCCTCGTCGTTCGTTCCTGCTGGCCGGGGCAGCCTACCTGGCGGTATGTCGGCCGGACCCGCCCGCCCTCACAGGTCCGGGCCGGACCCGCCCGCCCTCACCTTTCCGTCCAGTCTCCCGAGGCGATCAGCGCCGGCCGTGCCCGCAGCCGCGCCTCGGCGGCCGGCCCGGCGAGGTACACCCAGGCCTCGCGCCGCTCGCCCGCCGCCGTCCGCACCGCCAACCGCCGCCGCACGTACAGCCCCGTCCCGTCCGCCCGGCAGCCCTCCAGCCGGTCCAGGTCCGCGAGCGCCCCGGCGTACGCGCCCGGGCGCACGGTGACCAGCTCGCCCACGACCCGGCGCCCGGGCGTCGCGTCCGCCACCGCGAACGGGTACCCCGGTCCCTCGTGCAGCGCGGCGCCGTCCAGCACTGCCGGCCGGATCCCGCTGCAGCGCCCGGCCAGGTGGACGGCGTGGTTGCGGCCGCCGCTGCGCAGGGTGCCGTACACGAAGAACGGCAGGGGAGGCTCGACCGGTGAGGCCTGCTCGGACGCGGACACGGGTTCGACCTCCTCGCTGGGGAGCGCCCACGGTACGTTCCGCTGACCGATTGGTGATACCCACTGGCGCGGCGGGCCGCGGATGCGCTGTCATGGCGGATGTTCAGCCAGCACCGTCCTAGGGGGACACCCATGACATCACCCGCCTCCCCACAACCGGCGACGACCCCCGACAGCACCCCCACCGGCAGCACCCCGACCGCCCCCGTGACCGTTCCCGCCACCGCCCGCCTCTCCGGCGCGGTCTGGCTCGCCCTCGCGGTGGTCTACGTGGTCTGGGGCTCGACCTACCTCGCGATCCGGATCGCGGTCGAGACGATGCCCTCCTTCTTCTCCGCCGCCGCCCGCTTCCTCACCGCCGGCCTGCTGCTGCTCGGCTACCTGCTGGTCCGCCAGGGCCCGGCCGGCCTGCGGGTGAGCGGCCGCCAGCTGGCCTCCGCCGCCCTGGTCGGGGTGCTGCTGCTGACCGGCGGCAACGGCCTGGTGGTGCTCGGCGAGACCTCCGTTCCGTCCGGACTGGCCGCCCTGCTGGTGGCCGCCGTCCCGCTGTGGATGGTCGTGCTGACGGCCTTCGGCGGCGGCGAGCGCCCGAAGCGCGCCGAGCTCGCCGGGGTGCTGCTGGGCCTGGTCGGTCTCGGTGTGCTGTCCGCCCCCGCGATCGGCGGGTCCGTCGAGCCGCTCGGTGTGGTCCTGATCATCTGCGCGACGCTGGCCTGGGCGGCCGGCTCGTTCGCGAGCAAGAAGATCCCGATGCCGGGCAACGTGCTCGCCGCGAGCGCCTACCAGATGCTGGCGGGCGGCCTGTGCAACGTGCTGATCGGGCTGGCCCGCGGTGAGCAGCACGGGCTGGACCTCGGCGCCGTCTCCGGCCGGTCCTGGCTGGCCCTCGGCTACCTGGTGCTGTTCGGTTCGCTGCTCGCCTTCACCGCGTACGCCTGGCTGTTGCAGTCGGCCCCGCTGACCCTGGTCGCCACCTACGCGTACGTGAACCCGGTGGTCGCGGTGCTGCTGGGCTGGCTGATCCTGGCCGAGCCGCTGACCGGTCCGACGCTGGTGGGCGGGTCGATCGTGGTGGTCGGCGTCTGCCTGGTGGTGAGCGTCAGCCGGCGGCCGGGGAGTCGGTCGAAGCCGAAGGCGACGTCCGCGCGTAGGTGAGGACGACGTTCCCCCGCTCGAAGATCCGGCTGTCGGTGAGCGTGAAGGCGCGCGGCTCGAAGCCGGCGCGGAACAGCGGGATGCCCGACCCGACCACCACCGGGTACTGCTTGACGATCAGTTCGTCGATCTCGGGCAGCAGCTGACCGGCCAGGTCGGCGCCCCCGCAGAGCCAGATGCCGAGCCCGTCCTCCTGCTTGAGTCGGCGGACGACGCTCAGCGGGTCCTCGGTGGTGACCTCCACCGCCGGGTCCGGGCTGGTCTCCAGGGAGCGGGAGAAGACGATCTGCCGCAGGTGGGCGTACGGGCTGGTGAGTCCGACGGCCAGCCCGGCGTCGTAGCTGCCGCGGCCCTGGAGCACGGTGTCGAACCGCTTGTTGGGGGCGTCCGCGATGCCGACCGCCGCGCGGCCGGGGGTGGCGACGGTCTCCGGGTACTCGGTGAAGATCGTCGGGGTGTAGTCCTCGGTGAGGAACGGGGCGTAGAAGTCGTAGCCGCCGTCCGGCGCGGCGATGAAGCCGTCGATGGTGGCGCCGACGAAGTAGCTGAGCTTGCGCATACGCGTCCTTGAGGTCGAGGTGTGCGCGGGCCGGTTCGGCCCGTCGCGGTAACCACGACAGTTATAGTACTTCGTCTGTAGTGGTTGCAAGGGGATTCGATCGACACCCCGCGTACCCGCCGGACGGAACAGGAGAGAATCGCCCCATGGCCCAGAACCCCGCCCGCCGCACCGCCCTCGCCGACGCCGCCATCGAGGTCCTCGCCCGCGAGGGCGCCCGCGGCCTCACCTTCCGCGCGGTCGACGGGCGGGCCGGCGTCCCCACCGGGACGGCCTCCAACTACTTCGCCAGCCGGGACCACCTGCTCCACCAGGCCGCCCGGCGCATCCACGAGCGGCTCACCCCGGACGCGGCGATCCTCGCCGAGCTGCTGCGCGCCCCCCGCGACCGCGCGCTGGTCACGGCCCTGATGCACGACGTGTTCCGCCGCATCACCGCCGACCGGGCCGGCTACCTCGCGATGCTCGAACTGCGCCTGGAGGCCACCCGCCGCCCGGAGCTGCGGGCCCAGCTCACCGGCACCATCCGGGACGACCTGGAGGCCAACATCGCCTACCACCTGGGCGAGGGCTTTCCCGGCGACCGCGAGACCGTCCTCGTCCTCTACCTCGCCATGACCGGTCTCATCCTCGAACACCTCACCCTGCCCGAGGTGTTGGGCGTCGACGGCCTCGCCGCCCTGATCGAGACCGTCGTGGAGCGGATCGTCCCGGCCGCCTGACCGACGCGCGGAGCGCGCGCAGGCCTCCACCGGCCCGAAGCGGGTCGGCGGAGGCCTGCGGGTCAAGATCTGCTGGTCAGAGCGCGTACGGCGCCTTCCCCGTCCACCAGTTCCCCGGCGCCGCCGGGTCGCGGCTGGTCCAGTACTCGATGATCGCGCTGGTGAACTCGGCCGCCGACAGCGTCCCGTCCCCGTCCAGGTCGAGGCGGCGGAAGGCCTCATCGGCGTCGTCGCGGCAGAGCCCGGCGAAGTGGCCGCGCTGGAACACGAAGAACTCGCCGGCGTCCACCGTTCCGCTGCGGTCGGCGTCGGCGACGGCGAGGAAGGCCTCGGCCAGGGCGCCGAGGATCTCCCGGGCGGCCTGCGGGTCGTCGGCGAGCGCGCCGGTCGAGGCGACGAACTGCTCGCGGGTGATCGCCTCCGTCCCGGCGGGCTTTCCGGCGAGATGGAGGTCGTGCCAGACCGTCAGGTAGGCGCGGACGATCACGGCCTCCGCCTCCGAGCCCTCCTGGTGGCCGAGCGAGCGGGCCACCGAGTGGCTCATCAGCACGTGGTCCCGCTCGGTGAGCAGTCCGTCCCCGTCGGCGTCGAGGTGGTCGAAACCGTGATTGATCTTCGCGATGAGCAGGTCGTCCGACAATGTGCCCCCTCCGGTGGCGATCTCACGGCTCCTGGGCCGCGGCACGTTGAGCGACGTCACGTCGTCAGCACGCTAACGCCTGGGGCCGCGCTCGCGCAGCCGAACGAAGGGCGAACGGCGGCGCGCGGCGGCGCCCGGCCGCCCCCGCTCAGTCCACCTGGTGGTCGGCCCAGACGTACGCCTCCGGCAGCAGCTCCAGCACCGGCAGGGTGCGCAGCTCCGCGCCCTGCCCGACGATGACCCCGAGCTCCGGGAAGTACTCGAGCAGCACCTGACGGCAGCGTCCGCACGGCGGTATCACCCCGCGTTCGCGGTCGCCCACCGCCACCACCGTGGTGAGGTCGTACGCCCCCTGGCCCGCCGCCGCCCCGATCAGCACCAGCTCCGCGCACGGACCGCCGGTGAAGTGGTAGGCGTTCAGGGCCGTGATGATCCGCCCGTCGGCGTTGCGCCCGGCCGCCGCGACGGTGTGGTTGTCGCCCCGGGCGTACCGCCGGGCCACCTCCCGCGCCGCTTCGACGAGCTCCTGGTCGACGCCCCCGTGATCCATGCCGGACATGAGTGCTGGTCCTCCCTGACGAAAGCCGGAACGCCTCGAGCATGACCGCCCCGCCCGTGATCGCGCCAACGCATATCGCCTCCACATCGCCGATCCCTTTCGCCCCGGGACGAGGACCCCTCAGCGCGCCGCCGCCGGCAGCTCCCGGGCCGCCACGGTCTCCGCGGTGTTGGTACGATCCCGGTGGACCGCGACTGGCGCGTGCGGATGGAATCGACCATCGGGAAGCGGTCCCGTGAATCCTCACGTCCGTTGCCGAGCGCCTGGGCCGTCCGCATCCCCACCAGGAGACCGCCATGGCCCAGCCCCAGCCCGAGCAGCCCCAACTGACCGCCGCACAGCCGCACACCGCCGCGAGCCCCGCGGCCGACACCGCCTTCCGCACCGCCCTGGACGTCGTGGCCGGCGTCGAGCCGCGGATCGCCGCCGCCATCGGGCAGGAGCTGGAGGACCAGCGTGCCTCCCTCAAGCTGATCGCCAGCGAGAACTACGCCTCCCCGGCCGTCCTGCTCGCCATGGGCAACTGGCTCAGCGACAAGTACGCCGAGGGCACCGTCGGCCGCCGCTTCTACGCCGGCTGCCGCAACGTCGACACCGTCGAGGCGCTCGCCGCCGAGCACGCCCGCGAGCTGTTCGGCGCCCAACACGCCTACGTCCAGCCGCACTCGGGCATCGACGCCAACCTCACCGCCTTCTGGGCCGTCCTCTCCCAGCGGGTCGAGAGCCCGGCCCTGGAGCGCGCCAAGGTGCGGGGCGTCAACGACCTCACCGAGCAGGACTGGGCCCAGCTGCGCCAGGAACTCGGCAACCAGCGCATGCTCGGGATGTCCCTGGACACCGGCGGCCACCTCACCCACGGCTTCCGGCCCAACATCTCGGGCAAGATGTTCGAGCAGCGCAGCTACGGCACCGACCCGGAAACCGGCCTGATCGACTACGACGCGCTGCGCGAGACCGCCCGCGAGTTCCGCCCGCTGATCCTGGTGGCCGGCTACTCCGCCTACCCGCGTCTGGTGGACTTCCGCAGGATGCGCGAGATCGCGGACGAGGTCGGCGCGACCCTCATGGTCGACATGGCGCACTTCGCCGGCCTGGTCGCGGGCAAGGTGCTGACCGGTGACCACGACCCGGTGCCGCACGCCCACATCGTCACCACCACCACCCACAAGTCCCTGCGCGGCCCGCGCGGCGGCATGGTGCTCAGCAACGCCGAGCTCGCCGAACACGTCGACCGCGGCTGCCCGTTGGTGCTCGGCGGCCCGCTCTCGCACGTCATGGCCGCCAAGGCCGTCGCCCTCGCCGAGGCCCGCCGCCCCGAGTTCCAGGCCTACGCCCGCGCCGTGGTCGACAACGCCCAGGCGCTCGCCGAGGGCCTGCTGCGCCGCGGCGGCAAGCTGGTCACCGGCGGCACCGACAACCACCTGGTGCTCGCCGACGTCTCCGGCTGCGGTCTGACGGGCCGTCAGGCGGAGGCGGCGCTGCTCGACTCGGGCATCGTCACCAACCGCAACTCCGTCCCGCAGGACCCGAACGGCGCCTGGTACACCTCGGGCGTCCGGCTGGGCACCCCGGCGCTCACCACCAGGGGCCTGGGCACCGGCGAGATGGACGAGATCGCCGCCCTGATCGACACCGTCCTGCGCGGCACCGCGCCCACCACCACCGCCAACGGCGCACCCTCCAAGGCGAACTACGCCCTCGACGAGTCCCTCCGCGACGGCATCGCCAAGCGCGCCGCCGATCTCCTCGCGCCCTTCCCGCTCTACCCGGGCGTCGACCTGGTCTGAGCCGTTCCGGCCCGGCCCGACCGCTGCCGCACCAGCGGGTCGGGCCGGGGCCGCCGAACTGCTGGGCGGCAGCCCCGGCTCAACCCCACTAGTACTGCAACGACTTGTACTGCAGGAACTCCTCCAGCCCGTGCCGGCCCAGTTCACGGCCGAGCCCGGAGTTCTTGTAACCGCCGAACGGCGCCAGCGGGTTGAAGCGCCCGCCGTTGAGGTCCACCTGGCCGGTGTCGAGCCGGCGGGCGAAGACGGCGGCGGTGTCGGTGTTCGCGGCCCAGACGCCGCCCGCCAGGCCGTAGGCCGTGCCGGTGGAACCGGTGAACGACACCACGTCCACCTCCGGATGGGCGGCGAGCGCCGCGCCCGCGACCGCGCCGGTACCCGTCACCAGGTTGAACACCCCGGCCGGGAAGCCGGCTTGGTGCACCAGCCGGGCGAACAGCCGGGCCACCAGCGGGGTGTCCTCGGCCGGCTTCAGTACCACCGGGCAGCCGGCCGCCAGCGCCGGGATGACCTTGGCCGTGATCTGGTGCAGCGGGTAGTTCCACGGCGTGATCGCCGCGACCACCCCGGCCGGCTCGGCGAGCACCACCGAGTTGCCGATCCGCTCCTCGAAGGGGTGCTCGGCCAGCAGCGTCAGGTAGGAGGTCGCCACGGTCAGCGGCAGCCCGGCGTGCACGGCCCCGGCGAAGCCGACCGGGGCGCCCAGTTCGGCGACCACGGTCGAGGTGATCTCGCCCTGGGCGGAGGCGATCCCGTCCCGCAGCCGGGTCAGCAGCTCGATCCGCTCCTCGCGGGTGGTGGCGGCCCAGCCGCGGGCCGCCCGGCGGGCCGCCGCCACGGCGGCGTCGACGTCGGCCGCCGCGCCCGCCGGGACGGTGGCGAGCACCTGCTCCGTCGCCGGGTTCAGCACGGCGATCGATCCGGAGTCCCCGGAGGGCCGCCAGGCGCCGCGGTGTACTGGTCGTCGTACTCCGCGTACTCCTGCACAGGTCGTCCTCTCAGCTGGTCAGCCGCCCGTTGACCGACGGCGCTGGTCAGATGGTCAGTCAAGGCGGCCGGCGGGTCGCGCGCAAGTGCCGATCCCGCCGCGTGGACCGGACGGTCACCTGGGAGCGAACCGCGCCGTGTACTCGTCGAACGGTTCGATCCCGACCTGCGCGCGGCGCTCGTCCAGTCGCTCCGGGTCCTCGCACGGCCACGGCACCGGGCGCCCGTCCGCCACCGCGCCGATCTGGGTGCCGTAGCGCTGCTCGCGCCCCTCGTTGACGGCGAGCCGGTCCTCCAGGAAGGCGAGGTCCCGGGCGCTCGCGGCGCCGACCGCCACCGCCTCGGCCATCAGCTCCACCGCCCGCCGCTGGACGTCCAGTTGACGGTCGGCGTGCTGGGCGACCAGCCAGGCCGCTCGGGCGGCGTCGGCGCCGACGGCCCGCTCGGTCGGCCAGCCGTGCACCGCCATGATCTCCGAAAGCCGGTCCCCGTGGCGGGCGGTGAGCCGTCGCCAGACGGCCTGTTCTGCCAGGTCGGAACTGTGCGCCAGCCGTGCGGTCGCGTTGTCCTCGACCATCATCGCCACCAACTCGGCTGCCAGGGCGCTCCCCTGGAGATCCATCCGGTCACCCCGTGCTGTCGTCATGCCGATCCGCTCCCTGCACTCCGGCCCGCCGGTGGGGCCGCCTGCGACCACGGTAGGTGCCGGAACTGCGACGAAGATCATCCGTGCGACCGGTGACGCGGAGCGGTCGATCGGGACACAATGGACGTACGCCACCCGCCAGACCGTGTTCACGTCCGGTCGCGAACCCGCGGGTTCGACGTTTCGGCAATTCGGGCTCCCGAAGCCCTCCTCATCGCCCGGGTGCCGCTGTAGATTGCAGCGAACTCCGTGGCGGGGCCTACTGTCGGTGTTGGGTCGACTCGTGTGCGGCCGGGTGATCCGGTCCGTCTCCTGGCCGGAAGGCCGCCGCCGCGCGAGATGTTGCTCAGAACCCACAGGTCATCCGTACCGCTAAGGAGCATCCCGTGACCGACACCGCCTTGCAGGGCCAATCGCGGCAGCCCGGCGTACCGGCCGTGTTGGAGGACGTCCCAGGTTGGTTCTGGGACCACGACCGGCACTCCTTCGAGTGGTTCCTGGCGCGGCAGACGAAGCGGGGCGTGACCGGCGACCTGCTGGAGATGGGCGTCTACCTCGGCCGCAGTGCGATCGTGATCGGCGAGCACCTCCAGCCCGGCGAGACCTTCACCATCTGTGACCTGTTCGACTCGGACGCACCGGACGAGGAGAACTCCGACGAGATGGACATCTCCTACCGGAAGACGCTGACCAGGTCGGCCTTCGAGGCCAACTACCTGTCCTTCCACGACGAGCTGCCGGACATCATCCAGGCCCCGACCTCCGTGCTGGCGGGCGGGCGGATCCCGGCCGGGGCGTACCGCTTCATCCACATCGACGCCTCGCACCTCTACGAGCACGTGGTGGGCGACCTCCAGGTGGCCCGGGTCGCCCTGCAGGACCAGGGCGTCGTGGTGCTGGACGACTACCGCGCCCAGCACACCCCCGGGGTAGCGGCCGCGACTTGGGAGGCGGTGTTCAACCACGGCCTCAAGCCGATCATGCTCACCGAGTGCAAGTTCTACGGCACCTGGGGCGACCCGGAGCCGTTCCAGCGCGACCTGCTGGACCGGCTGGACCTCGCGTCCGGCTGCGAGCTCAGCACCGAGACCCTGAACGGCCGGCAGCTGCTGCGGATGACCGGCAGCTCGGAGGGCATCCGGCCGTTCCGCGGCTCCCGCCACGCGCGGCGCCCCAGCGAGGAACAGCCGGAGCCCTCCCGCGCCGCGCTCCGCGTGGCCCAGGACGAGGCCGCGCTCGACCTCGCCGTCCGCCGCGCCCGCGCCGCCGAGGCGCGCCGCCCGGTCAACGTCGCCAAGCGCGCCGCCAGGGACCTCCTCCCGCCGGTCGTCACCTCCGCCATCCGCCGCGCCCGCCGCGGCTGATCGGGCCGGCGAACAGCTGACAGCCGACAGCCGACAGCGAACAGCCGACAGCGAACAGACGACAACGAACGGCCGACAGCGAACAGCAAACAGATGACAGCGAACGGATGACAGATTTCAGACTCTGTCACTTGAACGCCGAAGGGCCGGTCGGAAGCCCGACCGGCCCTTCCAAGCGCGTACCCGCTCAGACCCGCGAAGCCTCCGCGGCCTCGGCGGTCCCAGCCCCAGCCCCGGCCAGGGCCTCGGCGTCGGCCGCCAGCTCGTCGCGCACCTCGGCCAGCGAGGGGTTGGCCCAGGCGCTGGCGACGCCCCAGTAGTAGAACGCCAGCCCGATCCCGGCCACGATCAGCAGGTCCCAGCCCTCCGGCAGGTAGGCATGGCCGCCGAAGTCGGAGCTGCCGGCCCAGGAGATTCCGGCCATCACGAACAGGTAGGCGACCATCCAGGCGCCCGCCTTCAGATGCGGCTTCAGCTCGGCGAACGGCTTGCGCAGCTCGTACCAGGCCCAGATCGGCAGGCCGGCGGCCATCAGCAGGATGACCTTGCCGGTGAGCGGCCACTTGGCCCAGTACAGCACGAGCGAGCCGAACACCATGGCGATCGGCGCGATCACCGGCATGGCACGCAGTCGCACCGGCCGCGGCAGGTCCGGAGCGAGGCGGCGCAGCGCCATCACGGCGACCGGGCCGGTGATGTACGAGATCACGGTGGCGACCGAGACGATCTCGGCCAGCGAGCCCCAGCCGCGGAAGACCGCGAGGAACAGGAAAGCGATCACGAGGTTGAGCACCAGCGCCGGACGCGGGATGCCGGTCCTGGGGTCGACCTTGCCGAAGATCTTCGGCAGGTGGCCGTTCTCCTGCACGCCGTGGATCATGCGCGAGGTGGTGGCGGCGTAGATCATGCCGGTGCCGGACGGCGAGACGAACGCGTCCGCGTACAGCAGCATGGCGAGCCAGTTGAGGCCCCAGGCCATCGCGAGGTCGGCCAGCGGCGAGGTGTAGCCGAGGCCGCCCCAGCCCTTGGCCAGGCCGTCGTCCGGAACGGCGCCCAGGAAGGCGATTTGCAGCGCGATGTAGATCACGAGCGCGATCAGGATCGAGCTGATCACGGCCTTCGGCAGCGACTTGCCGGGGTTGCGGGCCTCGCCGGCCAGGTTGAGCGGCGACTGGAAGCCGTTGAACGCCCAGACGATGCCGGAGGTCGCCACGGCGGTGAACACCGCGCTCCAGCCGTTCGGCGCGAAGCCGCCGTGGTTGGTGAAGTGCGAGGTGTCGAAGTGCGCGAAGAGCAGCGCGCCGGCGGTCAGCGTCGGCACGACGACCTTGAAGACGGTGATCGCCGTGTTGGTCTTGGCGAACAGCGTGATGGCGAACCAGTTCAGCGCGAAGTACACGAGGAGCAGGACGCTCGCGAGTGCGACGCCGCTGGTGCTCAGCTCCTTGCCGTCGTACAGGGCCTTGGCCCAGCCGTAGTGCCAGGAGCTCATGTACTGGACGGACGCGGTGGCCTCGCCCGGGATGACCGAGACGATGGCGATCCAGTTGGCCCAGGCGGCCAGGTAGCCGGCCAGCGAGCCGTGCGAGTACTGGCCGTACCGGACCATGCCGCCGGCCTTGGGGAACATCGACCCCAGCTCGCTGTACGTGAGGGCGATGGTCAGCGCCACGGCGGCGCCGATCACCCAGGCGAGGATCGAGGCGGGCCCGGCCAGCTTGGCCGCCCGCTCGGCGCCGAACAGCCAGCCGGAACCGATGATCGATCCCAGCCCGACCGCGGTCAGGCTGATCGTTCCGAGCGATCGGCGGTAGTTCTGGTGTGATGCCGTCAACGAGTCGGGCTCACTCAACGTATCGGTCCTCTCGCTCGGAGTTCAGCGGATGGTGTCGGTGCTTTTACGGTTTTGAGTCGGTATTCCGGACAAACCCCAGCAGCCTATGGTTCGAAAAGGGGCGAATACCTCAGAGGAAGCTCAAACTGCCCGATCGTTGCCATCTCGTGTCCGGCTTTCGGACGGCTGGACCCGCCGAACGAGACCGACGCCACACCGCCGGGGGCAATGGATCAAGAGGAGGGGCCGGCACCTGGCCGGGAAAAGGAAATTCCCCGTGGCTTCCTTTCGGATTCCACGGGGAATTTCGACTGTGTCCGAGGGGGGACTTGAACCCCCACGCCCGATAAAGGGCACTAGCACCTCAAGCTAGCGCGTCTGCCATTCCGCCACCCGGACGGGGTGTGTGCTCCGGGGGTTTTTCTCTCGCCCCCTCGGCGACAGAGAGAACATTACCAGGGTTCTGGAGTGCTTCTCACCTGCGTTTCCTCGGCCGCGGTCCACGGCCCGCCCCACGCGCCGTCCGCAGCCCGCCCCGCAGCCCGCCCCCGGTGGGGACGCCCGGCCTGGCCGGACTGGCTGGAACGCCTCGCGAGGGCGCTCGAACCCCGGCCGAAGCGGTGGCGAGCGCGAAGCAAACGATCGGTTCCGCCCGCGCCCACGATCGGAACCGATCTGAACCGATCCGACACGGGCAACTTGTCGACGGTGGCGCGGTCGCACCGACCGCTCTCCTAGCCTCTGTGGACCGAGGGCGCCATGAGCGGATCGCCTGATTCCCGGGTCGCGGACGAAGGGCGGCTGGACGTGGAGCAGATCAGCGGGTCGGCGAAGGCCGAGCCGAGACCCGGCAGCCGGTCGGACGGACGGTCGGACGGTCGGCCAGTCGGGCGGCCGGGCGGGCAACCCGGCGGGCGGTCGGCCGCCGACGGCCCCGGCGAGGGCGTGTGGCACTTCCGGGTGCCCGCCGTCGAGGCCTCCGTGCCCCGCACCCGCCACGCGGTGCGCGACCGCCTGCTGGCCCAGGGCATGACCGGGGTGCGCTACCAGGAACTGGTGGACGACGTGCTGCTGATCGTCTCCGAGCTGGTCGGCAACGCGGTGCGGCACGCGGCCGAGCTGTCACCCGAGGTGACCACCGAGCTGTCGGTGCGCCGGGGCTGGGTGCGGATCTCGGTCGAGGACGGCGACCCGTACCGGCCGAAGGCCCTGGAGAGCGACACCGGCCGCACCGGCGGGCGCGGCCTGCTGCTGGTGAAGAGCGTCACCCTGCAGGCCGGCGGGGTGTGCGACGTCGAGCACACGGGGGAGGGCGGCAAGGTCATCTGGGCCTCGCTGCCCGTCCCCCCGGAGCCCGGCCCCTGACGGCCGATCCCGCGAAGGCGACGACCCCCACGAGAACGACCGCCCGCCCCAGGGCGGCCACCCCCACGAGGGCGCCCGCCCCCAGGAGAACGCCCCCTCGCACGAAGGCGGCCGCCCCCGAGAGGACGACCGCCCGCACGAAGGCGCGACCGCTACCAGTCCCGCCCGGCGATCTCCCGGATCCCCGGCAGCGCCGCCTCGAAGACCGTCTCGAACCAGACCGAGAACGGCCGCTCCGTCCGCAGCTCGCGCAGCTCCTGCGCGGTCACGAAGGCGAAGTCGTCCACCTCCTCCGGGTCCGGCTCGACCGGCGCGGTGACCAGCCCGACGAACAGGTGGTTCCACTCCCGCTCGATCAGCCCGGAGGCCTCGTCCGGCAGGTCGTAGCGGACCGTCCCCGCCTCGCAGAGCAGCGCCGGCGCGACGCCCAGCTCCTCGGCGGTGCGCCGGGCGGCGGCGACGAACGGCGGCTCGTCCGGGTACGGGTGCCCGCAGCAGGTGTTCGACCAGACGCCGGGGGAGTGGTACTTCCCGAGCGCCCGGCGCTGCAGCAGCAGCCGGCCCTGGCGGTCGAAGAGGAACACCGAGAAGGCCCGGTGCAGCCGGCCCGGCTGCTGGTGGGCCCAGAGCTTCTCGGCGGTGCCGATCGTGACGCCCGCGTCGTCGACCAGCTCCAGCAGGATCTCGGCACCCGCGGAGGCGGCGGCGGAGGCCCGTGGGTCGACCGTCACGTCGGTCTCCACGTCGAGACCGGTGTCGATCTCGGCGGCGAAGTGCGTCGGTTCGGTCGGCGGACTCTGGGGCATGGGGCCTCTTTCAGGAACGGGAGCAACGGAAGCATCGGGTGCGTCCTGTGCACCGGGTGGAGTGCACGGAACACAGCGGGGGCACCGGCGCCGGCGTCGGGCTCCAGTCTGCCGTATGGGTGGCGGTCGGAACGGGTCCCACGCACAACCGGGCGGATCATGACCCGGGGGAGCCCCGATCCGGACACGGAAGGGTCCGGGAAGCCCCCGAAAGGGTCATTGGACCCGCAGGCCAGTTCGAGATCCGTTCCCACCCCGTTCGATCACGGCTCCTCCACCCAGCCGTCACCGCACCGCCTCCGACCGCGTTCGGGCGGATCGTCCGGGTCGCCTACCATCACATACGACACGCTGCCCGGATCTGTGCCGGTCCGGCGCGCCGCCGCCGGGCCCGGCCGAACGCCGGTCCGGAGCGCTCAGCGCCGCCGTACCCGTCGGCACATCCCGCGCACCGCACGACGCACGACGGATCAGGAGACCCCGCATGATCGGCCTCGTTCTGGCAGCCGGCGCCGGCCGCCGGCTGCGCCCGTACACCGACACCCTGCCCAAGGCGCTGGTGCCGGTCGACGGGGAGCGGACCGTCCTGGACCTCACCCTCGGCAACTTCGCCGAGGTCGGCCTGCGCGAGGCGGCGATCGTCGTCGGCTACCGCAAGGAGGCGGTGTACGACCGCAAGGACGCCCTGGAGAGCGAGTACGGCGTCAAGCTCCACCTGGTCGAGAACGACAAGGCCGAGGAGTGGAACAACGCGTACTCGCTCTGGTGCGCCCGCGAGCTGTTCTCCGAGGGCCTGCTGCTGGCCAACGGCGACACCGTGCACCCGGCCTCGGTGCAGCGCACCATGCTGGAGGGCAACCGGCAGCTCACCGAGGCCGGCCGGGCCCCCGGCATCCTGCTCGCCCTCGACACGGTGAAGAAGCTCGCCGACGAGGAGATGAAGGTCGTCGTCGACCCGGCCGCCGGCATGCGCCGGATCACCAAGCTGATGGACCCGGCCGAGGCGACCGGCGAGTACATCGGCGTCACCGTGATCAACCCCGCCGCCGCGGCCGACCTGACGGACGCGCTGCGCGCCACCTACGAGCGCGACCCCCAGCTGTACTACGAGGACGGCTACCAGGAGATGGTCGACCGCGGCCTGCGGATCGACGTGCAGCCGATCGGCGAGGTGTCCTGGGTCGAGGTCGACAACCACGACGACCTGGCGAAGGCGCGGGAGATCGCGTGCCAGTACTGACCCGACTGGTCCCGTCGCCGCTGTTCGCCGAGATCCGCCCGGGCGCGCTGGACGCGCTCGGCGGCATCCTGGCGGACCAGCGGCTGTCCGCGTCGGGCCGGATCGCGGTGGCGATCAGCAACGGCTCCGGTGCCGCGATGCGCGAGCGCCTGGAGCCGGCCCTGCCCGGCGCCGACTGGTACAGCGTGGACGACGGCAGCCTCGACAGCGCGGTGCGCTTCGCCGAGGAGATGCGCGGCAAGCACTACGACGCGGTGGTCGGCCTCGGCGGCGGCAAGATCATCGACGCCGCCAAGTACGCCGCCGCCCGGGTCGGCCTGCCGGTGGTCGCGGTTGCCACCAACCTGGCCCACGACGGCATCTGCTCGCCGGTCTCCACCCTCGACAACGACGCCGGCCGGGGCTCCTACGGGGTGCCCAGCCCGATCGGCATCATCGTCGACCTGGACGTGATCCGGCAGGCCCCGCAGCGCTTCGTGGCGGCCGGGATAGGCGACGTGATCTCCAACATCTCGGCCTGCGCGGACTGGGAGTTGTCCCACGCCGTCACCGGCGAACCGGTGGACGGACTGGCCGTGGCGATGGCCCGCTCGGCGGGCGAGAACCTGCTGCGGCACCCGGGCAGCACCCAGGACCAGGACCTCCTGACGGCCCTCGCGGAAGCCCTGGTACTGTCCGGCATCGCGATGAACATCGCGGGCAGTTCCCGGCCCTCCTCGGGTGCCTGCCACGAGATCTGCCATGCCCTGGACGTGATGTACCCCAAGCGTTCCGCCCAGCACGGCGAACAGGTGGGCCTCGGCGCCGCCTTCGCCAGTTTCCTGCGGGGCGAGCGCGAGCTGACCGGCCTGATCGTGGAGCGCCTGGCGCGCCACGGACTGCCGGTGACCGCAGCTCAAATCGGCTTCACCGAAGCGGAGTTCACCGAAGCGGTGCACTACGCTCCGAACACCCGCCCGGGCCGCTACACCATCCTGGAACACCTCGACCTCTCCCCTTCCGCAATCAGGGACGCGTACGCCGACTATGTCCAAGCCGTCAACAGCTGACCCCTCCACCGCGGGCGCCGAGCGGCCCCCGGTCGACCTGACCCGCCGGCCCTCGATCGAGGAACTGCGCGCGGTGATCCACCCGGAGGGCATGCTCCAGCGCCGCAGCGCCGAGCACTGGGCCGGGCGCCTGTACATGCGGAGGATCTCGCTGCGGATCACCCGCGTGCTGTCCACCATCACGGCGATCACGCCCAACGGCCTGACCTACCTGATGATGTTCACCGGCATCCTGGCCGGCGTCGCGCTGGTCCTGCCGGGCATCACCGGCGCGGTCCTGGGCGCCCTGCTGATCCAGGTCTACCTGCTGCTGGACTGCGTGGACGGCGAGGTGGCCCGCTGGCGGCGGCAGACCTCGCTCACCGGCGTCTACCTGGACCGGGTCGGCCACTACATGTCCGAGGCGGCCCTGCTGACCGGCCTCGGCCTGCGCGCCACCGACCTGCTGCACCGCGAGGGCCACGGCTCCCACTGGGAGTGGGCGTTCCTGGGCACGCTGGCCGCGCTCGGCGCGATCCTGATCAAGTCCGAGACGGACCTGGTGGACGTGGCCCGGGCCCGCAGCGGCATGACGGCGGTCGAGGACAGCGCCTCGGTGCCGCGCTCCTCCTCGGTGGCCAAGGCCCGCCGGGCGGCCTCCTTCCTGAAGTTCCACCGCCTGGTCGGCGCGGTCGAGGCCTCGCTGTTCATCCTGGCGGCCGGGATCGGCGACGCCGTGCACGGCGGGCTGTTCCTCACCCGGCTCGCGGTCGTGGTGCTGGCGGCGATCGCCATGCTGCAGACCGTGCTGCACCTGCTGAGCATCGTCCTGTCGAGCAGGCTGCGATGAGTGCTCCCTCCACCGCGGAGAGCTTCCGCCTCGGCGTCGTCATCATCACCATGGGCAACCGGCCCGCCGAGCTCAACGCCCTGATCGAGTCCGTCCGCGCCCAGGAGGGCCCGGCGGTCGAGTTCGCCGTGGTCGGCCAGGGCGTCAAGCTGCCCCCGCTGCCGGAGGGCGTGCGCACCGTCGAGCTGCCGGAGAACCTCGGCATCCCGGGCGGGCGCAACGTCGGCATCGAGCTGTTCGGGCCGCACGGCCGGGAGGTGGACGCCGTCCTCTTCCTGGACGACGACGGCCTGCTGCCCCGCACCGACTCGGCCCGCCTGCTGCGCGAGGCCTTCACCGCCGATCCGGAGCTGGGCATCGTGTCCTTCCGGATCGAGGACCCGGACACCGGCGTCACCCAGCGCCGGCACGTCCCCCGGCTGCGCGCCAGCGACCCGCTGCGCTCCTCCCGGGTGACCACCTTCCTGGGCGGCGCGAGCGCCGTGCGCTGCAAGGTGTTCGAGCAGGCCGGTCAGCTGCCCGCCGAGTTCTTCTACGCCCACGAGGAGACCGACCTCGCGTGGCGCGCCCTGGACGCCGGCTGGGCGATCGACTACCGGGCGGACGTGGTGCTGCACCACCCCGCCACCTCGCCGGCCCGGCACGCCGCCTACTTCCACAACGTGGCCCGAAACAGGGTCTGGCTCGCGAGGCGGAACCTTCCGGCCCCGTTGGTGCCTCTCTACCTGGGAACCTGGTTTCTGCTGACCCTGGCCCGACGCCCCTCCGCGGAGGGGCTGAAGGCCTGGCTGGGCGGATTCCGGGCGGGCTTCCGCGAACCCTGCGGTCCGCGGCGGCCCATGCGATGGCGTACCGTCTGGCGACTGACCAGGATGGGCCGACCTCCGATCATCTGATTGGATCGAGCGATCGATCGCCGCGGCCGGTGACCACACACCGGCCGGAACCCCCCGTGATCCCAGTGGATCCCCATCGGCGCAAGGCCGGCGGACCCCCGCCGACCGGCCGCCCCGACCGATCCCGCGCGAAGGACGAATGTGTCGACAGTGAGTGAACCCGTCAGCCTCTCAGCCCCTACGGGGGCGGACGCGGGCCTGACCCCCAAGCAGCTTGCGGACAAGTACGGTCTGTCGGTGAGCGGCGCCCGCCCCGGCCTGTTCGCCTACACCAAGCAGCTCTGGGCCCGCCGCCACTTCATCTGGGCCTTCGCCACCGCCCGCCTGGTGGCCCAGTACACCGACGCCAAGCTGGGCCAGCTCTGGCAGGTCGTGACCCCGCTGCTCAACTGCGGTGTGTTCTACCTGGTCTTCGGCGTGATCCTGGCGAACAAGCAGGGCTTCCCCGGTCACACCTACATCTCCTGGCTGTGCATCGGCGTCTTCGTCTTCCAGTTCACCCAGAACGCGGTGCAGTCCGGCACCCGGGCGATCTCCGACAACCTCGGCCTGATCCGCGCGCTGCACTTCCCGCGCGCCAGCCTGCCGATCGCCTTCACCGTGATCCAGCTCCAGCAGCTGCTGATCTCGATGGTGGTGCTGGTCGTCACCGTGCTGGCGGGCGGCATCAAGCCGGGCAAGACCTGGCTGCTGATCATCCCGGCACTGCTCCTGCAGACGCTGTTCAACACCGGCATCTCGCTGATCTTCGCCCGGATCGGCTCCAAGACCAGTGACATCTCCCAGCTGATCCCGTTCGTGATGCGGGCCTGGATGTTCCTGTCCGGCGTGATGTTCAGCATCCAGGACAAGATCCAGACCTGGCCGCACTACATCCAGACGATCATGGCCCTCAACCCGGCCTCCGTCTACATGGACCTGCTGCGGCACGCCTTCGCGCCGATCATCTACAACAAGCACCAGGCCGTCCACCAGACCATTCCGCCGCACCAGTGGGCGTACGGCATCGGCTGGGCGATCGGCATGTTCGTCATCGGATACGTCTTCTTCTGGAAGGCCGAGGAGGAGTACGGCCGTGGCTGACACCGACCTGAGCAAGCGCGACGCCGTCCCGGCCACGAGCGTGGCCCGCGAGCCCACCGTCGTCGTCGACGACGTGCACATCGTCTACCGGGTGCACGGCGCCGGCTCCGGCAAGGGCAGCGCCACCTCGGCGA
Organism: Kitasatospora cathayae; assembly: GCF_027627435.1. GTDB lineage: Bacteria > Actinomycetota > Actinomycetes > Streptomycetales > Streptomycetaceae > Kitasatospora > Kitasatospora cathayae. The sequence continues at coordinate 1,770,888 of NZ_CP115450.1, read as the reverse complement.
TGAGCCGCATCCTCAGCCGCAAGCGCGGCGCCGGCGTGCGCGAGGTGCACGCGGTCAAGGGCATCAGCTTCACCGCGTACAAGGGCGAGGCGATCGGCCTGATCGGCTCCAACGGCTCCGGCAAGTCGACCATGCTGGCCGCCATCGCGGGCCTGCTGCCGACCGAGAAGGGCGGCATCTACACCAACGGCCAGCCCTCGCTGCTGGGCGTCAACGCGGCCCTGATGAACGAGCTCACCGGTGAGCGCAACGTCATCCTGGGCTGCCTGGCGATGGGCATGACCCCGGCCCAGGTGAAGGAGCGCTACCAGGAGATCGTCGACTTCTCCGGCATCAACGACAAGGGCGACTTCATCTCCCTGCCGATGCGCACCTACTCCTCCGGCATGGGCGCCCGGCTGCGCTTCTCGATCGCCGCCGCCAAGACCCACGACGTGCTGCTGATCGACGAGGCCCTGGCCACCGGTGACCAGGCCTTCCAGCAGCGCAGCAAGAAGCGCATCGACGAGCTGCGCGGCTCCGCCGGTACGGTCTTCCTGGTCAGCCACGACAACAACTCGATCCGCGAGGTCTGCGAGCGGACCATCTGGATCGAGGCCGGCGAGCTGGTCATGGACGGCCCGACCGAGGAGGTCGTCGGCCGTTACGAGCGCGGCGAGCGCCCGTAAACCCCTCGCACCCGAAGGGCCGGCCCCGGAACGCCTCCGGAGCCGGCCCCTCGACGTTCGGCCCGCCGGTACGCTTGGCCGGCCTCCGCCGCGGGGGTGAGCGCCACCGTGCGCCGGGCGGGGCGCTCTTCTCGGGCGCGGCGCGTGGTGTCAGGCTGGGGGCGCGGGGGTGGTGTGCCGTAGGTGACGCCCGCGCTCGGACGCGTGTCCGAGTCGGACCGGTGATGCCCAGCGGTGTAGAACGGGGGAGTGACTGCAGTGTCGGCTTCGGCCCAGCCCAGAGATACGCCGGTGAACCCCGTCGCGGGACAGACCCTGGAGAAGGCGGGTGCCGAGAACTTCCCGGTCGCCCCCTTCTTCCTGCCCGCGGCCTGGCGCGACGACCTGATGGCGGTCTACGGCTTCGCCCGGCTGGTCGACGACGCCGGCGACGGAGACCTGGCCGACCCGGCCGCCACCGCCGCCCTGCTCGGGGTCGAGCAGCGGCCCCCCGCCACCCCTTCGGCCCAGTCCGGCCCGCCGAGCCCCGAGGAGGCCTCCTTCCGGCTCGCCCTGCTCGACGGACTGGAGCGCGACCTCGACCGGGCGTTCGAGACGGCCCTGCGTCCGGCCGACGCCGAGCGGCCCCGCCACCCGCTGATGCGCGCGCTCGTCCCGCTGGTCGACCGGCACGGCCTGACCCCCGAGCCGTTCCGCCGTCTGATCGAGGCCAACCGGGTGGACCAGACCACCACCCGCTACGCCGGCTACGACGACCTGGTCGGCTACTGCACCCTCTCCGCCGACCCGGTCGGCCGCCTGGTGCTGGCCATCGCGGGCGTCTCCACCCCCGAGCGGATCGCCCTCTCCGACGCGATCTGCACCGCCCTCCAGGTGGTCGAACACCTGCAGGACGTGGCCGAGGACCTGTCCCGCGGCCGGATCTACCTCCCCACCGAGGACCTCGAACGCTTCGGCGTCACCGAGGAGGAGCTCGCCGCTTCCAGCGCGACCGGAGCCGTCCGGGAACTGATCGCCTTCGAGGCCGAACGGGCCCGCACCCTGCTCGACCGCGGCGCACCATTGGTAGGTACGGTTCGGGGGAGGCTTCGACTGCTCCTGGCGGGATTCACCGCAGGCGGCTACGCGGCCCTGGCGGCCATCGAGGACGCCGGGTACGACGTGCTCGCCCGGCAGGCGAAGCCGGACAAGCGCCGCCTCGCAGTGAAGGCGGCGGCCATCTTCGCGAAGGGAAGGTGAACGCCCGAGTGGCGGCATCACCACTGGCGTCGGCCCAGGTCATGGCGGCGTACCGGTACTGCGAGGCAGTCACCGGGCTGCAGGCGCGCAACTTCAGCTACGGCATCCGGCTGCTGCCCGAACCCAAGCGGCTGGCCATGTCGGCCCTGTACGCGCTGGCCCGCCGGGTGGACGACATCGGCGACGGCGACCTCCCGGCCGACCGCAAGGCCGAGGCGCTGGTGCGCACCCGGGAGCTGGTGGACGAGGTCCGCTCCGGGACGGTCGCCGAGGACGACACCGACCCGATCAAGGTCGCCCTGGCCGACGCGGCCCGCCGCTTCCCGATCCCGCTCGGCGGCTTCGACGAGCTGATCGACGGCGTGGAGATGGACCTCAAGGGCGCCGAGTACCAGACGTACGAGGAGCTGAAGGTCTACTGCCGCTGCGTGGCCGGCGCCATCGGCCGGCTCTCGCTGGGCGTCTACGGCTGCGACGACCCCGAACGCGGGGCCCGGTACGCGGACACCCTGGGCCTGGCCCTGCAGCTCACCAACATCCTGCGCGACCTGCGCGAGGACGCCCTGAACGGCCGTACCTACCTGCCCACCGAGGACCTGGTCCGGTTCGGCTGCGAGCAGGGCTTCGCGCTGTCCAAGCCGCCGGCCGGTGCCGACTTCACCGGACTGGTGGCCTTCGAGGCCGCCCGCGCCCAGGCCGCCTTCGAGGAGGGCCTGCGGCTGCTGCCGATGCTCGACCGCCGCAGCCGCGCCTGCACCGCGGCGATGGCCGGGATCTACCACCGGCTGCTCGGCCGGATCGCCGCCGACCCGGAGTCGGTGCTGCGCGGCCGGGTCTCGCTGCCGGGCTGGGAGAAGGCGTACGTCGCGCTTTCCGGGCTCGCCGGGGGGCGTTCTTGAATCTCGCGACAGTTCTGTCACGCTGTGTCAGCGGGGAATCACATCCGGGTAGAGCCGTGTTGAGCACGATGCTGACCACGACCGTGCCGGCCACCAGCGGGCCGGCCACAGCGACCGCCTCCGGGCGGTCCGGTGAGTACGAGGGGGAGGGCCGATGACCGGGCGAGCCGTTGCCGCGCGCCCGGCCGCCGTCGTGGTCGGCGGCGGCCTGGCCGGGATCACCACCGCCCTGCGGCTGGCCGAGGCCGGTCACGACGTCACCCTCGCGGAGGGGCGCCCCCGGCTCGGTGGCCTGGCGTTCTCCTTCCAACGCGGCGAGCTGACCGTCGACAACGGCCAGCACGTCTTCCTGCGCTGCTGCACCGCCTACCGCGGCCTGCTGGAGCGCCTCGGCGCCACCCGGATGACCCACCTCCAGAACCGCCTGGACGTCCCGGTGCTCTCCGTCACCGGCTCCGACGAGGTCCCGGTGCGCACCCTGGGCCGACTGCGCCGGACCGGCCTGCCCGTTCCGCTGCACCTGGCCGGCAGCCTCGCCCGCTACCCGCACCTGTCGCCGGCCGACCGCGCCCGGGTGGTCCGCGGCGCGCTCGCCCTGAACGGGCTGGACCTCGCCGACCCGGCGCTGGACCGGCTCTCCTTCGGCGAGTGGCTGCGCCGCAACGGGCAGAACGCCGCCACCACCGCCGCGCTGTGGGACCTGGTCGGCGTCGCCACCCTGAACGCCCGGGCCGACGGGGTGTCGCTGGCGCTCGCCGCGATGGTCTTCAAGACCGGCCTGCTCTCCGACCCGGGAGCCTCCGACATCGGCATGGCCGCCGTCCCGCTCGGCGTGATCCACCACGACCGGGCGCTCGCCGAGCTGGAACGCGCCGGCGTGCGGGTGCTGCTGCGCGCCCGGGTCGCGGAACTCAAGCCGGCCGCGCCCCAACACGCCGTCCGCCTGGAGGACGGGCAGCTGTTCACCGCCGACACCGTCGTGCTGGCCGGCGCCCAGGACACCGCCGACGCCCTGCTGCCGCCCGGCGCCGTCCCCGGGCAGGAACGGCTGGCCGGGTTCGGCACCACGCCGATCCTCAACGTGCACGTGGTCTACGACCGCAAGGTGCTGCGCCGGCCCTTCTTCGCCGCGCTCGGCAGCCCGGTCCAGTGGGTCTTCGACCGCACCACCCACTCCGGCCTGCTCGGCACCACGATCGGCCGGGCCCACCCCGGCGCCCAGTACCTGGCGCTCTCGCAGTCCGCCGTCCAGGACGAGATCGACCTTCCGGTCGCCGAGCTGCGCCGCCGCTACCTGCCCGAGCTGTCCCGGCTGCTCCCGGCCGCCGCCGACGCCGAGGTGCTGGACTTCTTCGTCACCCGGGAGCGCACCGCCACCTTCGACGGGGCGCCCGGCAGCGCCGAGCTGCGCCCCGGGGCCGCGACCGGCGTGCCCGGGCTGCTGCTGGCCGGCGCGTGGACCGCCACCGGCTGGCCCGCGACCATGGAGGGCGCCGTGCGCAGCGGCCACGCCGCCGCCGACGCCGTGCTCGCCGCGGCCGGCAACCGGGTGCCGGTCGACCGGGGCGACGGGCGGTGGCCCAGGTGACGGCGGGCACCGTCGCCGGAGAGCCCGCCAGAGCCGACGGGCGTACCGTCGGCCCCACCGGCCCCATCGGCCGTACCGGCACCGTTCGGTCCGCCACCGCGAGCACCGCCACCACCGGCATCGACACCAGCCGCACCGACAGCACCCGGCCGCCCCGTGCGGTCCGGCACCACGAGGGAGAGGGAACGCACGTGGAGTCACGCACCGGCTTCGCCGTCGGAGGCACGGCGCACGCCGAACCGGTCTCGGTGCCGGAGCTGCTCGCCCGCAGCCGTACGCTCTGCACCCCGCCGCTACGCGCCGCCGTCGCCCGTCTGGCCGCACCGATGGACACCGTCGCGGCCTACCACTTCGGCTGGATCGACCGGGACGGCACCCCGGTGGCGGGCGACGGCGGCAAGGCCGTGCGCCCGGCGCTGGCGCTGCTGTCGGCCCGGGCCGCGGGTGAGGCGGCCGAGGCGGGCGTGCCCGGCGGGGTGGCTGTTGAACTGGTGCACAACTTCTCCCTGCTCCATGATGATCTGATGGACGGTGACGAGACCCGCCGGCACCGGGCCACCGCCTGGACGGTGTTCGGTCCGGCCCAGGCGATCCTGGTCGGCGACGCCCTGGCGACGCTCGGCACGGAGGTGCTGCTCGACGCCGGGGACACCGGCGGTGCGAGCCCCGCCGATGCCGCGCGTGCCGTCCGGCTGCTCACCACGGCGACCCGCCGGCTGATCGACGGCCAGGCCAGGGACGTCGCCTTCGAACAGCGCGACACCGTCACCGTCGCCGAGTGCCTGGAGATGGAGGGTGGCAAGACGGCGGCCCTGCTGGCCGCCGCTTCGGCGATCGGCGCCGTCCTGGCCGGGGCCGACGACAAGGTCTCCGCCGCGCTCCAGCGCTACGGCCACCACCTGGGCCTGGCCTTCCAGGCGGTGGACGACCTGCTGGGCATCTGGGGCGCGACCGAGGTCACCGGCAAGCCGCACTGGGGCGACCTGCGCCAGCGCAAGAAGTCCCTGCCGGTCGCCGCCGCGCTCGCCGAGGGCGGGGCCGCCTCGCGCCGGCTGGCCGAGCAGCTCGCGGACCCGAAGGGCCGGGGCGAGGAGAGCGAGCCCGAGCTCGCCGTCCGGGCCGCGCTGATCGAGGAGGCAGGCGGTCGCGCCTGGACCCAGGAGGAGGCCCGCCGCCAGCACACGACTGCCCTCGCCGCCCTGGACGAGGTGCCCATGTCAGACGAGGTGCGCGAGCACTTCGTCGCACTCGCCGAATTCGTGGTGGTACGAGAGAGGTGACGTTACGTTGACAGCAACCGCGGACGGCCGGCTCGACCCTGAGTACGATCCCGAGCCGGTCGCGGTGGGCGACCGCCCCCCGGCCCTGCTGGGCGCGGGCCGGTGGCAGCCCGAGGACACCGACCGGCCGCGGCCAGCCGGTGAGGCGGACCGGCAGCCCGGCGACGCGCGCGAGGCCCTGGCGCGCGCCACCACCCACCTGCTCTCGCTGCAGTCCTCCGAGGGCTGGTGGAAGGGCGACCTGGAGACCAACGTCACCATGGACGCCGAGGACTTACTGCTCCGCCAGTTCCTGGGCATCAGGACGGAGGAGCAGACCCGGGCGACCGCCGAGTGGATCCGCTCCCAGCAGCGGGAGGACGGCACCTGGGCCACCTTCCACGGCGGGCCGGCCGAGCTGTCCACCACCGTCGAGGCGTACGTCGCCCTCAAGCTCGCCGGCGACGACCCGAACGCCCCGCACATGCTGGCCGCCGCGCGGTACGTCCGCTCCGCCGGGGGCATCGCGGCCGCCCGGGTGTTCACCCGGATCTGGCTCGCGCTCTTCGGCTGGTGGCCCTGGGAGCGGCTGCCAGAGATGCCGCCCGAGATCATCTTCCTGCCCAAGTGGCTGCCGCTGAACATCTACGCCTTCGGCTGCTGGGCCCGCCAGACCATCGTCCCGCTGACCATCGTCTCGGCCCACCGTCCGGTCCGTCCGGCCCCCTTCGCGCTCACCGAGCTGCACACCGACCCGGACCACCCGTACCCCGACCGGCCGCTCGCCCCCGCCACCAGCTGGGACGGCCTGTTCGAGCGCCTGGACCGGGTGCTGCACGCCTACCACCGCCGGGCGTTCCGGCCGCTGCGCCGGCTCGCCATCGCCCAGGCCTGCCGCTGGATCGTCGAGCGGCAGGAGGCCGACGGCTGCTGGGGCGGCATCCAGCCGCCGGCCGTCTACTCGCTGATCGCCCTGCACCTGGAGGGCTACGAGCTGGAGCACCCGGTGGTGAAGGCCGGGCTCTCCTCCTTCGACCGCTTCACCGTGCACACCGAGGACGGCATGCGCTGGATGGAGGCCTGCCAGTCCCCGGTCTGGGACACCTGCCTGGCCACCATCGCGCTGGTCGACGCCGGGGTGCCGGCCGACCACCCGGCGCTGGTCTCCGCCGTCGACTGGATGCTCGGCGAGGAGATCCGCAAGCGCGGCGACTGGTCCGTCCAGCGGCCCGCCCTGCCGGCCGGCGGCTGGGCCTTCGAGTTCGAGAACGACACCTACCCCGACATCGACGACACCGCCGAGGTGGTGCTCGCGCTGCGCCGGGTCGCCCACCCCGACCCGGCCAGGGTCGACGCGGCGGTGGACCGGGGCGTGCTGTGGAACCTCGGCATGCAGTCCAAGAACGGCGCCTGGGGTGCCTTCGACGTCGACAACACCAGCCTGCTGCCGAACAAGCTGCCGTTCTGCGACTTCGGCGAGGTGGTCGACCCGCCGTCCGCCGACGTCACCGCCCACGTGGTGGAGATGCTCGCCGAGACCGGCCGGGCGCGCGACCCGCGGACCCGGCGCGGCATCGAGTGGCTGCTGCGCAACCAGGAGGCGGACGGCTCCTGGTTCGGCCGCTGGGGCACCAACTACATCTACGGCACCGGCTCGGTGCTGCCCGCACTGGTCGCGGCCGGCGTCCCGGACGAGCACCCGGCGATCCGCCGGGCGGTGCGCTGGCTGGAGGACCGGCAGAACGCCGACGGCGGCTGGGGCGAGGACATGCGCTCCTACGACGACCCGGCGCGCTGGGCCGGCCGCGGCGACTCCACCGCCTCGCAGACCGCGTGGGCGCTGATGGCGCTGCTCGCCGCCGGCGAGGGCCCGGACGGCCGGGCCAACCCGGCGGTGGAGCGCGGCGTGGAGTGGCTGGTGCGCACCCAGCTGCCCGAAGGCACCTGGGACGAGCCGCAGTTCACCGGCACCGGCTTCCCGTGGGACTTCTCCATCAACTACCACCTGTACCGGCTGGTCTTCCCGGTCACCGCGCTCGGCCGCTACCTCAACGGCCCCCCGGGCATGGTGCGGCCCGGCGGTACTCCGGCGATCGGGGCGAAGCGGTGACCACCGCACCCCTGCTGGTGCTCTGCGCGCTGGGCCCCGAGGTGTGGGCCCTGCGCGGCGGTGACTGGCGCGGCGCGGCCGGCGGGCCTCCGGTGCTGGTGCGCACCGGGGTCGGTCGGCGGCGCGCCGGGACGGCCGTCCGACGGCTGCTCGGCTCCGCCCCGGGCTGCTACGGCGCGGTGGTGGTGGCGGGCTTCGGCGCCGCCCTCGGGCCGGGCGTGGCGCCGGGCGACGTGGTCGCCGCCGACGGCGTGCGCGACGCCGAGGGCCACCTCTACCCGGTCGGCTCCGGGCCGGAACTGGCCCGGGCGCTCAAGGAGCAGGGCCTGACCACCCACACCGGGGTGCACCACACCGCCGACCACGTGGTCCGCGGCATCGAGCGGCGCGCCCTGCACCTGCAGGGCGCGCTCGCCGTCGACATGGAGGCGGCCGCCGTGCTGGCCGCGCTGCGGGAGGTGCGCCCGGCCCTGCCCGTCGCCGTGCTGCGGGTGGTGGTGGACACCCCCGAGCACGAGCTGCTGCGCCCGGGCACCCTGCCGGCCGGGGTGCGCGCCTGGCGGACCCTGCGGGCGACGGTACCCGCCCTGGTCGACTGGTACCGGCAGGAACCCGGCGAGGGCTCCGCAGACCTGAACCACCCCACATCCTCGACGCTCCCCCAGGAGGCGAGCTAGCCATGGCCATGCCGTTGCGCCAGACCGTGCGGGTCGGCACCTACCTGATGCAGCAGAAGCTGCTCAAGCGACGGGACAAGTTCCCGCTGATCGTCGAGCTGGAACCGCTGTTCGCCTGCAACCTCGCCTGCGAGGGCTGCGGCAAGATCCAGCACCCGGCGGGAGTGCTCAAGCAGCGGATGCCCGTCGCCCAGGCGGTCGGCGCGGTCCTGGAGTCGGGTGCCCCGATGGTCTCGATCGCCGGCGGCGAGCCGCTCATGCACCCGCAGATCGACGAGATCGTCCGGCAGCTGGTGGAGCGCCGCAAGTACGTCTTCCTCTGCACCAACGCGCTGCTGCTGCGCAAGAAGATGGACAAGTTCAAGCCCTCGCCGTACTTCACCTTCGCCGTGCACATCGACGGCCTGCGCGAGCGGCACGACGAGTCGGTGGCCAAGGAGGGCACCTTCGACGAGGCGGTCGCGGCGATCAAGGAGGCCAAGCGGCGGGGCTTCCGGGTGACCACCAACAGCACCTTCTTCAACACCGACACCCCGCAGACCGTCATCGACGTGCTCGACTACCTCAATGACGAGCTGAAGGTCGACGAGATGATGATCTCCCCGGCCTACGCCTACGAGAAGGCTCCCGACCAGGAGCACTTCCTCGGCGTCGAGCAGACCCGGGAGCTCTTCCGCAAGGCCTTCGCCGGCGGCAACCGCAAGCGCTGGCGCCTCAACCACAGCCCGCTCTTCCTGGACTTCCTGGAGGGCAAGGCCGACTTCGAGTGCACCCCCTGGGGCATCCCCAACTACTCGCTGTTCGGCTGGCAGCGGCCCTGCTACCTGATGGCGGACGGCTACGTGCCGACCTACCGCGAGCTGGTCGAGAAGACCGACTGGAGCAAGTACGGGCGCGGCAAGGACCCGCGCTGCGAGAACTGCATGGCGCACTGCGGCTACGAGCCGACCGCCGTCCTCGCGACCATGGGCTCGCTCCAGCAGTCGCTGCGCGCGATCACCGAGACCGTCACCTCCAACCGCGGGCACTGAGCCGGCTCCTGGCGACCTTCGTCCCAGGATTCGTACCGCCCCCGAGCTCCCGTCCGGCCCGGGCCACCGTGCCCGGGCCGGCCCCGCCCCCGTGGGCGGAGGCACCACCGCACCGCTTCAAAGTCGTGAGGTGTACCCATGTCACTGCTCTCCCGCGTCATGTCCCCGGCCGATCTGCGCAAGCTCCCCGCGTCCGAACTGCCGCTGCTCGCCGACGAGATCCGCGGCTTCCTGATCGACGCCGTCACCCGCACCGGCGGCCACCTCGGGCCCAACCTCGGCGTGGTGGAGCTCACCATCGCGCTGCACCGGGTCTTCGACTCGCCGTACGACCGGATCGTCTTCGACACCGGTCACCAGAGCTACGTCCACAAACTGCTGACCGGGCGCCAGGACTTCTCCCGGCTGCGGATGAAGGGCGGCCTGTCCGGCTACCCCTCGCGGGCCGAGTCCGAGCACGACCTGGTCGAGAACTCGCACGCCTCCACCGCGCTCTCCTACGCCGACGGGCTGGCCAAGGCCGCCCAGCTGCTCGGCCAGCACGACCGGCACACCGTCGCGGTGATCGGTGACGGCGCGCTCACCGGCGGGCTCGCCTGGGAGGCGCTCAACAACATCGCCGAGGCCCGCGACCGGCCGCTGGTCATCGTCGTCAACGACAACGAGCGCTCCTACGCCAGGACCATCGGCGGCCTCGCCAACCACCTGGCCACCCTGCGCACCACCCAGGGCTACGAGCGCTTCCTCGCGCTCGGCAAGGAGGCGCTGCAGCGCACCCCGCTGGTCGGGCAGCCGATCTTCGACGCGCTGCACGGGGCCAAGAAGGGCTTCAAGGACGCCTTCGCCCCGCAGGGCATGTTCGAGGACCTCGGGCTGAAGTACCTCGGGCCGATCGACGGCCACGACGTGGGCGCGGTGGAACAGGCGCTGCGGCAGGCCCGCAACTTCGGCGGCCCGGTCATCGTGCACTGCCTGACCGTCAAGGGGCGCGGCTACCTGCCCGCCGAGCAGGACGAGGCGGACCGCTTCCACGCCGTCAACCCGATCGACCCGTACACCTGCCTGCCGATCTCGCCCAGCGCCGGGGTCTCCTGGACCTCGGTGTTCGGCGAGGAACTGGTCGCGCTCGGTGCCGAGCGGCCCGAACTGGTGGCGATCACCGCCGCGATGCTCCAGCCGGTCGGGCTGGCGCCGTTCGCCCAGGCGTACCCGGACCGGACCTTCGACGTCGGGATCGCCGAGCAGCACGCCGTCACCAGCGCGGCGGGCCTGGCCACCGGCGGGCTGCACCCGGTGGTGGCGGTGTACTCGACCTTCCTGAACCGGGCCTTCGACCAGGTCCTGATGGACGTCGCACTGCACCGGCTGGGCGTCACCTTCGTGCTGGACCGCTCCGGGGTGACCGGGTCGGACGGAGCCTCGCACAACGGCATGTGGGACATGTCGATCCTGCAGGTCGTCCCCGGGCTGCGGCTCGCCGCGCCGCGCGACGCCGCGCAGCTGCGGGCCCAGCTGCGCGAGGCCCTCGAGGTCCAGGACGCACCGACCGTGGTCCGCTTCCCGAAGGGGAACGTCGGGCCGGCCGTCCCGGCGCTCGAACGGATCGGCGGAACGGACGTGCTGCTGCGCACCGGGGCGGCACCGGAGATCCTGCTGGTCGCCGTCGGCAGCACCGCCTCCGCCTGCCTGGACGCCGCCCGGCTGCTGCTCGCCGAGGGCTTCACCGCGACCGTGGTCGACCCGCGCTGGGTCAAACCGGTCGATCCGGTGCTGCCCGAACTCGCCGCCGCCCACCGGCTGGTGGTCACCGTCGAGGACAACGGCCGTACCGGCGGCGTCGGTTCGGCCGTCTCCCAGGCGCTGCGCGACGCCGACGTGGACGTCCCGCTGCGGGTGCTCGGCCTGCCGCAGGAGTTCCTCGGCCACGCCGCGCGCGGCGAGATCCTCGAGGAGACCGGCCTGACCGGCACCGGGGTCGCGGCCCAGACCGCCGTCTTCGCCAAGAACCTGCTACCGACCCGAGGAGCGAACCAGCGCCATGCCGGCTGACCCGGACCGCCCCGCCTTCGACCTCGCCGCCCTCCTCGCCGAACGCGGCGGCGAACGCTACGAGTTGCACAGCCGCTACCTCAACCCGCAGCTGCCCCGGATGCTGCGCACCATCGGCTTCGACAAGTACTACGAGCGCGCGGTGGGCCAGTACTTCTACGACGCCGAGGGCAACGAGTACCTCGACATGCTGGCCGGCTTCGGCATCTTCGCGCTCGGCCGGCACCACCCGGCGGTGCGCTCGGCGGTCCAGCAGGTGATGGACCTGGACCTGCCAGACCTGGTCCGCTTCGACTGCTCGCCGCTGCCCGGGCTGCTCGCCGAGCGGCTGCTGTCGTACGCGCCCGGGCTGGACCGGGTGTTCTTCGGCAACAGCGGCACCGAGGCGGTGGAGACCGCGCTGAAGTTCGCCCGGTACGCCACCGGGCGCAAGCGCGTCCTCTACACCGACCACGCCTTCCACGGGCTGACCACCGGCTCGCTGTCGGTCAACGGGGAGAGGGGGTTCCGCAAGGGCTTCGACCCGCTGCTGCCGGACACCGCCATCCCGCTCGGCGACATCGGGGCACTCGCCAAGGAGCTGAAGCGCGGGGACGTCGCGGCGCTGATCGTCGAGCCGATCCAGGGCAAGGGCGTCCAGGTGGCGCCGCCCGGCTGGCTGCGCGCCGCACAGGCACTGCTGCACGAGCACAGGGCGCTGCTGATCTGCGACGAGGTGCAGACCGGCATCGGCCGCACCGGCGACTTCTTCGCCTACCAGCACGAGGAGGGCGTGCTGCCCGACCTGGTGTGCGCGGCCAAGGCGCTCTCCGGCGGGTACGTGCCGGTCGGGGCCACGCTCGGCAAGAGCTGGATCTTCGAGAAGGTGTACTCCTCGATGGACCGGGTCCTGGTGCACTCGGCCAGCTTCGGCTCCAACGCCCAGGCGATGGCGGCCGGGCTGGTCACCCTCGAGGTGATGCGCGAGGAGAAGGTGGTGGAGAACGCCCGGCAGGTCGGCGACCGGTTCCGCGAGCGGCTGGCCGCCCTGGTCGACCGGTACGAGCTGCTCGCCGAGGTGCGCGGCCGCGGGCTGATGATCGGCATCGAGTTCGGTCGTCCCAAGTCGCTGAAACTGCGCACCGGTTGGACGGCCCTCCAGGCGGCGCGCAAGGGACTGTTCTCGCAGATGGTGGTCGGCGCGCTGCTCCAGCGGCACCGGATCCTCACCCAGGTGTCCGGGGACCACCTGGAGGTGATCAAACTGATCCCACCGCTGATCATCACCGACCGGGACGCGGACCGGTTCCTGGACGCCTTCACCGAGGTCATGGACGAGGCGCACCGGGGCAGCGGCCTGATGTGGGACTTCGGCCGGACCCTGGTGAAGCAGGCGGTGGGCAACAAGTAGGCGACGCGGAGTGGGAAGTCGGCCGGGCCGACTTCCCACTCCACGGGAGACACCGCGTCAGAGCTCGGTCCGGCGGCGCCGGATGACCACCACGAGGTCGACGACGGCGAACAGGGTGAGCAGCCCGAGGGCGATCGCGAAGCCGGTCAGGGTGCCCCGGCTGGGCGCGCCGTCGACCGGCGAGGAGGCCGCCCAGAACGCGAAGCCCGCGGTCCCCAGCGCGAACAGCGGGGTGAAGGCCAGCGAGAGCAGCAAGCGGAGCTTGAGGTCGCTGCGGGCGGTGGCCGGCTCGGTGCCGCTGCGCCACCGTCGCGGGGTGGTGGTGCGCATCGCCGTTCACCTCCGGGCCGCGCGGGTGGGGGCTACGATTCCAGCGTACGTCCGAGGGGGAGAGCCGGGGAGGCGCGATGACGGGGTCGGACGCCGCGGGAGAGGACGCCGAGGGGTACGCGGGGCTGCGGATCGAGCGGGCCCGGGAGCTGGCCCGGCGGCACGGCTGGGCCTCGGTCCGGGTGCTGGAGCCGGGGCAGCTGATCACCATGGAGTACCGGGAGGGGCGGCTCAACCTCGCGGTGCGGGACGGCGTGGTCGAGCGCAGCTGGGAGGGGTAGGCCCTGCCGCCGCTGGAGCAGGCCGGGCGCCCTGGCTCAGCGTGCGAACCGTCGGTGCAGCCGCTCTTCGGCGACGGCGACCAGGGGTTCCAGCAGCGGCAGGGAGAGCAGCACCAGCAGTCCGGCGGCCCAGCCTGCCAGCACGTCGGAGACCCAGTGGGTGCCCAGGTAGACCGTGGTCAGGCCGATCGAGCAGGCGGTGGCGGCGGCGATCACCGCGCCGGTGCGCCGCCAGCGGACGGCGAGGTAGGCGAGCACGCCCCAGGTGACCACGGCGTTGGCGGTGTGGCCGGAGGGGAAGATGGTGCCGCCGGAGAACAGCTCGGGCGAGCCGACGTACTGGGCGTAGTGCGGGCCGAGCCGGCCGGTGACGATCTTGACCGCGCCGACCGTGACGTTGAGCAGCAGCAGGGCGACGCCCATGACCAGCAGCGGGCGCAGCCGGCCGAGCCGGCGGGCGCGCCAGAGCAGCCAGGCGAAGGCGGCGATGGCACTGGGCCCGCGCTGGCCGACGACCACCCAGGCGTTGAGCAGCGGCTCCAGGCTGGGCCACCGCTCGTACGGGCGCAGCAGGCGGACCGACCAGTCGAGGTCGACCAGGTCGGTGTTGAGCAGGACGCCGGCCAGGACCAGCAGGTAGCCGGCGAAGGTCGCGGCGAACAGGGAGGCCCGGCGACGGCTCATCGGCGGCCAGCCGGGCTCGCCGCGGTCGGGGCCGGTCGGGCCGGGTGCGCGGCCGGGCGGGCAGGCCGGGGCGCGGTCGGGGATCGGGAGTTCCCGACGGTCGGCGGTGCGGTGTTCCGGCTCCTGTCGCGGAATGCGAGCGGCGGTACTTCTGGATTGCACGGGGTGACCATACCCATCCGAGCGGGGGTATCCCGGAGCAAATTGTCATTTTCCCGGGAAATCGACAATTGGGGTGTCGCCGGATAGCCCGGGGAGTGATTTCCAGTATTCCCGGATCGAATGCCCGTGTGGTCTTCGAATGATTCTGCAAAAGCCCCGGTAAAGACGGCGGAGCGGGAGGCCGGTCCGCCCGGCTCCCCACTCCGTGGTCACCCTGTGTAGGTTCCGTGCTCAGTCGAGGGGGCCGCCCGCGACGTAGATCACCTGGCCGGAGACGAAGCCGGCGCCCTCGCCGGCGAGGAAGGAGATGGTGTTGGCGACGTCCTCCGGCTCGCCGACCCGCTGGACCGGGATCTGGGAGGCCGCGGCCCGCTTGAAGTCCTCGAAGTCCATGCCGACCCGGGCGGCGGTGGCCGCCGTCATGTCCGTGGCGATGAAGCCGGGGGCGACGGCGTTGGCGGTGATGCCGAACTTGCCCAGCTCGATGGCCAAAGTCTTGGTGAAGCCCTGCAGGCCCGCCTTGGCGGCGGAGTAGTTGGCCTGGCCGCGGTTGCCCTGGGCGGACGAGGAGGACAGGTTGACGATGCGGCCGAAACCGGCGTCCACCATGTGCTTCTGCACCGCGCGGGTCATCAGGAAGGCGCCGCGCAGGTGAACGTTCATGACCGTGTCCCAGTCGGACTCGGACATCTTGAAGAGGAGGTTGTCGCGGAGCACGCCCGCGTTGTTGACCAGGACGACGGGGGCGCCGAGCTCGGCGACCACGCGGTCGACGGCGGCCTGGACCTGCTCGGCGTCCGAGACGTCGGCGCCGACGGCCAGGGCCCGCCCGCCGGCGGCGGTGATCCGGTCGACGGTGTCCTTGCCGGCGGCCTCGTCCAGGTCCAGGACGGCGACCGCGTAGCCGTCGGCGGCCAGCCGGACGGCGGTGGCGGCGCCCAGCCCGCGGGCGGCGCCGGTGACGACCGCGACCCTGGTGGCGGTGCTCTGCTCGGTCATGCTCGCTCTCGTCTCTCTCGGGGGTGCCTCCGGGGGAGTGCCCCCGGAGAGGGTGCCCACACCCTACCGGCGGGTAGGGGTGGCGACCAGGGTGGAGAGGCGCAGGTGACGGTCGGTAAGGACCGACCGGTCGGCTTTCTGCTGAGAACGGGTTACCGCAAGGGCGTGGCGGCGCGTAAATATGCCAATGTTGCCGAACCTGCGTCTACTATCCGCCCCTGCCTGCCAGCAAGGGCCTGCCGTTTGTATAGTGTCCGCCAGCAGCCACCGGCTGCACGGCTGGAGCGCCCTCCCTCATAGCTGGACGCCCACTCGCCGTTACTGCCCCACCCGGGTGTCCCACACATACCGGGTGTGACATCGGGACGGATACATGGTGCTGGGGGAGATCCCGACAACCCGCGTGTCCGCGCGACTGCAGCAGTCGCCCGGACACCTCATTCGCGTTGCGCAGCAGGTTCACACCCGGCTGTGGTCCGAGCACGTCGGAGCCGATCTCACGGCTCCGCAGTTCGCGGTCCTGCTGGTGCTCGCCCTCGAACCGGGCGCGGACCAGCGCACGGTCGGCGAGCGTGCGTCGCTCGACAAGGCCACGATGGCCGAGATGGTCGCCAGGCTGGTCCGCCGCGGCCTCGTGCTGCGGAGGCGCGACCCGGCCGACGGCCGGCGCAAGCTGCTCGCGCTCTCGCAGAGCGGCGCCCAGGCGGTGCGCGAGGCCACCGGTGGTGTGGTCCGCGTCCAGCGGGTGCTGTTCGAGCCGCTCACGCCCGAGGAGCAGGTCGAGATCGTCCGGGTGATGGCCAAGATAGCCAGGCTGGAGCCCGCGGCGGTGGCCGTCTTCTCCGACGCGCGGCCGATACTGGACGCCCAGCGGGCGATCGGCTACCTGATCAGGGTCGGCCAGCAGGTGCACACCAAGCTCTGGTCGGAGCACGTCGGTGCGGAGCTGACGGCTCCGCAGTTCGCCGTGTTGGACGCGCTGGAGCTGGAGCCGGGCGCGGACCAGCGCACGGTCGGCGAGCTGGCCTCGCTGGACAAGGCCACGATGGCCGAGATGGTCAGCCGGCTGGTGCGCCGCGGTCTGGTGCAGCGCCGGCGCGACCCCTCGGACGGGCGGCGCAACCTGCTCTCGCTCTCACCGGCGGGCCAGGACCTGCTGCACCGCTCGGCCGCCGGGGTGGCCGAGGTTCAGCGGCTGCTGCTCGCGCCGCTGCCGGAGGAGGAGCACGAGGCTGCGCTCGCGCTCATCGCCAAGGCGGCCAGGCTCTAGCCCAAGCTTTGGTAACAACAGCCAAAACGATTCACCAAAGCTCCTCAAGTCCGCGGTTGTCGGCGTCACTCGACCGTTGACATAGGTGAATCCGGGTACACCGAAGTACCGCTCGTTCCTGACCGGAATGAGCGGTACTTCGATATGACCGACAGTCAGAGCTGTCAGGACCGTCGTTGTCGGGGGCGCCGGGCCGATTCGGCCGGCGCCCCCGCGGCGGGCATCAGTTCCAGTCGAACTCCTGCGGGTCCGGGCCGATCCGCTTGCCGGTGGCGACACCGGCGATCGCCGCGACGTCCTCGGCGTCCAGCTCGAAGCCGGTGACGTCGAGGTTCTCCCAAATGCGGGACGGGGTGACCGACTTCGGGATGGCGATCACGCCGTTCTGCAGGTGCCAGCGGAGCACCACCTGGGCGACCGTGCGGCCGTGCTTCTCGGCGATCTTCGCCAGCGCCGGCTCGGCCAGCAGCTCCCCGCCCTGGCCCAGCGGGCTCCACGCCTCGGTGGCGATGCCGTGCTGGGCGTGGAAGGCGCGCAGCTCCTCCTGCGGGAAGTACGGGTGCAGCTCGACCTGGTTCAGCACCGGGACGACCGAGGCCTCGTCCAGCAGGCGGGTCAGCTGCTCGGGGCCGAAGTTGGAGACGCCGATCGACTTGACCCGGCCGCCCTCCTTCAGCTGCTCCAGGGCCTTCCAGACGTTCAGGAAGGTGCCGTGCATCGGGCGCGGCCAGTGGATCAGGTACAGGTCGACGTAGTCGAGGCCGAGCTTGTCCAGCGAGGCGTCGAACTCGCGCAGCACCGCGTCGCGGCCCTGCTCGCCGGACCAGTCACGGGTGCCCGAGTTCCACAGCTTGGTGGTGACGTAGAGGTCCTCGCGGGCGAGGCCACCCGCCAGCGCCTCGTTGATGGCCGCACCGGTGCCGGTCTCGTTCTCGTAGATCGCGGCGGTGTCGATGGAACGGTAGCCCGCCTCGATCGCGGTGCGGACCGCGGGGGTGGCCTCGGCGTCCGGCACCTGCCACACGCCGAAACCGAGCTGCGGGATCTGCGCGCCGTCGTTCAGGGTGACGCTGGGGATGTTGCTCACGGGAAGGGGTGCCTTCCTGGTCGTCCGTTGGTTCCAGTGGGGGCAACTGGCGCCCCGGCACGATTGTTCCCGCCGTTCGGGCGAATCTTTGGCGAAGCTTTACGGCGGCGTGGCGTGCGCCGGGGCGCACCGCCGGGGCCGCCGCGACCGGGGCGGCGGAAAACCTGTTGCGTGGATCACACCGGGCTTGGCAGGCTCGCGGACATGACCTCCTGAGATCCGGGCCCTTCGTGCCCATCCCTCGCCAGTCCGGCGCTTCCGCCGGGCGTGCCGACGTCGCCGCGCCGTTGCGCCGCGCGTCCTTCGTCCGTCCTCGTGCGTCAGCGGGGCGGCCGCGCCGTACGGCCTGCGCCCGTGTCTCCTCCCGCTTCGCCACATCTCCGCGTCTCCGTACCTCCCGCACCATTCGCATCGGAGTGTCATGCCGCTCACCCCCCTGCCGCTGGCCGACCCCGGCAGTCCCGACCTCTCCTCACCCCTGGCCTTCCTCCGCTGGCTGCAGCGCGCCCAGCGGCGCGGGCAGGTCCGCGCCACCTGCTGGGCGCTCATCGAGATGGGCGCCCAGGCCGCGTTCCCGGTGGCGCTCGGGCGCGGCGTCCAGGCCGCCGTCGACGGCGACGCCGGCGGGATCTGGCGGGCCGGCGCGCTCGCGCTGCTGCTGTCCGCCGTCGCCGCCGCCGGCGCCGTGCTGCTGCACCGGCAGGCGGTCTGGAACTGGATCCAAGCCGCCTGCCAGGTACGGCAGTTGGTGGCCGGGCAGGCCTCGCGGCTCGGGGCCGGGCTGTCCCGCCGGATCGCCACCGGTGAGGTGGTCGCGGTCGGCAGCGGGGACGTCGAGCGGATCGGCTGGTACGTCGAACTGGTCGCCCGGGTCCGGGCCGCGGTGATCGTCTGGTTGGCCGTCAGTTCGGTGGTGCTGGTGGTCGAGCCGGTGCTCGGGATCGGGGTGCTGCTCGGCGTCCCGGTGCTGGCCGCCTCGGTCTGGCCGCTGATCGGGCCGTTCGAGCGGCGCTACGACAAGCAGCGCGAGCTCGGCGGCAAGGCCACCGAGTTGGCCGCCGACACGGTGGCCGGGCTGCGGGTGCTGCGCGGCATCGGCGGCGAGGAGCTGTTCCTGGAACGGTACCGGGCGGCCTCCCAGAAGGTCCGCGCGGCGGCGGTCCGCTCGGCCCGGCTGTGGTCCCTGATGCAGGCCCAACAGGTGCTGCTGCCCGGCCTGTTCGTGGTCGGGGTGACGTGGTACGGCGCCCGCCTGGCGGCCTCCGGCGAGCTCGGCGTGGGCACCCTGATCGCGGTGTACGGCGCGACCGCCTTCCTCGCCGCGCCGCTGCGGATCCTGGGCGAGGCGGCGCACGCCTGGAGCGTCGCCCGGGTCTCCGCCGGCCGGGCCGTGCGGGTGCTCTCGCTCAGCCGGACCGACGGCGCGGCCGAGGGCGTGCTGACCCGCCCGGACCGGTCCGACCTGCACGACCCGGCCACCGGGCTGACCGCCCGGGCCGGCGAGCTGACCGCCGTGGTCTGCGGGGACCCGGACTTCGCCGGGGCGCTCGCCGAGCGGCTCGGTGGCCACGTCCCGCTGGCCGAGGGCGAGCCGGCACCGCCCTCCGTCCGGCTCGGCGGCACCGAGCTGGACACCGTGCCGCTGACCGAGGCCCGGGCGGCGGTGCTTGTCCACGACAAGGAGCCGGTGCTGCTCTCCGGCACGCTGGCCGAGCTGCTGGACATCCCCTCCTCCGGAAGGGTCCCGGTGGCCGAGGCGCTCGCCGCGGCCCGCTCCGAGGACGTGCTGGAGGCGCTGGTGGACGGCTCGCCGGAGTGCGCGGGCGACCCGATGCTCGCCCGGATCACCGAGCGCGGGCGCTCGCTCTCCGGCGGGCAGCGCCAGCGGCTCGCCCTGGCCCGCGCGCTGCTGGCGGACCCGCCCGTGCTGGTGCTGGACGAGCCGACCAGCGCGGTGGACGCCCACACCGAGTCCCGGATCGCCACCGGGCTGCGGGACACCCGGGCCGGGCGCACCACCGTGGTGTTCGCGACCAGCCCGCTGCTGCTCGACCAGGCGGACCGGGTGGTGCTGGTGCGCGACGGCCGGGTGGTCGCGGCCGGCCGGCACCGCGAACTGATGCGCACCGAACCGGCCTACCGGGCCGTGGTCACCCGGGACGAGGAGGCCGTGTCGGCATGAGCACCGTCGTCAACCGTCCGGCCCGACGAACGAGGAGTACTTCATGAAGCCCCCCGTCCATCAGGAACAGGGGCCGGCCACCACCCTGCCGGTCGGCTCCCCGGCCGCCGTGCGCGGATACCTGGGGCTGCTGGCGCGGCGGCACCGGCGCGGGTTCGCCGCCGTGGTCTCGCTGCACTCGGTGGCCACCCTGGCCGGGCTGGTCGGGCCCTGGGTGCTCGGCAACCTGGTCGAGTCGCTGGCCACCGGTACGGCCGAGGCCACCATCGCGGTGGCGGTCGGCTGGTACCTGCTGGCGCTCGCGGTGCAGTCCGCGTTCACCGGCTGGTCGCGGATGCGCGGGGCCGGGCTCGGCGAGCGGGTGCTGGCCGACCTGCGCGAGGACTTCCTGGTCCGCTCGGTCGCGCTGCCGACCGGCGTGCTGGAGCGGGCCGGCACCGGGGACCTGGTCTCCCGGGGGACCACCGACATCGACCGGCTGGACAAGTCGGTGCGCGAGGCGGTGCCCGAACTCGCCGTCGCGGTCGTGTCGTTGCTGCTGGTGCTCGGCGCCCTGCTGGTCACCTCGCCGCTGCTCGCGCTGACCTCGCTGGTCGGCCTGCCGCTGCTGCTGGCCAGCTCCCGCTGGTACTTCCGGCGCGCCCCGCAGTCCTACCGCAACGAGTCGGCCGGGTACGCGGCGGTGAGCAACGTGCTGGCCGAGACGGTGGACGCCGGGCGGACGATCGAGTCGCTGCGCCTGGGCGAGCAGCGGGTCCGGCTGACGGACCGCAAGCTGCGCGAGTGGCTGGCCTGGGAGCGCTACACCCTGTGGCTGCGCTCGGTCTGGTTCCCGACCATCGAAGCGGTCTACTCCTCGGCGGTGCTGGCCACCCTGCTGGTCGGCGGGCTGTTCACCCTCAAGGGCTGGCTCACCGTCGGCCAGTTGACCACGGGTGTGCTGTACACCCAGATGCTGATCGGCCCGGTGGACCTGATCCTGCGCTGGTACGACGAGCTGCAGATCGGACAGGCCTCGTTGGCCCGACTGGTGGGCGTGCACGAGGTGCCGGAGCACGAGGGCGACGAGTCGGCCCGTCCGGAGGGGCGCCGGGTCGAGGCCCGGGACGTCCGCTTCGGCTACCGCGAGGGTGCGGACGTGCTGCACGGGATCAGCCTGGACGTCGCCCCGGGCAGCCGGGTCGCGCTGGTCGGCCCGTCCGGGGCGGGCAAGTCCACCCTCGGGCGGCTGCTGGCCGGGATCTACGCGCCCGGCCGCGGCAGCGTCACCCTCGGCGGGGCGGCGCTGTCCCGGATGCCGGCCGAGCGGGTGCGGTCGGAGGTCGCCCTGGTCAACCAGGAGCACCACGTGTTCGTCGGCACCCTGCGGGACAACCTGCGGCTGGCCGCGCCCGAGGCGGACGACACCGAACTGCGGGCCGCGCTGGAAGCGGTGGACGCCGGGGCCTGGGTTGACGCCCTCCCGGAGGGGCTGGACACCGAGGTCGGCTCCGGCGGCACCTCGCTGACCCCGCCGCAGGCCCAGCAACTCGCCCTGGCCCGGCTGGTGCTGGCCGACCCGCACACCCTGGTGCTGGACGAGGCCACCTCACTGCTGGACCCGCGGGCCGCCCGGCACCTGGAGCGCTCGCTGTCCCGGGTGCTGGAGGGCCGGACGGTCATCGCCATCGCCCACCGGCTGCACACCGCGCACGACGCGGACGTGATCGCGGTGGTCGAGGGCGGGCGGATCAGCGAGTACGGCAGCCACCCGGAGCTGGTCGCGGCCGGCGGCCCGTACGCGGCGCTCTGGCGCTCCTGGCGGGACGAACGCTAGCGACCCGCTCGGCGGGGGCGGCAGTGTAACGGGGGTTCGAAACCCGTGCGGGGCCGGATTGCCCCGTGCGGGTTACTCCATGGCCCGGATAGGCGCGTAACCGGGCAAATCGTCAGCCCGGCCAGCAGACTGCTCCGGTGACCAAGATTTCAGACGGCTCGTCCCGCCCCCAGCGCAGCGAGATCGGCGGGATCCCCACGCGGTACATCGGGATCGTCGTCATCGTGATCCTCGCGGTGTGGTTCCTGTTCGCCAACCTCGAAAAGGTCAAGATCCAGTTCTGGGTGTTCACCGTGACCGCGCCGCTCTGGATCGCGCTGCTGGCGACGCTGGTCGCCGGCGGCGTGCTGGGCTGGCTGATGAAGGGACGGCGCGCCCGGTGACCACCGCCCCCGAACCGGCCCCGACCGGTTCCTCGGCCTTCACCCCGCTGATCGAGATGCGTGGGGTCGACAAGCACTTCGGAGACCTGCACGTGCTGCAGGACATCGAGCTGACGGTCGGCCGCGGCGAGGTCGTCGTGGTGATCGGCCCGTCCGGCTCCGGGAAGTCCACGCTCTGCCGGGCGATCAACCGGCTGGAGCCGATCGAGCGCGGCACCATCCTGATCGACGGCCAGCCGCTGCCCGCGGAGGGCAAGGGACTGGCCAAGCTGCGCGCCGAGGTCGGCATGGTGTTCCAGTCCTTCAACCTGTTCGCGCACAAGACCGTGCTGCAGAACGTCTCGCTCGCCCAGATCAAGGTCCGCGGCCGGGCCAAGACGGAGGCGGACGCCAAGTCCCGCTCGCTGCTGGAGCGGGTCGGCCTCTCGGCGCACGCCGACAAGTACCCGGCCCAGCTCTCCGGCGGCCAGCAGCAGCGGGTCGCGATCGCCCGCGCGCTGGCGATGGACCCCAAGGCGCTGCTGTTCGACGAGCCGACCTCGGCGCTCGACCCCGAGATGATCAACGAGGTGCTGGACGTCATGCGCCAGCTCGCGAGCGAGGGCATGACGATGGTCGTGGTCACCCACGAGATGGGCTTCGCCCGGGCGTCCGCCAACCGGGTGGTGTTCATGGCCGACGGTCGGATCGTCGAGGACGGCGCCCCGGAGGACTTCTTCAGCGCCCCCGAGAGCGAGCGTGCCCGGGACTTCCTCTCCAAGATCCTGAAGCACTGAGGGCGGCGCCGTGAACCGTATGACCACGCCCGCCGCGCGGGCGCGCGGTCGGCTGACCGCCGCCGTCCTGCTGCTCGCCGTGCTGGCCGCCGGCTGCGGAAAGCCCGGCACCCCGCCGCCCAAGGGACCCCAGCCGAGCGCGCTGCCCACCTACCAGGTGCAGGACGGCTCGATCACCGGCTCGCCGACCCTGGACGCCGCCCGCAACCGGGGCCACCTGGTGGTCGGCGCCAAGGAGGACCAGCCGTACCTGGGCCAGAAGAACCCCGCCACCGGGGTGTACTCCGGCTTCGACATCGAGATCGCCAAGATGGTCGGCGCCTCGCTCGGCTTCCCGCCGGAGAAGATCCAGTTCAAGACCATCGCCTCGGCCAACCGCGAGACCGCGCTGCAGAACGGCCAGGTGGACTACTACGTCGGCACGTACACCATCAACGACAACCGCAAGAAGCTGGTCGGCTTCGCCGGGCCGTACTTCGTCGCCGGGCAGTCGCTGCTGGTGCGCAAGAACGACGACAGCATCCACGGGCCGCAGGACCTGAGCGGCAAGAAGGTCTGCTCGGCGGCCGGCTCGACCCCGTATCAGCGCATCCAGTCGCAGTACCCGAAGGCGCGCCTGATCGGCTACGACACCTACTCGGCCTGTGTGGACAACCTGATCACCAACCAGGTCGACGCCGTGACCACGGACAACGCGATCCTGCTGGGCTACGCGGCCAAGGTGCCGGACGAGCTCAAGGTGGTGGGCCCGCTGTTCTCGACCGAGCCGTACGGGATCGGCACGCCGAAGAACGACACCGTGCTGCGCGGGGCGCTGGACGACGCGCTGGCGCACCACGAGCAGAACGGTGACTGGGCGAAGGCCTTCGACGCGACCCTCGGCCTGTCCGGGGCACCCGCACCCACCCCGCCGACGATCGACCGGTACTGAGAGGGCCGCGCCGTGAAAACGCTGACCGACAACTGGTCGACCTACTGGGAGGGCTTCCTCGGCACGCTCTCGCTGTTCGCGGTGAGCGCCGTGCTCTCGCTGGTGCTGGGCATGGTGATCGCGGGCTTCCGGGTCTCGCCGGTCCGGCCGCTGCGGGCGTTCGGGACGGTGTGGGTGACGGTGCTGCGCAACACGCCGCTGACCCTGCTGTTCTTCATCGTGGTGCTGGGCCTGCCCCGGTTCAACATCACCCTGCCCTTCTACACCTTCGCCGTGCTCGCCCTCGGCTGCTACACCTCGGCCTTCGTCTGCGAGTCGATGCGTTCGGGCATCAACACGGTGCCGTCCGGGCAGGGCGAGGCGGCCCGCAGCCTGGGCATGAGCTTCGGGCAGACGATGGGCCTGGTGGTGCTGCCGCAGGCCTACCGCTCGGTGGTGGCGCCGCTCGGCAGCGTGATGATCGCGCTGGCGAAGAACACGGCGATCGCCGGCTCGTTCAGCGTCACCGAACTGCTGGGCACCTACCGGACCATCAACGAGCTCGGCTACAGCATCATCTGGACCTTCGTCTGGATCGCCGTCGGCTACCTGATCATCACGCTGTCCATCAGCGCCGTCTTCAACCTGCTGGAACGACGAGTGGCGGTGTCCCGATGACCGTTGAATCCTCGGCGCTGTACGACATCCCCGGCCCCAAGGCGCTGGCCCGGCACCGGCTGTACGGCGGGATCGCGCTGCTGCTGATCGCGGCGCTGATCGGCTGGGTCGTCTACATGCTGTTCCACACCCACCAGTTCACCTATGCCAAGTGGGAGCCCTTCGAGTACCAGGGCGTCCAGGACCTGCTGCTGCGCGGGCTGGGCAACACCCTCCGGGCCTTCGGCTGGACGGTGCTGTTCGCGCTGCCGTTCGGCGCGCTGTTCGCGGCCGGGCGGCTGTCCGACCACCGGGTGGTGCGCTGGTTCGCCACGCTGGTGGTGGAGTTCTTCCGGGCCATGCCGCTGCTGGTGATGATCTTCTTCGTCTTCGTCGCCCTCAAGGTGCAGCCGCTCTGGGCGCTGGTGGCCGGGCTGGTGCTGTACAACGGCTCGGTGCTGGCCGAGGTGTTCCGCGCCGGTGTGCTCGCGGTGCCCAAGGGGCAGCGGGAGGCGGCGTACGCGCTGGGCATGCGCAAGACCCAGGTGATGACGTACGTGCTGGTGCCGCAGGCCAACCGGGCGATGCTGCCGGCCATCATCAGCCAGCTGGTGGTCGCGCTCAAGGACACCTCGCTCGGGTTCCTGATCACCTTCGAGGAGTTCCTGCACGCGGGCAAGCTGATCGCCACCAACCTGGACTACGACCTGCCGTTCATCCCGGTGGTGATCGTGATCGCGCCGATCTACATCGGCATGTGTCTGTTGCTGTCCTGGCTGGCCCGCTGGGTCGAGCGGCGAAGCCGGCGCAGTCCGAGCGTGCGGGGCGGGGCGCCGGTGGCCGAGGCCGGGGTGGCGATGGGGCTGCCGCCCTCGGCGCAGCAGTGAGCGCCGTTTTCGCCGGGTCACGAGCCCGTGGCGTGGGAAGCTTGGTTCGGAACTGAACCATAGGTGCGAATGGGGTCGGGGCCGGTACCTCCAAATTCCTCTTATGATTGCGGGAGGCAGGCGGAAGGCGACCGGGCGGAGGGCCATGGAACCGGTGTTCGACTCGCGGCACATCAGGACCTTCCACGAGGTCGTCCGGGCCGGCTCCTACTCGGCCGCGGCCCGGGAACTCGGCTACACCCAGCCCGCCATCACCCAGCAGATGAAGGCCCTCGAACGCACCGTCGGCGTCCCGCTGTTCAGCCGCGCCGGGCGCGGCCTGCGGCTCACCGAGGCCGGCGAGGCGCTCTCCCGGCACGCCGAACTGATCCTCGGCAGCCTCTCCGCCGCCCAGCAGCAGCTCGCCGCGCTCGCCCGGCTGCGCGCCGGGCGGGTGCGGGTCTGCGCCTTCCCCAGCGCCAACGCCACCCTGATACCGGAGGCGATGGCCCGGCTGCTCGCCGAGCACCCCGGCGTCCGGGTCGAGCTGCTCGAAGCCGAGCCGCCGGACTCCGTGCAGCGGCTGCTGCGCGGCGAGTGCGACATCGCCCTGGCCTTCCGCTACCCGGGTCAGGCGACCGAGGTACCGGACGGGCTCGACGAGATTCCCCTGATGGAGGACCTGCTCACCGTGCTGCTGCCGGTCGGGCACCCGCTCGGCCGTCGGCACGCCGTCCGGCTGGCCGACCTCGACGGCGAGCGCTGGATCGCCGGCTGTCCGCGCTGCCGGGCCAACCTGCTGCACGTCTGCGCGGAGGAGGGCTTCGCGCCGGACATCGTGTTCTCCACCGACGACAACCTCGCGGTGCAGAGCCTGGTCGCCGCCGGGGTCGGGATCGCGCTGATGCCCGCGCTGGTGCTCTCCTTCATGTGCCACCGCAAGGTCACCGGGCGGGCCGTCGAGCCGCACCTGCGGCGGCAGGTGACCGCGTACGTGCTGCGCGAGCACCGGCGGATCCCGGCCACCGCACTGGTGCTGGACCACCTGCGGCAGGCGGCGGCGAGCCGGGTCGGCTGCTGAGGCCGCTCGACCTATAAGAGCTAATGGGGGAAATGCTTAGGAACCCTCGTTGGACGTGATGGGTCTATTGGTCCGAACCTGCTGCCATGACACCCCCAGCCACGGTCGGCAGCGACCGGCTCACCGAGCGGATGACCGCGCTGGTCAGCGAGATCCGCGCCGTCGTGGACCGCGGACTGCCACCCGAACTCACCGCGTACCTGGTCGGCGAACGCCTCGCCCCGCACCTGCTCACCGCCCCCGACGGGCCCGACGCGCTGCTCACCCCCGCCCAGCGGGAGGGCGACCCCCAGCGCTACCGTCAGCACGTCCTGCACGCGGAGGCGGACGGCAGCTTCTCCGTCGTCGCGCTGGTCTGGCTGCCCGGACAGCACACCCCGATCCACGACCACGTCTCCTGGTGCGTGGCCGGGGTCCACCAGGGCCAGGAGAGCGAGACCCGCTACCGGCTGGTCTCCGACGGGCGCAGCTCCCGACTGGTCGAGACCGAGCACGTGGCCGGCCCGGCCGGGACCGTGGCCGCCTTCGCCCCGCCCGGCGACATCCACCTGGTGCGCAACGCCTGCAGCAGCACCGCCGTCTCCATCCACGTGTACGGCGCGGACGTCTCGCGGCTCGGCACCAGCATCCGGCGGGTCTACCGGCTCCCGGCCGACCAGGAGCGGTGAGCCGCGGCGTGGCACTGACCCTCCGGGAGCGGGCCACCCGCACCCGCTCACTCCCCCCGCTCGGCGGGGACGCCCCCGGCCTGCTGCTCGCGGCGGTCGGGGTGGCCGCCGCGATCGCCGTCCACGCGGCCGTCCCGGCCGTGCCCAAGCTCACCGCCGCCGTGGTCCTCGGCATGGCGGCGGCCCATCTGCCCGGGTTGCGCCCGGTGGTCCGCGGAGTCGCCCGGCCGGGGCTGTCGATGGCCGGGAAGCGGCTGATGCGGCTCGGGATCGTCCTGCTCGGGCTCAAGCTCAGCCTCGACGACGTGCTCGGCCTCGGCTGGGCCACCGTCGCCATGGTGCTCACGGTGGTCGCCGCCACCTTCGCCGGCACGCTCTGGCTGGGCCGGCGGCTCGGACTGCCGGGGGACCAGCCGCTGCTCGTCGCCACCGGGTACTCGATCTGCGGGGCCTCGGCGATCGGTGCGGTCAGCCAGGCGGCCGGCAGTGAGGAGGAGGACGTCGCCTCCTCGGTCGCGCTGGTCACCCTGTGCGGGACGCTGGCGATCGCCGTACTGCCGTTGCTGCAGCACCCGCTGGGGCTCGGTGAGCTCGAGTTCGGGCGCTGGGTGGGGGCGAGCGTGCACGACGTCGGGCAGGTGGTCGCCACCGCACAGACCGGCGGGCCGGGCGCCCTGCGCGAGGCCGTGCTGGTCAAGCTGATGCGGGTGGTGCTGCTGGCGCCGCTGGTCGCGGGCGTCGCCGTGGTGGCGCGGCGCAACGCGCGCGACGCGCGCAGGGCCAAGGCGGACGGTACGGAAGGTGCGGTCAAGAGCGGCAGCCGGCCGCCGATCGTGCCGCTGTTCGTGGTCGGTTTCCTGGCGATGATCGTGCTGCGCACCACCGGGGTGCTGCCCGAGCGGGCGCTCACGCTGGCCGGGGACGCGCAGGAACTGCTGCTCGCCGCCGCGCTGTTCGGGCTGGGGAGTGCGGTGCACCTGCCGACCATGATGCGGACCGGCGGGCGGATCGCGCTGCTCGGGCTCGGCTCGTGGGTGGTCGTCGCCGGTGTGTCGTACGCGGGGGTGCTGGTCACGACCTGACGGGGTCGGTTCGCGCCGGGCCGGGTCCCTTCGGGGCCCGGCCCGTTCATGTGCCCGGCCTGTATTTCATGGGCATGGCTCGGGTCGACTCGGTTATTGTCGGGCGGGTGATCGCCCGTACCCGGACGATCCCGCTGCCGAGTCCGTCGAGGAGGACGCATGACCGCCGCACTGCCCGAACGGGACGGCCACGAGGCCGTCGTCACGCTCGACCGGCGGGAGGGCCCGTTCGGCGAGGTGGTGTTGCGGCAGCGCGGACGGCACTACGAGATCATCGCCAACGGGTGCTTCCTGATGGACACCGCAGACGGGCGGTCCGAGCGGCTGCTGATCCAGGCGGCGCTGGACGAGCTGGACCGGACCGGCGCCGACGTGGTCGCGCCGTCGGTGCTGATCGGCGGGCTCGGGGTCGGCTTCTCGCTCGCGTACGCGGTGGCGGAACCGCGCTGGGGGCGGATCGCCATCGTCGAGCGGGAGAGCGCGATCATCGACTGGCACCGCAACGGTCCGCTGGGCGGCTTCTCCGGCGGTGCGCTGGACGACGAGCGGGTCGCGGTGATCCACACCGACCTGCTGGAGTACCTGGCGGCGTCCGACGGCGAGCGCTTCCACGCGTTGTGCCTGGACATCGACAACGGGCCGGACTGGACCGTCACCGACTCCAACTCCGGGCTCTACGGGGCGGACGGGCTCACGGTGCTGTGGCACCGGCTGCAGCCCGGCGGGGTGCTGGCGGTGTGGAGCGCGCAGCCGTCGTCGGATTTCGAGGAGGCGCTGCGGGCGGCGGGCTTCACGGACGTGGTCAGCCGGGAGGTCCCGGTGAGCCGGGGCGTGCCGGACGTGGTGCACCTGGCGCGGCGCTCCGGCTGAACGGGGGCGCCGCAGGCCGCTGTTGGTGACGGTGGTTGTCAACTGGCCGGGGGCCTGCGTCGATTGGGTTCCGCCGAGGTCAGCGGTCGGCTGCTGCTAGCGTGGGCGCTGGTGGTGCACTAGTGCGGCCGGTCGAGCGGGCGGTGGTCATTGTGGTGGAGAGCGGGACGCCTTCGGAGCGGATCGCGGCGGAGCTCCGACGCCGGATCGCGGCAGGGGAGTTGAAGCCGGGCGCCCGCGTGCCGTCCACGCGGCGGATCATGCAGGAGTGGGGCGTGGCGATGGCCACCGCGACCAAGGTGCTGAACCGGTTGCGGGAGGAAGGGCTGGTGCGGGCCGTCCCGGGGGTGGGGACGGTGGTGGCGGCCCGGCCGGGAGCTTCTCCTCGTCCGGCTGCGGGTGGGGCTACTGCGGCTACTGGGGCCGCGGCTGCGGGTCGTGACGCGGGGCGTGATGCGGAGCGAGCGTCGGGGGCGGCGGTGCGGCGGGGAAAGGGCGGGGAGCGGGAGCTCGGCCGGGAGCGGATCGTCGCGGTCGCGGTGCGGGTGGCCGACACCGAGGGGCTGGCGGCGCTGTCGATGCGCCGGGTCGCGACCGAGCTGGGTGTCGCGACCATGTCGCTCTACCGCCATGTGCCGGGCAAGGACGAACTGTTGCGGCTGATGGTGGACCAGGTCTTCGGTGAGCAGCCGTTCCCCGGGGCGCCGGCACCCCACTGGCGGGCGGGGCTGGAGGAGGTCTCGCGGCTGCAGTGGCGGATCTACCGGAGTCACCCGTGGCTGGCGTCCACGATGTCCTTCACCCGGCCGGTGCTGGCGCCCGACGCGGCGCTGCACACCGAGCGGGCGATGGCCGCCCTGGCGGGCCTGGGGCTGAGCGGGGAGGAGATGGCCCAGGCAGCGGTCAGCCTGGCGGCCTTCACCTGCGGGCTGGCCGTGCACTTCGAGCGGGAGGCGCAGGCCGAGCAGGACAGCGGGGTGTCCGCGGACGAGTGGATGGACGGGCTGATCGCCGAGGACCACGACCTGCTGATGGCGGACCCGGAGCGGTTCCCGATGTTCGACGCGCTGAACCGGGGGCCGGAGATCGACCTGAGCCTGGACGCGTTGTTCGAGTTCGGGCTGGCACGGATGCTGGACGGTCTGGGGGCGCTGATCGAGGCGCGGGGGACGGGCGACGCGTAACAGATGACAGCTGACAGATGACAACTGACAGATGACAACTGACAGATTTCAGCGAACGAAATCTGAAATCTGTCAGTTGTCATCTGTTGTTGGCAGTCAGCCCGTTCTCAATCCTCGGCGGTCGTCCGTCAGCCGAACGGCCGGTGCTCCGGCTCCGCGTCGGCCTCGGCCTCCGCTTCCGGTCCGTTCGCGGTCGGGGCCGTGCCGGCGATGCCGAAGGGGTCGAAGTCCGGCGGCGGGATCATCACCGGCGTGCCCTTGCGCTTGACCGGCTCCTCCGCGCTCTCCGCGGGCGCGGCCACCGGGGCGGCCTGGGCCGGGATGAGCGGCGGGGTCGAGGGCGGCGGCGGGACGGCCGGGCCCTGGGCGGCGACGGTGGTGCCGAAGGGGTCGGGCTTCTGCTCGGCCGCGATCGTCGTCCCGAACGGGTCGGGCGCCGCCGTACCACCGCCGGCAGCGGCCGGCGCAGCGGGTTCGTCCGTGCTCGGGGCCGTGCCGGCGATGCCGAAGGGGTCGAAGTCCGGCGGCGGGATCCTGACCGGCGTGCCCTTGCGTTCGGCCGGTTCCGCCGCGCCGGCGGCTGCGGTGTCCGCCGCCGCCTCCTCCTGCGCGACCGGAGCGAAGGGGTTGAAGTCCGCGGGCGGAATGCGCACCGGTGTGCCGCGCAGGTGCACCGGCTTCTCCTCCGGCTCCTCGGCCACCGGGGAGGCGGCCGGAGCGGCAGACGCGGTCATCGGTGCGGGCGCGGTCATCGGCGCGGGCGGTGGCACGGCCACCGGTGCGGTCGCCGGCGCGGCCGCGACCGCACCGGTGAGCGGCACGCCGTCCCAGCCGAACTGGATGCTCTTCAGCAGCTCCGCGAACGCCTCCGTGTACAACTCCCAGTCCTCCGGCCGGGCCGTGGTCAGCTGGACGCACAGCACCGTTCCGCCGTCCGGCAGCGGTACGAAGGCCTGGACGGCCGATGTGACCACCCAGCGACGCTGTCCGTCGGCGGCCAGTGGCCCGGGCACCGGGACGGTCCGCCCCTCGACCAGGACGGCGGCCGGACCGGCCGGCAGCAGGACCGTCCAGACCTCGGCGTGCCGTCGTACGGTGGCCAGCTCGGTGGCGAACGCGGTGATCGGCAGCGGGTGGCGGGCGAGCGAGATGACCAGGGTGGCCTCGGAGGCGCGCCCGTCGACGTCCAGCGCGCACACGCCCGCGTAGCGGACGCCCGCGTCCTGGATCAGGTCGGTCAGGGTCGCCGCGATCACCGCGAAGTCGCGGCGCGGCTCCGGGCCGGTGGCGCTGAACAGTTCCTCGGCGACCTCGGCCAGGTGCCCGGTCAGCTCGGCGGCCGCCGCCACCGTGGCCCGGTCGGGCCCGTCGGCCGCGTCGGCGTCCGCGGTCCCCTCGCCGCCGGCCGGCAGCGGGGGCACCGTGCGGGCGGAGGCCCCGGCGGGCCCGCCCGGGGAGGTCAGCGGGTGGAAACCCGGCGGGACGACCAGCCGGACCTCGGTGCCCGCGCCGGTGGCCAGTTCGACCGGCTGCCGGGTCTGCTGACCGGCCGCCAGCGCGGCCAGCGCCGGGGCGAACGGCGGGCGCAGCTTGGCGTCGGCGAACTCGCCGGCGACCGGCAGCTGGAACAGCGCGGCCGAGGTGGTGCCCCGGTCCGCGATGGCGCCGCGCACCGCTCCGCCGCCGTAGCGGTGGTGCAGCGCGGCCGTCACCCGGTCGGCGACCGGTGCGCCGTTGCCCGGCCGGGCCGTGCCGGCGGTGATCACCGTGCCGAGCCGGTCGAGGGCCTCGTGAACCGGCCCGTTGGGCGCCAGCGGCAGGCCGAACAGTGCCTCGGCGGCCGGGTGTTCAGCCGGTTTCAGGGCGCTCAGCGCGGCCGCCGGGTGGCGCGAGGTGTGCTCGTCGAAGAGGGCGTCGGTGAGTGTGCCGAGGGTCGCGCAGACCTGCTCGGCCGCCGCGAAGGGGTTGGCCTGCGCACTGAACTGGACGTCCTGGGTCAACTGGTGAGCCCCCCGCTCTGCTCCGTCTGCCGTCGGTGGTTCGGGTGGGACCGGGCCCGCCCGGGCGGCGTGCCGTCAAGTCCCCGCCCATTCCTATCAGAGCCCACCGTCGTCGCCGAACCGCAGGATCACCCGATGATCACTCCGCGGGGGCCTCGGTCGAACCCTCCGTGGCCTGCGCGGACGGTTCGTCCACCGCCCCGCCGGCCGGTGCCCCGGCGGCCAGCGCGGTGACCGCGTCCAGGATGCCGGGGACGGCGAACAGCCCGGCGAGGTCCTGGACCAGTCGCCCGGTCGGCCCGTCGGGCCGCTCGTCGGCGAAGAAGGCGGCCAGCTCGGCGGCGAGCATGGGCTCCCGGGCGGCGGTCAGGGTGAGCGCGGCGACGAACTCCTGCACCAGGTGCAGCTGCAGCTCCTCCAGCGGAACGGAGCGCTCGGCCAGCCACTCCAGCGAGGTGATCTCGGCGTTGGCGATCCAGGCCCGGACGGTCAGTCGCAGCCCGGGGCTCGGCGCGGGGATCGCCAGGTGGGCGAGGATCTGGTCGTGCGCGGCCCGGCGCACCTCGTCGATCACCGCCGAGGTACCCGCGCTGGCCGCCACCGAGCCGCCCCGCAGCAGCGCGGCGAAGCCCGGCCCGTGGCTCTGCACGAAGTCGAGGTAGCGGCCCATCACCCGGTACAGCCGCTCCGACAGCGGCCCCTCCATGGGCTCCTCGAACCGCGCCGAGAGTTCCCGCCCGGCGCGCCGCAGCGAGGCCTCGTACAGCGCCTGCTTGCCCGGGAAGTAGTGGTACACCAGCGGCCGGGATGCGCCCGCGGCGGCGGCGATGTCATCGATCGACACCTCCTCCGGCGGGCGTCGGCTGAACAGTTCCAGCGCCACGGCGATCAGCTGCTCCCGCCGCTCGTCCACGCTCAGCCGCCGGCGCGGCCGCTCGCCCGCGGCCCCCCGGTCGGGAGCGGCGGCGGTCCGTGCTGCGCGGTCGGCCGTCGGCGACGGCGTACGGGAGGCCATGCGCGTCAGCCTATCCGGCGGCCGTCCCCGGGCCCATGCGGCCTGACCTGGCTCGGCCCGGACCTGCCCGCCGAAGACCGGCCCGCTGAGACGAGATCCGCCGGCCCGGCCTAGCCGGCCCGGAGCTCCAGGTAGCGGCGGTAGGCCTCGAGGCCGTCGGGGACGAAGGTGTCGCGGGCGAGGCGCTCGGACAGTTCGGCGGGGGTGAGCCAGGCGTGCCAGGCGACCTCGGACTCCTGCGGCGAGACCGGGCCGTCCCACTCCGCCTCGTACATGTCGCACCACCAGGAGAGCTTGCCGCCGTCGGGCTCCCGGAAGAGGAACTTGAAGATCGGGCGCGGGGCGATGCCGTGCACGCCGAGTTCCTCCTCGGCCTCGCGGACGGCGGCCTCGGCGTAGCTCTCGCCGGAGCCGACCACGCCGCCGACCCACATGTCGTACGCGCCGGGGGCGAACAGCTTGGTGTCGGTGCGGCGGTGGACGAAGATCCGGCCGGCCGGATCGCGGACCATGATGAACACGCAGCGGTGGGTCAGCCCCTGCCGGTACACCTCCCCGCGCAGCGCGGTTCCGATCACCCGGTCGTTCTCGTCGACGATGTCCAGCAGCTCTTCGGCGGGGTTGGTCATGAGCGACAGGTTAGGGTTTCGGGGCCCGCTTCGAACGAGGAATCGATCAATTGGGCGGCGACGAACGACCTGAGGACGGCACGCGGTGGTGGAGATCTGGGGCGAGACGGCCGAAGGCTTCGAGCCCGTACGGGAGGCCTTCGCGCGGAACTTCGCCGAGTACGGCGAACTGGGCGCGGCGTTCGCGCTGTACCTGCGCGGGCGCAAGGTGGTCGACCTGTGGGGCGGGGACGCCCGGCCCGAGGTCGGCGGGCGGCCCGCGCCCGCGGTGCCGTGGACGGCGGACACCGCCCAGGTGCTGCGCTCGGTCACCAAGGGCCTGACCGCCGCCACCGCGCTGCTGCTGGCCGAGCGCGGCCTGCTCGACCTGGACGCGCCGGTGGCCTCGTACTGGCCGGAGTTCGCGGCGGCCGGCAAGGGCGCGGTGCCGGTGCGCTGGCTGCTGACGCACCAGGCCGGGGTGCCGGTGCTGGACGTGCCGCTGCGCCTGGAGGACGTGCTGACCTGGGAGCGGGCGGTGGCCGCGGTGGCCGCGCAGGCGCCCGCCTGGGAGCCGGGGACGGCGCACGGCTACCACCCGTACACCTTCGGCTGGCTGGTCGGCGAGGTGGTGCGCCGGGTGAGCGGCCGCACGGTCGGACAGTACTTCGCCGAGGAGATCGCCCGGCCGCTCGGGCTGGACCTGTGGATCGGGCTGCCGGCCGGCGCCGCGCCCCGGGTCGGCAAGCTGGTCGACCTGCCCGCCCCGGAGGCGGCCCGGACCGGCCCGAGCGGGCTGCGGCTGCGGCCCAAGCAGTCCGTCCGGGACGCCTACCAGGACCCGGCCTCGCTGACCGCCCGCGCCTTCGCCTCGGTGCTGCCCGGGGTGAACATGAACGACCCGGCGGTGCAGGCCGCCGAGATCCCCGGTGCGAACGGCATCGGCACCGCCCGCTCGGTGGCGCGGTTCTACGCGGCGCTGATCGGCGTGGCCGACCGGTCGGACGGCTCCGGCACGCTGCTGCCGCCGCTGCTCGGCCCGGAGGTGCTGGCCCGCGCGGTCGGACCGGTGGTGAACGGCCCGGACCGGGTGCTGATCGTCAACTCCACCTTCGGGCTGGGCTTCTGGCGGCACGGCCCGACCGCGCCGATGGCCTCTCCGGCGAGCTTCGGCCACCCGGGCCGGGGCGGCTCGCTGGGCTTCGCCGACCCGGAGCTCGGGCTCGGCTTCGGGTACGTCACCAACGGCATGCAGCCGGGCGTCACCGGGGACGTCCGTTCGCGCAACCTGATCCGCGCGGTGCGGGGGTGCCTGGGGCTGTCCTGAGGCCGGGCCGTGCGCTCGCTAGGCCTGGCCGGTCTCGAAGCGGCTGATCTTCCCGTCGGCGACGGTGAACCGCCAGGCGGTGCGCATCTCGCCCCAGGTCTCGTTGGTGAAGTTGGCGACCAGCCCGTGACCGCCGGAGGACTCGGTCTGGACGTCCATCCGGCCGTTCGACTCGAAGATCTCCCGGTCGACCCAGTCGTTCAGGTCGCGGTCGGAGCCGTCGTCGGACATGGTCGCGTCCGGGGTGAGGACGCGGAAGAAGGCCTCGCGGTCGCCCGCGTTGATCGCGGTGACGAAGGCGCGCACGGTGGGGTCGCTGAGCTTGGCGGGGGCGATGGTCATGCCGGACTCCCTGGAGGGATCGGGAACGGGGAGTCCTGTCTACGGCGTTCGCGGGGCCCGTCCGGGCATGTCGGCGGCGCGTCGGGAAAATCTGCGGATTCATGTGCTTTGATCCCGAACCAGGCGAAATTCCCGGAACAGGTGATTTGCCCCGAAAGCCCGCCACGGGGAGTGGCGGTGGAGCGGGAGACCGGACGAGGTCTCCCGCTCCACGTCTGTCGCGGGCCGGTCGGGGCCGGCCCGGGAGAACCGCCCGGGAGAACCGCCTAGAAGAAGCCGAGCGCGTCGGGGGAGTAGCTGACCAGCAGGTTCTTGGTCTGCTGGTAGTGCTCCAACAGTGCCTTGTGGTTCTCCCGCCCGATGCCGGAGTTCTTGTAGCCGCCGAACGCCGCGGCGGCCGGGTACAGGTGGTAGCAGTTCGTCCAGACCCGGCCCGCCTGGATGGCGCGCCCGGCTCGGTGGGCGGTGTTGACGTTGCGGGTCCACACGCCGGCGCCGAGCCCGTACTGGGTGTCGTTGGCGAGCGCGATCGCCTCGTCGAAGCCGTCGAAGCGGGTGACCGAGACGACCGGTCCGAAGATCTCCTCCTGGAAGACCCGCATGCTGTTGACGCCCTCGAAGACCGTCGGCGTCACGTAGTACCCGCCGGCCAGCGCGCCGCCGAGGTCGGCGCGCTCGCCGCCGACCAGGACCTTGGCGCCCTCGGCCTGGCCGATCTCGAAGTAGGAGAGGATCTTCTTCAGCTGTTCGGCGCTGGCCTGCGCGCCGACCTGGGTCTCGGTGTCCAGCGGGTTGCCCTGGCGCATCGTGCGCACCCGGGCCAGGCCGTCGCCGAGCAGCCGCTCGTAGACCGAGGACTCGATCAGCGCGCGGCTGGGGCAGGTGCAGACCTCGCCCTGGTTGAGGGCGAACATCGCGAAGCCCTCGACGGCCTTGTCGTAGAAGGCGTCGTCGGCGGCGGCGACGTCCGCGAAGAACAGGTTGGGGCTCTTGCCGCCCAGCTCCAGGGTGACCGGGATCAGGTTGTCGGCGGCGGCGCGGGAGATCAGCCGGCCGGTGCCGGTCTCGCCGGTGAAGGCGAGTTTGCGGACCCGCTTGCTGGCGGCCAGCGGGGCGCCGGCCTCCTCGCCGAAGCCGGTGACGATGTTGAGCACGCCCGGCGGCACCAGGTCGGCGGTCAGCTCGGCCAGCAGCAGCACCGAGGCCGGGGTCTGCTCGGCCGGCTTGAGCACCACCGCGTTGCCGGCCGCGAGCGCCGGGGCGAGCTTCCAGACCGCCATCAGGATCGGGAAGTTCCACGGGATGATCTGGCCGACCACGCCCAGCGGCTCGTGGAAGTGGTACGCCACGGTGTCCTCGTCCAGCTGGGAGAGGCTGCCCTCCTGGGCCCGCAGCGCGCCGGCGAAGTAGCGCAGGTGGTCGACGGCGAGCGGGAGGTCGGCGGCCAGCGTCTCGCGCACCGGCTTGCCGTTCTCCCAGCTCTCCGCGACGGCCAGCTGCTCCAGGTTCGCCTCCATCCGGTCGGCGATCCGCAGCAGGACCTGCGCCCGCTCGGCGGCGGAGGTGCGGCCCCAGGCCGGGGCGGCGGCGTGGGCCGCGTCCAGGGCGGCCTCGATGTCCTCGGCGGTGCCGCGGGCGACCTCGGTGAACACTTCGCCGGTGACCGGGGTCGGGTCGCCGAAGTACTCGCCGCGCACCGGGGGCGTCCATCCGCCGCCGATCCAGTGGTCGTACCGGGAACGGTAGGCGACGATGCTGCCGGGCGCGCCGGGGGGCTGGTAGACCGTCATGTCTTGTGTCTCCTCGCGACGTCGGGCGCCCCCGGCGCCGATCGGGCCGGGGACGGCGCGCCGGGCCGCCCGGGCAGCGGGCGGTCCGGCGGGAGGGTGCGGACACGCACTCGGGCGGCGCCCCTGCCGGGGGCGCCCGCCGACGAGCACGATAGCCGCCGGACGCGCGGTGCGGCTACGGTCCGTACGCCGGTCCGGTACGGAGGGTCCCCGTTCCGGTCCTTCCCGGTCCTTCCCGGGCCGCCCGCGGTTCGCCGGATGCTCCGGCGTCGCACCCCCGCGCCGTTCAGACCACGTGGTACCGGCCGGTGCGGGCCTCCCAGCTGAGGTAGCCGGCCAGCCAGGTGAGCAGCCCGTCGGCGTAGCGCCCGGCGATCGTGCGTTCGATCCGGGACAGGCCCAACTCCAGGTAGACGTCGGGTAGTTGTTCGTGCAGTTCGGCGCAGCGCTCGACCATCAGCTGGGCCTCCGCCATCACCGCGGAGCAGGCCTCCTCGGCCGAGCAGCGGCGCTCGCGTTGGACGATCATCACCAGGTTGTTGACGTCGCCGCGCGGGGCTTCGAGCGGGAAGGAGCGCACGTCGTTGCTGAGTGACGGTATGTCGGCGGCCAGCTGCCGGATCTGACGCAGCACCGGATGGTGCAGCACGGAGGCGGGGACCTCGAACTGGCCGAGCCGTTCGACCATGTCGAAGATGGTCTCCATCGCCGCGGTGCCCCGTCTGAGCTCCAGGTAGCCGCTCCGGTCCGGCGGCCGGGCGGAGATCCGGCCGGCCGCCTCGGCCGGGTGACTGGCGAAGTAGTACTCCCAGTTGTAGGCGGCGCGGGCCTGCCAGCGGGCGGGCATGCCGTGCACGCTGCGGCTCCACAGGTCGGCGAAGGCGGTCTCGACCGCGGAGCGCTGGTCGGGGCGGGCGCCGTGCAGGACGGCGATCAGGCGTTCGCAGATCGGGGCGACCTCGGTGGGGCGGCGGCCGAGCGGGCCGTCGAACTGGTCGTCGAAGAGGAAGTAGAAGCCCATCAGGTCGGCCGCCAGGGCGAGTTCGTCCGGCCCGGCGTCCGGGTAGCCGAGTGCGGCGAGGTCGACCACCTCCCAGTGGGCGTAACCGGGGTGGTCGGCGTCGGGCAGCAGCGGGTGGCGGATCAGCCAGTCCCGGTGCAACGCGGTGGCGTACCGGCCGTGCGGACTGCGGCGGTGTGGGAACGGGATCTGAAGTGAGGTGTCGTCAGACATCGGACTCCCGGTGCAGCGGAGGGTGGGGGCGCTTGTGGTTCGAGCACTTCTCGTGAGGGAGTTGACGCGGCGGGGCGCGAAGGGTGAGGCTGGGTCAGGCAAGATCATCCACGCCTCGCGGGCCGTAGGGTATCTGATGCAATGATCGGACGTTAGGGATATAGGGCAATTGCCCTTGGCAAGCTGTCCGAACCCTCACCGTCTGCCCCAGCCTGCACGAATGCCACACGATGAGCCGTACGCGACGCTACTCTCGGCTCCACGAACAGTGACGGACCGGCTCCCCCCGCGCGGTGGCGGAGCCGTGCCGCGAGCGGGTGAGGCGGAGGCGCGACGGTGACCGATCAGGGCAACGAACTTCGGACGGGAACCGGTTCCGGCCGGGGCGACGACGGACCCGCGCCCCGGGTCCGGCTGCGCGACCGCGACGCCGAACTGCGGTCCGTCGAGGCGGCCGTCGACCGCCTCTGCCGCGAGTTCGCCGCCGGCGGCACCGAGATCGGCGAACTTCTCGCCTTCTCCGGCCGCCCCGGCATCGGCAAGACGAGTCTGCTGCACGAGGTCCGACGGATCGCCAGCCTGCGCCAGGGCGCCTGCGTGCTGTTCGCGCGCGGTGGCGAACGGCAGTTCAAGGAGCCGTACCACGTGCTGCGCCAGCTCCTCCAGCCCGTGCTGACCCGACTGGAGCCCGACGAGTTCAGCCAGGTCATGGGCACCTGGGAGGAGGTCGTCGGACCGGCCATGGGCCTCAAGCAGCCCAAGGCCGGCGCCCGCCGGCTCGACCCCCAGGGCGTGCGCGACGGCCTCGACTACGTCCTCACCCAGCTCGCGCCGCGCCGCGCGCCGATGGTGATGATCGTCGACGACCTGCACTGGGCGGACGCCGAGTCCCTCTCCTGGCTCGCCAAGTTCGCCGTCCGGTCCGCCGAGCTGCCCGTGCTGCTGGTCTTCGCCTTCCGCGAGGACGAGAACGACTGGCCCGACGAGACCCAGGAGCTGCGCCGGGGCGTCCTCAACCTCGCCAGCCGCAAGCACGAGCTCAGCAGGCTCACCCTGAGCTCCGTCACCGACATGGTCCGCGCCGAACTCGGCGACAAGGCCGAGGACGCCTTCTGCTACGAGTTCTGGAACGTCGTCAACGGCAACCCCTTCGAGGCCGGCCGCCTGCTCGACCAGGTCCGCGACCAGGAGCTCGAACCGGTCGAGGAGAACTCCCGGCAGCTGCGCGAACTCGCGGTCGACGCCACCGGGATGACCCTCAAGAGCTGGCTGGACCGGCTCGGCCCGGCCACCCTGCGCTTCGCCTGGGCCTGCGCCATGCTGGGCACCGACATCCGGATCGACCTCGCCACCCGGATCTCCACCCAGAGCACCGAGGGCGCCCGCGAATCCATCAAGCAACTGCGCAAGCAGCGCGTGCTCACCCAGGCACCCAACGGGAACCTCGAGTTCGTCCACCCGCTGATCGCCAGCTCCATCTACAACACCATGCCGGAGGCCACCCGCCTCGGCATGCACGGCATCGCCGCCGTCGAGATCGAGAACGCCGGGCTCGGCCTGCTCGCCGCCTCCCGCCACCTGGTCGAGACCCACTCCGGCGAGGGCGACGACCGGATCGTCAAGAAGCTGCGCCGTGCCGCCGTCGAACACCAGTTGATCGGCGCTCCCGAAGCCGCCCAGCGCTGCCTGCACCGCGCGCTCAACGAGCCGCCCGCCGACGACATCAAGGCCGAGGTGCTGTACGAGCTCGGCTGCTCCGCACTGCTCACCGACCCCAGCGCCACCGTCAACCAGCTCAGGCTCGCCCTCGACCCCGAGGAGGGGCCGCTGCGCCCCGAACTGCGGGTGGACGCCACCTTCCGGCTCTCCGAGGTGCTCGCCCACAGCGGTGAACTGGGCCAGGCCGCGCTGGTCTGCCAGGAGGAGGCCGAGAAGACCACCGACCCGGTCCGGCGGCAGCGGCTCCAGGCGGCCTCGTTCATGTGGCACGCCTTCCGCAAGTCCGAGGAGGACGGCCCCGGCCGCTCCGCCCGGCTCGCCGAGTTGTACCGGAACCTGACCGGCCGGGAGGCCGCCGACCGGGCCGTGCTCGCCATGCGCGCCTGGGACCTCACCCTGCGCGGCGAGCCCTCCACCGAGGCGCTGGCGCTCGCCGACGAGGTCCTGGACGGCGGCCGGCTGCCCAAGGGCCTCGGCTGGACCGACACCACCTGGGGCTTCGAACTGCCCTCGATGCTCTGCCTCACGTACATCTACAACGACCGCGTCGCCCAGGCCGAGCGGCTGGCCGCGGACGCCATCATCCAGTTCGAGGTGGCCGGCTGGAGCGGCGCCCACCGGGGCTTCGCGTACTTCCTGATGGGGCTGGCCCGGTTCCGCCGCGGGCTGCTCGCCGAGGCCGAGGACTTCCTGCGCCGGGC
The DNA here is from genome assembly GCF_027627435.1 of Kitasatospora cathayae. Classification (GTDB taxonomy): domain Bacteria; phylum Actinomycetota; class Actinomycetes; order Streptomycetales; family Streptomycetaceae; genus Kitasatospora; species Kitasatospora cathayae. The sequence continues at coordinate 1,729,954 of NZ_CP115450.1, read as the reverse complement.
CTACCGCATCTCCGAGCGGATCGGGGCCAAGCTGCCGCTGGCCTGGGACGCCGTCGGCGTGCTGGTGGACACCCTGATCGCCCGCGGCCGGGTCGACGAGGCCTGGGCGCTGGCCAACGAGTTCGGCTTCCACCCGCCGTACCACGCGACCGCCATGGTGCTGCCGGACGCCGCCTCGCTGTACGGCAAGCTGCTGGTCGCCGCGAACCGGCACGCCGGGGCGGCCGCCGCGCTCACCGAGGCCGGGGCCCAGTTGAAGGTCCGCGGCTGGCACAACACCGTCTGGGCGCCGTGGGCCGGGCACCTCGCCGTCGCGATCGCGGCCGACGAGCCCGAGCGCGCCCGCGAGTACGCCCAGGAGGCCGTCCGGGACGCCCGCCGCTTCGGCACCGCCTCGGCGATCGGCACCGCGCTGCGGCTGCAGGCGGCGATCTCGGACGGTCGGCAGGCGGTCGAGCTGCTCGAGCAGGCCGTGGAGCACCTCGGGCAGTCCCCGGCCGGGTACGAGCACGCCGTGGCGCTGGTCGACCTCGGCGCCGCGCTGCGCCGGGTCGGGCGGCTGGAGGACGCCCAGGAGTACCTGTACCAGGGCATCGAGCTGGCCCAGCACTGCTCGGCCGAGAAGCTGGTCGACCGGGCCCGGCAGGAGCTGGCCAACTACGGGCTGCGGCCCAACCGGCTCGGGCTGCACGACTTCCAGGACACGCTGGAGGCGCTCAGCGGGCCGGAGCGGGACGTCGCCAAGCTGGCGGTCAGGGGCGTGCCGCCGCAGCGGATCGCCGAGCAGCTGGGGGTGCACCTGAGCCTGGTCAACCGGCGGCTGGCGGCGGTCTACCGCAAGGCGGGCACCGGGCCGGACGGACTGGCCTCGGCGCTCGGGCTGCCGCAGCGGCAAGTCGAGGGGTCGGAGGAGTAGCGGCGGGGCCGAGGGGGCGGGGGAGTGGCGGCTGCTTGACGGCAGCCGTGGAAGGGGCGGGCGGCCGGTGGCGTTCGGGCGGCGCGCGGAGGCGTGGAAACGCCCCCGCTGCCGCCGCCCTCGCTAGGCTGACGGACACCATGGGGCCGCCGCGACGCCCCTGGACGGACCGGGAACCGGGCGGAGGCGGCGCGCGCTGCCGCCACCAGTGAGGAGCAGGCCATGGCGAGCGAGGCCACCACGGTGCGCCGCGAACCCCTCGACCCCTCGGGTGCGGGCGCGGCGATCCAGCGCTGGACGCTGACGGCCGGTCCGTACGAGGCGAGCGTGCTCACCCTCGGCGCCACCCTGCACACCCTCAGCGCCCCGGACCGGTCCGGCCGAACGGCCCAACTTCTGCTGTCCACGGACGAGTTGGCGCAGATCCTGGGCCCGGCGCGGCACTACGGCACGGTGGTGGGCCGGTACGCCAACCGGATCGACGGCTCCAGCGTCACCATCGACGGCGAGGACCACCCGCTGGCGCCGACCGGTGGCGGGATGACCATCCACGGCGGTCCGGACGGCTTCGCCCAGCGGATGTGGCGGGCCGAGCCGATCGAGGGCGGGGTGCTGCTGCGCCTGCACAGCCCGGACGGCGACCAGGGCTTCCCCGGCGCGCTGGACGTCACCGTCTCCTACACCCTGTCGCACGCTCCGGGCGAGGGCGGCGAGCTGCTGATCGCCTACCGCGCCGTCACCAACAAGCCGACCGTCGTCAACCTGACCAACCACGCCTACTTCAACCTCGCGGGTGAGGGCAGCGGCGACGTCCTGGGCCACCTGCTCACCCTGGACGCCGACGAGTACACCCCGGCCGACGAGCGGCAGATCCCGTACGGCCGGACCGAGCCGGTGGCCGGCACGCCCTTCGACTTCACCGTGGCCACCCCGATCGGCAAGTCGGTGCACGACGACCACCCGCAGCTGGCCGGCCCGGGCGGCTACGACCACAACTGGGTGCTGCGCGCCCGCCCGGCGGACGGCGGACCGGCGCGGGCGGCGCTGCTGGAGGACCCGGTCAGCGGCCGCACCCTGGAGGTGCTGACCACCGAGCCGGGCGTCCAGGTCTACACGGCGAACAAGTTCCAGGGCGCGGTCACCGGCGCGAGCGGGCTGCCGTACGGGCCGTTCGCCGGGATCGCGCTGGAGACCCAGCACTTCCCGGACTCCCCGCACCACCCGGCCTTCCCGAGCACCGTGCTGCGGCCGGGGGAGGAGTTCCGCTCGACCACGGTGCTGCGGCTGGGGGCCAAGTAGGGCAGGCCCGGCCGGCGCAGGTCCCGGCGCGTGCAGAGCCGGGGCCAGCGCTCGAGGTGTTCGATCAGCGCCCGGCCGATGCCCCGGCCGATGCCCCGGCGGGTTCGCCCAGCAGGGGCGGTTCGTCCTCGGTGACGGTTCGGATGCGCATGGGTTCAGTCTGCTGCAAAGGCTTTCAGCCACCCGCGGTGGTCGCGTCGACCGTGCGGAGCGGGGCGAAAGGGGCGAAGGCGGACATCACGCCGCACTGTCAACTACCGCTCGGATACGTCCAGGACACGTGGGCGTAACGATCGGCGTTTCTTGCAGAAACTTGCTGCAAGGACTTTCCGTCACTCTTGCGCCGCTGTTAACTTCCTTGCGAGCCCGACGGCAGCAACGATGCGGTCGGCACGAGGCAGCCATTATGCGCCTGTCTCCGAACATCTCGGGCACCCCCACCCTCCCAAGGAGTTCTCATGCGGCGTGGCATCGCGGCCTCTGCCCTCGTTGTGGCCCTCGCGGTCTCGATGGCTGCCTGTGGCAGCAGTGGCGGCTCCGGTTCGGACGGCAAGGCCGACGGCCCGGTCACCCTCACCTACTGGGACACGTCGAACGCCACCAACGAAGCTCCGAACTACCAGGAACTGGCCAAGAAGTTCGAGGCGGCCAACCCGAACATCAAGGTCAACTTCGTCAACGTGCCGTTCGACCAGGCGCAGAACAAGCTGCAGACCGCCATGGGGGCCAAGGGCGCACCGGACGTGTTCCGCTCCGACGTCGGCTGGACCGCCGCCTTCGCCAAGGCCGGCTTCCTGGAGCCGCTGGACGGCACCCCGGCCGCCGCCGACGCCTCCGCCTTCCAGCCCAGCCTGATCCAGCAGGCCAAGTACGACGGCAAGCTGTACGGCGTCCCGCTGGTCACGGACACCCTCGGCTTCCTCTACAACAAGGACCTGTTCGCCAAGGCCGGCATCACCGACGCCCCCAAGACCTGGGACGAGCTGAAGACCGACGCCGCCGCGATCAAGGACAAGGCCGGCGTGGACGGCTTCTGGCTGAAGGCCGCCGACGGCTACTACGCGATGCCGTTCCTGTTCGGCGAGGGCACCGACACCGTCGACGCCGCCAACAAGAAGATCACCATCACCTCGCCCGAGGCCGTCAAGGGCATCGAGACCTACAAGTCGATGTTCACCTCGCCCGGCACGGCCAAGGCCGACGTCACCACCGACGCCTACGCCCACATGATGGACGCCTTCAACAGCGGCAAGGTCGCGGCGATCATCCAGGGCCCCTGGGAGATCACCAACATCTACAAGGGCTCCGCCTTCGCCGACAAGAAGAACCTCGGCATCGCCCCCGTCCCGGCCGGCTCCACCGGCAAGGCCGGCGCGCCCACCGGCGGCCACAACATCGCGGTCTACGCCGGTGCCGACAAGGCCCACAAGGCCGCCGCCGAGAAGTTCGCCGCCTTCATGACCTCGGCCGAGAGCCAGGCCTTCATCGCGCAGAAGAACTCCACCCTGCCGACCCGCTCCGACGCCTACACCGCCGACGTCAAGGCCGACCCGGGCATCGCCGGCTTCCAGGCCATCCTCGGCAGCGCCAAGCCGCGCCCCGAACTGCCCGAGTACGGCTCGCTGTTCGACTCGCTCGGCACCAATCTGGGCAAGGCCGTCCAGGGCACCAGCACCCAGGACGCGCTGAACACCGTGGCCACGGACTACGCCAAGCTCCTGCCGGGCTTCGCCAAGTAGTCCCCGCAGCCCGGCCCGCCGACACCGGCGGGCCGGGCCGTCGGCCTCCCCCGAGACTTCCCCCCGAGAAGGTGCAAACGATGTCAGTCGCCGTGCAGGGCGCCACCGGCAAGGGCAGCCGGGAGCGCGATCAGCGTCCGGGCCTGCTGGAACGCCTCAAGCGCTCCTACGCCAAGCACTGGTACGCCTACGCGATGATCGCCCCGGTCGTGCTGGTGCTCGGCGTCCTGGTGTTCTACCCGCTCGTCCAGGGCATCTGGCTGACCCTCACCGACGCCAACAGCCTCAACGTCGCCCGCAAGATCGGCGTCAACGAGATCCCGGCCAGCTACCAGTACGTCGGCTTCCACAACTACGCGGACATCCTCTGGGGCCCCGGCTCGTACGACCGGTTCTGGTCCCACTTCGTGTGGACCATCGCCTGGACGGTCGTCTGCGTCTGCCTGCACTACACCCTCGGCCTCGGCCTCGCCGTCCTGCTCAACAAGAAGCTGCGCGGGCGCGCCGCCTACCGGATGCTGCTCATCCTCCCGTGGGCCGTCCCGACCTTCGTCACCGTCTTCTCCTGGCGCCTGATGCTCTCCGACGGCGGCGTCGTCAACACCATGCTCTCCGCCCTGCACCTGCCCGAGCCCGGCTGGCTCACCGACCCGTGGGCGCAGAAGGCGGCGGCGATCCTGGTCAACACCTGGGCCGGCGTGCCGTTCATGATGATCTCGCTGCTCGGCGGCCTGCAGGCGATCCCGGCCGAGCTGTACGAGGCGGCCGAGATGGACGGCGCCACCCGCTGGCAGCAGTTCCGCCACATCACCCTGCCCGGGCTGCGCAGCGTCTCCTCCACGGTCGTGCTGCTCGGCGTGATCTGGACGTTCAACCAGTTCAACGTCATCTTCCTGCTGTTCGGCAAGGGCGCCCCCGACGCCCAGCTGCTGGTCACCTGGGCCTACCGCCTCGCCTTCGGCCAGATCCCCCAGGACTTCGCGCAGTCCGCCTCCTACGGCGTGATCCTGCTGTCCATCCTGATCGTCTTCACCGCCTTCTACCGGCGCTGGCTCGCCCGCAACGAGCAGGCCAACGGCTGAGGCCCCGGACCCAGTTGACCCACGAAGGCAGGTAACCCCGATGAGCACCACCACCGAACGCCCCGCCGCCGCGGCGACCGCGGCCCCGGGCGCCCGGCCCGCCAAGTTCCGGCCGCGCGGCGAGAGCAGCCCGCTGTCCAAGGCGCTGTCCCACGGCGTCCTGATCCTGGCCAGCCTGATCGCGCTGTTCCCGGTCGGCTGGATCCTCTTCGTCTCGCTCGGACCGGACAAGACCGACTACCTCCACCCCGGCGAGATCTTCGGCAAGCTCACGCTGTCGAACTACCAGCACGTGCTGGCCGACACCGACTTCTTCACCTGGTTCGGCAACGCCCTGCTGGTCTCCGGCATCACCACCGTGTTCGGCGTGCTGCTCGCCGCCACCACCGGCTACGCCGTCTCCCGGATGAAGTTCCCCGGGCACAAGCCGCTGATGTGGTCGCTGCTGGTCACCCAGATGTTCCCGATCGCGGTGCTGATCGTGCCGATGTACACGATGCTCTCCGAACTCGGCCTGCTGGACAGCTACACCGGCCTGATCCTGGTCTACTCGACCACCACCGTGCCGTACTGCGCCTGGCTGCTGAAGGGCTACTTCGACACCATCCCGGTGGAGATCGACGAGGCCGGCCGGGTCGACGGGCTCAGCCCGTTCGGCACCTTCTGGCGGCTGGTGCTGCCGCTCGCCCGCCCGGGCCTGGCGGTGGCCGCCTTCTACTCCTTCCTCACCTACTGGGCCGAGGTGCCGTTCGCCTCCACCTTCATGCTCAGCTCCGACAAGTACACCCTGGCCGTCGGCCTGCAGAGCTTCGTCAGCGAGCACGACGCCCAGTGGAACCTGATGGCCGCCACGGCGGTGCTCATCGCGATCCCGTCCGCGGCCTTCTTCTACCTGGTGCAGCGCCACCTGGTCACCGGCCTGACCGCCGGTGCCTCCAAGTCGTAACGCTCCCGCACCCCTCAGCGCTCCTCGCTCCTCTAGTCCCCAAGGGATACCGTCCATGACCCAGAACCTGGCCGACACCTCCCGGCCTGCCGCCGACACCGCTCACGAGGCGGCCGCCCTGGATCCTGTGACTGGCAGCGCGGCCAGAGGCTGGTGGCGGGACGCGGTCATCTACCAGGTGTACCCGCGCAGCTTCGCCGACTCCAACGGCGACGGCATGGGCGACCTGCCCGGCATCCGCAGCCGCCTGCCGTACCTGCGCGACCTCGGCGTGGACGCCGTCTGGCTCTCCCCGTTCTACGCCTCGCCGCAGGCCGACGCCGGCTACGACGTCGCCGACTACCGCGCCGTCGACCCGATGTTCGGCACCCTGCTGGACGCCGACGCGCTGATCCGCGACGCCCACCAGCTGGGCCTGCGGATCATCGTCGACCTCGTCCCCAACCACTCCTCGGACCAGCACGAGTGGTTCCAGCGCGCCCTGCGCGAGGGCCCCGGCTCCCCGCTGCGCGAGCGCTACCACTTCCGACCCGGCAAGGGCGAGAACGGCGAACTGCCGCCCAACGACTGGGAGTCCATCTTCGGCGGCCCGGCCTGGACCCGCACCGAGAACCCGGACGGCACCCCCGGCGACTGGTACCTGCACCTGTTCGCCCCCGAGCAGCCCGACTTCAACTGGGAGAACCCGGCCGTCGCCGACGAGTTCCGCTCGATCCTGCGGTTCTGGCTGGACATGGGCGTGGACGGATTCCGCATCGACGTCGCCCACGGCCTGGTCAAGGCCCCCGGCCTGCCCGACCTCGGCGGCGCCGACCAGCTCAAGCTGCTCGGCAACGACGTCATGCCGTTCTTCGACCAGGACGGCGTGCACGAGATCTACCGCAGCTGGCGCAAGATCCTCGACGAGTACCCGGGACAGCGGATCGGCGTCGCCGAGGCCTGGACCCCGACCGTCCAGCGCACCGCCAACTACGTCCGCCCCGACGAGCTGCACCAGGCCTTCAACTTCCAGTACCTGGGCACCGATTGGGACGCCGCCGCGCTGCGCGAGGTGATCGACGTCTCACTCGACTCGATGCGCCCGGTCGACGCGCCCACCACCTGGGTGCTGTCCAACCACGACGTCACCCGGCACGCCACCCGCTTCGCCAACGAGCCCGGTCTCGGCACCCAGATCCGCACCCCCGGCGACCGTGCGCTCGGCCTGCGCCGTGCCCGCGCCGCCACCCTGCTGATGCTCGCGCTGCCCGGCTCCGCGTACGTCTACCAGGGCGAGGAGCTCGGCCTGCCGGACGTCACCGACCTGCCGGACGAGGTCCGCCAGGACCCGTCCTTCTTCCGGCAGGCCGGTCAGGACGGCTACCGCGACGGCTGCCGCGTCCCGATCCCGTGGTCCGGCAGCGAGGCCCCGTACGGCTTCGGACCGGTCGCGGGCGGGCCGTCCTGGCTGCCGCAGCCGGCCGAGTGGGCCGAACTGAGCGTCGAGGCGCAGACCGGCGACCCGTCCTCCACCCTGGAGCTCTACCGCAGCGCGCTGGCCGTCCGACGGGCCCGGCCCGACCTCGGCGCCGGCACCGAGGTCGAGTGGCTGGACAGCCCCGAGGGCACCCTCGCCTTCCGGCGCGGCTCCTTCGTCTGCACGGTGAACACCACCGGCGAGCCGGTGCGGATGGCCGCCCCGGGTCGGCTGCTGCTCGCCTCGACCGAACTCGTGGTGGACGGCGGCGAGACGGTGCTCGCTCCGGACACCACCGGCTGGTGGGCGGTCTGACGTGGTTGCAATAGGCTCTGGGACCGTGACTACGGCGCGACTCTCAGACATCGCGGCACAGGCGGGGGTCAGCGAAGCCACCGTCTCCCGCGTGCTCAACGGCAAGGCGAACGTCTCCGCCGCCACCAGGCAGACCGTCCTGGCGGCGCTGGACGTGCTCGGTTACGAGCGGCCGACCCGGCTGCGCCAGCGCAGCGCCGGGCTGATCGGGCTGATCACGCCGGAGTTGAGCAACCCGATCTTCCCCGCGCTGGCGCAGGTGATCGAGCAGGTGCTCAGCCGGCACGGCTTCACGCCGGTGCTGTGCACCCAGACCCCGGGCGGATCCACCGAGGACGAACTGGTCGAGATGCTGGTCGACCGGGGCGTGGCGGGCATCGTCTTCGTCTCCGGGCTGCACGCCGACTCCACGGCCGACCACGACCGCTACGCCCGGCTGGCCGGGCGCGGGGTGCCGTTCGTGCTGATCAACGGGTTCAGCGAGAAGATCGACGCGCCGTTCATCTCGCCGGACGACCGGGCCGCGATGTGGATGGCCGTCCAGCACCTGGCCGAGCTCGGGCACGAGCGGATCGGCCTGGCGGTCGGGCAGCGGCGGTACGTGCCGGTGCTGCGCAAGATCGAGGGCTTCACGGCGGCGATGCGCGAGGTGCTCGGGCTCAGCCAGGAGGAGGCGGAAGGCCTCGTCCACCACACGCTGTTCAGCGTGGAGGGCGGGCACGCGGCGGCCGGTGCGCTGCTCGACAAGGGCTGCACGGCGATCGTCTGCGGGAGCGACATGATGGCGCTCGGGGCGATCCGGGCGGTGCGCCAGCGCGGGCTGTCGGTGCCGCAGGACGTGTCGGTGGTCGGCTTCGACGACTCGCCGCTGATCGCCTTCACCGAGCCGCCGTTGACCACGATCCGCCAGCCGGTCGAGGCGATGGCGACGGCCGCGGTGGACGCGCTGCTGGAGGAGGTCGGCGGGAACGCCGCCCAGCGCGGGGAGTTCATGTTCCAGCCGGAGCTGGTGATGCGGGGCTCCACGGGGGCCTGCGCGCGCTGAGGTTGCTCGGGCGCTGTGGCGGTTCGGTAGCTGTGGCGGTTCGGTAGCTGTGGCTGTTCGGGCGCTGTGGCTGTTCGGTAGCTGAGGCTGCTCGATATCTGTGCCAACTGACGGGCCCCGGAGGGCGGTTGCCTCTCCGGGGCCCGTCGGCGTGTGCGCCCGGTCAGCCTTCCTGGACGTTCGGGCGGTCGGTGGCGACCCGGTGGCCGTCGCCCGCGTCGCCGGTCCGGGTCTCGGTCCGGCGGCCGCGGGCCAGGTAGTCGCGCACGACCAGTTCGACGGCGTCCTGTGGATTCTTGGTACCGGAGAGCAGCATCGCGTCGATCGCGAGGTTCGCGTCGAGCGTGATGGTGACCTGGGCCATGGTGACTCCTCCTCGGGTGCAGAGCAGCAGCATGCCCCCTGCGTCGGAGTTTGACCATGCGGAATACGGCGCTGCGAGTGCGTCCGGGCGGGCACGCCGAAGCCCCGGGGAGGAGCGACCAGACTCTCCCCGGGGCGGTCGGGTGACGGCCGACAACCGACGGATGACGGATGACAGATGATGAAATCTGTCATCCGTCAGCTGTCAGCTGTGATCCGTCACCTGTCAGCTGTCCGGTGTGCGCGCTGCTCAGACCCGGCCGGCGAAGTCCGGGGCCCAGTTGGCGATGGTCTGGAGGCGGACGCCCACGCTCGGGTTGGCGGCCTCGACGTACTGGCCGCCGCCGATGTAGATGGCGACGTGGTAGACGCCGGAGTCCTTGCCGTTGTTCGACCAGAAGAGCAGGTCGCCCGGCTGCAGGCTGTCCAGCGAGACGTGGGTGCTGGCGGCGGCCTGGTCGGCGGCGACGCGCGGGATGTTGATGCCCGCGGCGCGCAGCGCGGCCTGGGTCAGGCCGGAGCAGTCCCAACCGCCGTTGCCGGTGCCGCCGTAGACGTACGCCTGGCCGACCTTCGACTTGGCGAAGGAGACCGCGGCGGCCATGCTGCCGGTGGCGGCCGGGGCCGGGGTCTGCGCCTGGGCGGCCGGCTTCACGGCCGGGGCCTTGGTCTGGGCGACCGGCTTGGCGTCCACGGCACCGCCGTTCGAGGCCTGGCCGGACTTCTGCGAGCGGTCGAACCAGGCGAAGTCCGACCCGGACTTGGTGGCGGTGGAGGACTTGTCGGCCTGGGCCGAGCCGGCGTCACCGAAGGTCAGGCGCTGGCCCGGGTAGATCATGTCCGGACCCTCGGTGAGGGTGCTGCGGTTGAGCTCGTACAGGTGCTGCCAGCCACCCTGGACGTTGTGCTTGTCCGCGATGGAGGACAGCCAGTCGCCCGCGACGACGGTGTAGTCGCCGGCCTGGGCCTGCGCCTGGCGCTTCTGCGCCCAGTCGCTGTTGGCGGACTTGGCGGCGGCGGAGTCGCCGGAGGCCTTCGCCTGGTCCTGGGCGGGCGCGGACGCCGCGGCGGGCTTCGCGGCCTGGGCCTGACCCTGGGCGGGCTTGGCGGCCGAGGCGGTGTCGACGGCGGCCGGGGCGCCGCCCTTGGTAAGACCGGCCTGGACCGAGCAGACCGGCCAGGCGCCGGGGCCCTGCGAGGCCAGGACCTTCTCGGCGATGGCGATCTGCTGGTCCTTGGTGGCGAGGTTGGCCTGCGGGGCGTACGCGGTGCCACCGAAGGCGGCCCAGGTGCTGGAGGTGAACTGCAGGCCGCCGTAGAAGCCGTTGCCGGTGTTGATGCTCCAGTTGCCGCTGCTCTCGCACTGGGCGACCTTGTCCCAGGTGGCGACGGAGGCGGCGTTGGCGGTGCCGGTGGTGAGGCAGGGAACCGTGAGGCCGACGCCCGCGACGCCGAGGGCGGCGATCACGCGACGGGTACGGCTGGACAGGCGGTTGCCGTTGGAAGGCAGCATGAAGACGCGGTCCTCTCCCACGCCTGCGAGGTGAGCTGTCGGATTCGGGCTGGAGTTGCCCGGCCGCGCTGTTGGGCGCGGCTTCACCCCTAGCCCAGGACCGTTTCCGGGAAGCGGTCCGGGGCGACTTACCTGTGGTTCCCCCGCTCCTGCCGTGGTGCGTTTTCGCGCTGCCAGGACATCCGACGGCAGGACTCGGCGTCGCGGATGAACTGGGTCCGTGTGGTCACGAACGGGGAGCACGTTAAGCAGACTTAAGTTCGAACTGCAAATATCTGTGATGCGCATCACGGTTTACTGGAAAGCGCGAATGGCTCGCAATTCGTGATCGTAAATGATCGTTTTCCGGCAATTCCGCGATGTATTCCGCGAGCTGGTTCAGCCTCAGGAGAAATGTGACGGAGCGTTGAAGCGCGGTGGGGGCGCGGCCTTCCGGTCGGGGGGTGCCGGCGAATCGAGCGCCCGACGACGTGCCGACCATTCATCGACAAATGGCACCAGAACGGACATTACGGGTCATTGGCCACTTAACTCTCCTGCGGGGCAATCCGAACAAGCCGAAGAGGCCCGGAACGCAGCCGTTCCGGGCCCCTTCGGTGGTGCGGGTGTCGTGACAGGCGGTCCGTGGGTTCGCTAGCCCTCCACGGGCCCTTCAGCGGCCGCGTGGGCACGTCGGGAGCCCTCCCCGGCCCCGCCGGTGGCAGCGGCCTCCGCCTCGGCCTCGGCGAGCTCCTCCGCCGTCGGCGTCGGCAGTGCGGCCAGGTAGGTGGAGGCGATCAGCTGGCCGACGGTCGGGTAGGCGCCCAGCGGCGCCGCCGACGGGCAGCCGGTCTCCTCGGCGGCCGTGGCGAGCAGCTCGGAGTCCGCCTCCGGGCCGATGACGAGCGGGGCCAGCGCCGGGCGCTGGGAGCCGGTCTCCTTGAGGTGGTTGACGGCGTCGGCGACCGAGCCGGGCACGTCGAGCGCCGCGGCCACGACCGGGACGGCCAGTCGGGCGGCCAGCAGCACGCCGGTGATTCCGGCCGCGGCAGCCGCCTCCTCACCTCCGACGGTGGTCAGCACCACGCCGTCCGCGGCGGTGGCGATGGCGAACAGCCGGGCCCGGTCGGCCCGGGCCAGCCCGGCCTCGGACAGCCGTACGTGGACGGCCTCGGCGAGCAGCGGGTGCGGGCCCAGCGCGTCGGTGACGGTCGCGCCGTACTCGGCGGCGAGGGCGTGAAGCTCGGTCAGGAAGCCGTGCGGCCCGGGCACCAGCGGTACCACGACGGGCGTCGGCAGTCCGGCCTCGGCGGCGGCCGCCAGCAGCTCCGCCACGGTGCGGTCCTCGGAGTCCCCGGCCTCGGCGCCGTCGGCCGGGAGGTAACCGACCGCGGCCTGGACGCCGGCGTGCTCGCTGCGGACGATCGAGAGCAGCTCCTCGACGACCGAACGGGACTCGGGCCCCGCGGTCGCGGGCACGGCGAGCACCAGGGCCGGCGAGCCGGTGCGGATCTCGGGGCGCTCGGGGCGACGGTGGCGCCCCCGCGCACGGGAGCCTGGAGTGCGGACGGGCAGTGGCGCGCCCGGGATGGCTGCGGTGCTCATGCCGGAGATCGTAGGACATCGGCCCGTCAGGCCTGCAGTCGGCTGCCGTACGGGTTTCGGGTGGTCGTGGTGCGGAGGCCGTGTCGCTGTCGCGCTGGTCCGGGCGAATTGCCTACAATCCGGACATTCCTCGCCCAATGCCCGAGCGGGCCCGCGCAGTTGCCTCGACGTGTCCCGGGGGGCGGCGCGTTGCACCCGGGACGCGTGAGATGTCTCACAGTCGGACGGCGGTCTGACGGAGGGTCACGGCGGCGCGACTCCCGGCATTCGAAGATCAACATTCAGCGGGGGGCCGCTCACGGCCGGTTATGGACGACCCGTCGATTCAGTGGGCTATGTCCGTTTACGTACCGTCAGGAGAAGGGTCCGTGAAGAGTTCGGGGCGGCCGACAAAAGGCCCGATGCACCTGCAACGTCCCGTGCTGATGCACGTGCACTGCGGCTATCATCGCGTCAAGTGAGGCGTTGTGCCGGGCCGGTACGGGGCCGGTCCGTTCTGGCGGTGCCGGGGGCGCCGCGCTGGACGACAACTCCGGAGCTCTTCGGGAGACTTCTATGCACGACTCGCAGGACACGCACGGCTCGAACCACACCTACAACGGGATGGCCGCCGCGGACCTCAAGGGGGTGGTCTGGCAGAAGAGCCGGCACAGCAACTCCCAGGGCAACTGCGTCGAGTTCGCGGCCCTGCCGGGCGGCGACGTGGCGATGCGCAACTCGCGCTTCCCGGACGGTCCGGCGCTCATCTACACCCGGGCCGAGATCGCCGCCCTGCTGCTGGGGGCCAAGGACGGGGAGTTCGACCACCTGGCCGTCTGACCGGCCGCTTCACCATCGGGGGGCCGTCGTGGGTGCTGACACCACGACGGCCTTTGTCTTTGCCGGGCCGTCCTCGCCCGGCGGCGGGCCTTCCTGCTTCCGTGCGGTTGCGCGGTGGACGCCGTACGGCGGGGCCTGCTGTACGGCCGCGGGCGGCCCCGCGGGCTGCCCGCTTCCTCCGGGCCGGAGCGTCCGGTCGGGCGAGCCGGTGCCGGGACCAGTGCTCGGACCGTTGTCCGTGCCGGTTTCGCGGTCCGGTGCGATCCGGCGCGGTGGCTTGGCTGAAGGGCTCGGGGTGTGATCCTCCCGGGGCGCCCCTCGGGCGGCCGTGCGCCGTGTGGCGTTAGGCCGAGCGCCGGTGCCGGCCACCGAGGTCGAGCCGTCCGTCCAGCGCGGTACCGTCCAGTGCCCTGCAGCCGTCGAGCCCGCCGCCGGCCGGCTCCGTCGCGAACACGGCCCAGACCACCTTGCCGCTGCCCAGCGGGTGCCAGCCCCAGGAGCGGCTGAACGACTCCACCAGGTGCAGCCCGCGCCCGGATTCGGCGACGAAGTCCGCCTCCCGGGCCACCGGGCCGATGCAACTGGGATCGCTCACCGCGCAGACCACCTGGGGCGCGCGGTGCACCAGGCTTATTCGGATCGGCAGCCGTCCGTCCGGGGTCGGCTGTGTGGGAAAGTCGTACTCGCCCAGGGCGCCGCCCGCCGGGTCGGGTCGTGCGCCGATCGCATGCCGGAGCGCGTTGGTCACGAGTTCCGAGGCCACCAGCGCGACATCGTCGAACAACTCCATCAGGCCCCAGCGCTGAAGAGCGGTCCGGGCGAAGTCGCGCGCGGTTCTCACGGCTTCAAAACGAGGAGCGAGCGTACAGGTGACCACATGGGGGTCAACCGCCAAAGCCGTACCGGTGCTCATGAAGAGCTCCTCCCATAAGGGGGCGGACACGGCTGGACCCGCCGGGGTCATGCCGGTCACCTCCGACTCGCTCGGCCGCTCGGCCGCCCCCTCGACCAGGCGCGCGCGCACTCGAACGCCCGGTGGCGCGGGGGACGCCGCCGGGCCGGTGCACGGAGTCGCGCGTGGGGTCGACGCGGAGCCCGCGGGATTGCCAGGGATGTGCAGGTGCACGTGCACCATGGTGGTGTGCGCTCACTGCAGATGCAAGAGTCGATTCACGTGCAGTCGCACTATTGGCATATGCAAGCGCCGGATGCACGTGCATCCTGGTGCGCGGAGTGCAGAACTGATAGGAACATCCGTCAGTATCGGCACCGTGAGCGCTCAACTGATGGCAGACTGTGCGCTGTTTGCCCTAGGTGGAGGTTTCGACCGCATGACCACAGTTCAGCCGGGCGGCGGCTCGATGGTCCGCCGGATCCTCCTCGGCTCGCAGCTGCGCCGCCTGCGCGAGGCGCGCGGGATCACCCGTGAGGACGCGGGCTACGCGATCCGCGCGTCCGAGTCCAAGATCAGTCGCATGGAGCTCGGCCGGGTCAGCTTCAAGGAGCGCGACGTCGCCGACCTGCTCAGCCTCTACGGCGTCGACGACGGCCTGGAGCGGGAGGCCCTGCTCGGCCTGGTCCGCGAGGCCAACAAGTCCGGCTGGTGGCACAGCTTCAACGACGTGCTGCCGGGCTGGTTCCAGACCTACGTCGGCCTCGAGGAGGCCGCCCAGCTGATCCGCACCTACGAAGTGCAGTTCATCCCCGGACTGCTGCAGTCCGAGGAGTACGCACGGGCGGTTTTCGGCCAGAGCCGGCCGGTCATCAGCGAAGAGGAGGTCGAGCGGCGGGTCAGCCTCCGGCTGCGCCGCCAGAAGCTGCTGACCGAGGGTGCCAATCCGCGCCTGTGGGCGGTCATCGACGAGGCCGCGCTGCGCCGGCCGGTCGGCGGGCCCAAGGTGATGCGTGGTCAGGTGCAGTACCTGATCGACGTCGCCGAGCAGGCCAACGTGGTCATCCAGGTCATGCCGTTCCGCTTCGGCGCGCACGCGGGCGAGTCCGGGGCGTTCACGATCCTGCGGTTCCCGGAGCAGGACCTCGCGGACGTGGTCTACCTGGAGCAGCTCACCAGCGCGCTCTACCTGGACAAGCGGGACGACGTCGACGCGTACGTCCAGGTCATGGAGCGGCTCTGCGTGGACAGCCTCACGCCCGAGCGCACGATAGACCTGCTTGCCTCGATCCTGAAGGAGCGCTGAGCAACTCCCGGGCGGGGCCTGGGAGATCCGCTGTTCTCGCGCCGTTCCCGGGAGCTGTTCCCGGGAGGCGTTCGTGCGCGCCGCCCGCGCGCGCTGCTCGTGAGTGCTGTTCGTGGAAGCGTCCGGCGGTCGGCCGACTGCCCCGCGGTCAACCGCGGGCCGGCGGCCGTTCGCGTTCCGGCGGCAGCGGCTGCGGCGGACGGCCCAGCTCCCAGGCCAGGTCGTAGCGGCCGAACAGGTCGGCCCGGATCGGCGCCAGCGGGATCTCCGCGCCCGGTAGCAGCACCCCGATGCAGCCGCCCATCAGCGCGCTGCGCAGCACCGCGTGCTCGGCGACCGGGTCCGGCGCTCCCCAGTCCTCCAGCAGGCCCTGCAGGATCGCGCCGACCTGCTGCTGCTCCGGGTCCTGGACGAAGGCGCCGGTGTCCGGGTCGAGGATCAGCGCCAGGTGGGAGCGCATCACCCGGGGGTGGTCCATGGCCAGGCTGAGGACGGTGTCGATCGCGCGGGCCAGCCGGGCCTCGGGGGAGGCGCCGGGCGGCAGTTCGGCCAGCGCGCCGGAGAGCGCCTGGTGCATCAACCGGTGCGTGGCGGACTGCATCAGCAGTCGTTTGCCGTCGAAGTAGTACGAGAGCAGGCCACGGGCCAGTCCGGCGCGCTCGGCGATGTCGGTCAGCGTGGTGCCGGCGTAACCGCGCTGGTCAACCAGCTCGATGGTGGCCCGCATGATGCGTCGACGGGAGCGTTGCCGCATCTCCTCGTTGACCGAATCCCCGCGAGGTGCCATCGTGTCTGCTCCGAACGTTCGTTGGCTCCGGGCCAATATACTTGCGGAGCCGGTGGCCGCGCCGTGGAACCGTGCCCTGACGGGTGCCGCCCGGGCGGCCGGTGCAGGGACGGCCGGCTCCACCAACACGGGGGTTTGGTGGAGCCGGCACCAGTGCCCGGCGGTCAGGGGTCGACCGTGGGCGAGGGCCGGGGGTCAGCGCTCGGTCAGGACTCCGGTCCGGGCCACGGATGGCCCGGCAGGCGGATAATCATAATCCGACACCGACATGGGAGTTGAATTCCGGCGTCGGTCCACCAGGGCACCCACCGCGGCCACCACCAGTCCGACCAGCGCGACCGCGGTGACCAGGACCAGCGCCGGCCGGTAGCCGTCCAACTGGGCCTGGGCGCTGTCGCCGCCCGCGCTGCCGGCCGTGATCATCGCGGTCGCCCCGGCCAGCACGACGGCGGTTCCGACCTGGATCGCGGTGTTCACCAGCCCCGAGGCCAGCCCCTGCTCCTCGTCGGCCACCCCGTCGGTGGCGGCGATGTTCACCGAGGGGAAGGCCAGCGCGAAGCCCACGCCGAGCAGCAGCATCGAGGGCAGCACCAGGACCAGGTACGAGCTGTGCTCGTCCAGGCGCAGGAACAGGGCGAAGGCGCCGGCCAGTGCCAGCAGGCCGATCGGCAGCAGCCGGGCGGTGCCGAAGCGGTCCACGATCGGGCCCATGAACGGTGCCGAGAGGGCGATGAAGGCACCGGCCGGCAGCAGCCCGAGGGCCATCTGCAGGGCCGACCAGCCGAGCAGGTGCTGCAGGTAGAGCGTGACGACGAACTGGAACCCGCCGTACGCGCCGGTCATCGTGAAGGCGACCACGTTGGCCCGGGCCACCGAACCGTTGCGGAAGATGCCGAGCCGGACCAGCGGATGGGCGGTGCGGCTCTCCACCAGCAGGAACGCGGCGGCCAGCGCGGCGACCACGACCAGCGAGCCGAGGGTGCGCAGGCTCAGCCAGCCGGCGCCCTGGGCCTCGGTCACGGTGAACACCAGCAGCAGGACGGTCGCTGTGCCGGTGATCGCGCCGAGCACGTCGTAGCCGCCCTTGGCGGGCTCCTCGACCGGGCGGGGGAGCAGGCGGACGGCGAAGAGCAGGGCGAGCAGCGCGACCGGGACCGGCATCAGGAAGGTCCAGCGCCAGCCGACCGAGGTGAGCAGACCGCTCAGCACCAGGCCGAGGGAGAAGCCGCTGGCGCCACAGGTGGTGTAGATCGACAGCGCCCGGTTGCGGGCGGGGCCCTCGGCGAAGGTCGTGGTGATGATCGACAGGCCGGCCGGGGCGGTGAAGGCGGCGCTGACGCCCTTGAGGAAGCGGGCCGCGATCAGCAGGCCGCCGTCGTCGACCAGGCCGCCGAGCAGTGAGGCGGTGGCGAAGGCGCTGAGCGCGACCAGGAAGACCCGGCGACGGCCGAGCAGGTCGGCGGCGCGTCCGCCGAGCAGCAGCAGGCCGCCGTAACCGAGCACGTAGCCGGAGACCACCCACTGCAGGGTGGAGGTCGAGAGGTGCAGTTCGGAGCCGATGGAGGGGAGGGCGACGCCCACCATCGAGACGTCCAGGGCGTCCAGGAACATGGCGGCGCAGAGCACGACGAGGGTGCCCCAGAGGCGGGGTGTCCAGTGCAGCCCGCTGGTTGACGGGGCGTCGGGTGGCGTGACGGTCGCGGTGGTCATGGAGAGGACAGTACATGCGTGTGCATTCAATGCAAATGAATAAGATGTGAATGCATAAATTTACGATGCACGTGCTAGGCTGGCGGCGTGGCTGAACTCGACTCCCTCGAAGCCTCGGCGGAGGCCGGTCTCATCGCGGAATGGCGCGAGCTGCTCGCCCGCCATGCCGCGGCCGTCTGTGCGCTCGACCGTGAGCTCGGTGAGAAGTACGGGCTGGGCATGAGCGAGTTCGAGGTGCTGGAACGCCTGGTGGAGGGATGTCAGGCCGAAGGTCGCCACGCCCTTCGGGCGAGCGAGCTGGCGCCCACCGTCCATCTGAGCCAGAGCGCGCTGTCCCGGCTGATCGCCCGCCTGGAGAAGGCCGGACTGGTGACCCGGGCGATGTGCACGAGTGACCGGCGGGGCATCATGATCGCCCTGACCGAGGCCGGGCGGGAGCGCTACGACCAGGCCCGGCCGCTCCACCGCGAGGTGCTCGGGCTGACGCTCGGCGGCCACTTCGCTCCGCTCTGCGGAGGGGCCGCATCGGACTGACGCGCCGTCAACGTCGTTACGGCTGGGTGCGTCAGAGGAGCGAGCGGAGCCCTGGGGCGACGGCGAGCAGGACGGCCGCGGCGGGTGCGGCCAGGGCGGCGGCGGTCAGCTGCAGCCGGTGCGGGACGGACAGCCGGGGGCGGCCCGCGAGCAGCCGGTCGACCCGCTTCGGGGACTGCGCCAGACCGGGCGGACATGCGCCGAACACCCCACGGTCCAGGTTGAGTTCGGCCAGTGCGAGGGCCGTGGTGTGCCGGCCGTGCCGACGCGCCGCCCGGTCGTCCGCCGCCAGCTCGACCAGCTCCGCCACCTGGTCCCGGAAGGCGCGGAACACGCCGATGCCGGGGAATCCGGAGGCGAGCGCCTGGGCGAACTGCTGCAGCCAGTGGTGCCGGGCCCGGACGTGTCCGCGCTCGTGACTCAGCACCGCCGCCAACTCCCGGGCGGTGAGCTGCTGGAGGGCACCGGTGGTGACCACCAGGCGGGAGTTCGGACCGGGAAGCGACCAGGCCTCGGGCCGGACGTTCTCCAGCACCACCAGCCTCTCCCGGCGACTCCGAGCGGTCTCGATCGCCTCGGGCAACTCCGGTGCGCGGTTCGCCAGTTGGGCGTGCCGACGGTTGCGCAGGGCCTTGGCCGTACGGACCTCGCGGGTGAGCGCCAGCACCGTCTGCAGCGCGCCCGCCGCCAGGACCGCGGCGCACAGCCGGCCCCAACCCTCGGCGTCCTCCAGGCCGTACGCGTCCTCCACGCCGTGCGGGGCGCCGGCGAACACCCAGGCGCGCAGTTCGGGCTCGGCGGCGGAGGCGGCGAGGACCAGACCCAGGGCGCAGCACAGCAGTACGGCCAGCACGATGCACTGCCACACCAGCAGCGCCAGCACCGGTTCGCGCTCCACCCAGCGGGCCCGGGCCAGCAGCCGGGGCACGACGGTGGAGAGCAGCAGGCCGAGCAGCAGCAGGCCGGTCAGGGCAGTCATCGCATGGGCTCCCCGAGTACGCACGGAACGCGACAAGGCGCTCCCTGCCAACCTATGTGCTGGCGACGTCCGGTGGAACGGCTTTCCGCGGGCCAGTGACCAACGCCACGCGCGGGCGCGGGCTTTGGCGGGGCTTCGGTGTGGGCTTCCGCGCGGCTTCGGTGTGGGCCTTGGCACGCGCGCCGGCGTGAGCCTCGGCTCGTGTGGCGGTGTGGGCCTCGGCTCGTGCGGGATGGTCGGGTCACATGGTCAGGAGCATGGCGAACATGCCGATGCCCATGGTCAGCCGGCAGGCCCGGGGCAGACCGGTGGTGCCGAGCACGAGGGTGCCGGCCGGGGTGCGCAGCAGCCGGGCGCCGGCCCACAGGGAGTAGCCGCCGAAGTAGAGCAGCAGCGCGCCGGTGAGCAGGGGCGTGCCGAGGGCGGTGGCGTGGTGGTGGTGTCCGCCGGGGGAGACGGTCATCGCCAGGGCCAGGTACGTCATGGCGAGCGCTCCGACCGCGTGGTGCAGCCGGTGTGCCCGGCCGGTGGGGGCGTGCAGGGCGGCGAGCAGGAAGACGGCACCGGGGAGGGCGAAGAGGCACGCCCAGACGGCGGCCGGGACGGTGGCGCCGGTGACGGCCATCGCTGCCATGCCGAGCCCCATCAGGGCTTCGGCGGCGTCGGATTCCCGGGCGAGCGGCGGGTGGGCGCGGCGGGAGCCGGGGGCGGTGGTGGCGCAGGAGGCCTGCCGCAGGCGGGTCAGGCAGTAGGCACCGGCGGTGGCGGTGAGGAGGGCGAGGAGCCAGTTGACCAGAGTGGGCCCGTGCAACGGCGGCCTCCCGGGGGTGGCGGGCGGCGAACGACGGGCAGCGAACAGCTGACGGATTTCAGCTGACAGATTTCAGAATCTGTCAGCTGAAATCCGTCAGCTGTCATCCGTTCCCCGTCCTTTTCCGCCCCGGCGACGATCGTCCCTTCCACGATCACCGCTGCGCCCCCGACGCGACCAGGGCGCGTACAGGGGCGCACAGTGGTGACCGCCGTCGTGCGATCCACCCCGGGCGCCCCATGCCCCGACCGGCCGCTCAGCCCTGGAGCCGCCCCGAGGCGACGACCCGGCTGAGGAACTGCCGGGTCCGCTCCTCCTGGGGATCGCCGAACACCTGCTCCGGCGGCCCCTGTTCGAGCACCACCCCGCCGTCCAGGAAGCACACCCGGTCGGCGACCTCGCGGGCGAAGCCCATCTCATGGGTGGAGAGGACCATCGTCATCCCCTGCTCCTTGAGGTCCCGGACCACCGCCAGCACCTCCCCGACCAACACCGGGTCGAGCGCCGCGGTGATCTCGTCGAGCAGCAGCAGCCGGGGCCCGGCCGCCAGTGCCCGCACGATGGCGACACGCTGCTGCTGCCCACCGGAGAGCCGGTCCGGGTACTCCTTCGCCTTCGCCGCCAGCCCGAGCCGGTCCAGCAGCTCCAGTGCCGTCGCCTCGGCCTCCGCCCGTCCGACCCGGTGCACCCGCCGTGGCGCGAGCGTGATGTTCTCCAGCACCGTCATGTGCGGGAACAGGTTGTACGACTGGAACACCACGCCGATCCGGCGCCGCACGGCGTCCTCGTCCGCGCGCGGGTCGGTGATCTCCTCGCCGTCCAGGAAGATCGCCCCGTCGTCGATCCCCTCCAGCAGGTTGACGCAGCGCATCAACGTGGACTTCCCGGAGCCGGACGCCCCGATCAGTGCCGTCACCGAGTGCTCGGGCACGGCGAGGTCCACGTCGCGCAACACCACCTGGTCGCCGAAGGTCTTGCGCACCGACTCCAGCCGGAGCACCTCGGTCCCGCTCACACCGCACCTCCCTGCAGCTGCCGACGGTTCATCCGCCCGGTCAGCCAGTCGGCGAGCCGGGTCAGCGGGATGGTCAGCACGATGAACACCACTCCCGCCACCAGGTACGGCGTGAAGTTGAAGGAGTGCGCAGCGATGATCTTCGCCGCGTACACCGCGTCGATCGCGCCGCCGATCGACACGAGCCCGGTGTCCTTCTGCAGGCTGACCAGGTTGTTGATCAGCGGCGGCACCACCCGCCGCACCGCCTGCGGCAGCACCACGTACCGCATCGCCTGGGTGTTGGTCAGTCCCAGCGACCGCGCCGCGGCCCGCTGGCTCGGGTGCACCGACTCGATGCCCGAGCGGAACACCTCCGACACGTACGCCGAGTACGTGAGCACCAGGGCCGCCCCGCCGAGCAGCAGCGGATCGGTGGTCACCCCGGTGAGCCGCAGCGCCGGCACCCCGGTGATCATCACCAGCAGGCAGATGATCATCGGCAGCCCGAGGAAGAAGTCCACGTACGCGGTGGCCAGCAGCCGCACCGGCAGGAACACGGGCCCGCGCAGCGTCCGCAGCACCGCGAGCAGCAGCCCGAACACCAGGATCAGCACCCCGCAGCCGAGCATCAGCTCCAGGTTGAGCCGCAGCCCCCGCAACACCTCGGGCAGTGCCTGGCGGGCGTAGTCCAGGTTGAAGAAGGTCCGCCGAGTCACCTCCCAGCCGGGGGAGTTGACGACCAGCAGATACAGCGCCACCGCCGTCAGCACGGTCGAGGCGGTGGCGATCAGCGTCGAGCGGCGGGCGCGCGAGCGCCGGTACGCCTCGTGCGCCAGCCGCCGCTCGGACGGGCGGTACCCGTCCTCCTCCGCCCGGCTCTGCCAGTCCTCCGAATTCTCCGAACCCTCCGAACCCTCCGAACCATTCGGGTTCTTCGCGACGTCGAGCGGTCCGGCCGCGCTCGCCTCCCCGCTCACTTCAGCACCGGCGCCGAGACGGCGTCCGACAGCCACTGCTTCTCCAGCTTCGCCAGCGTCCCGTCCGCGCGCAGCGCGTCCACCGCGGCCGACACGCACGGGGTCAGCCGGGATCCCTTGTCCAGCACCAGGCCGAACTGCTCGCCCTGCGCGGCCGATTCGAACTGCCCCACCACCTGGGCCTCCGGCACCTCGGCGCCGGTGATGTAGAAGGCCGTCGGCAGGTCGACCACCAGCGCCTCGACCTGACCGTTCTTCAGCGCCGCCTTCGCCAGGTCGTTGGAGTCGAACACGGCCGCCGGGGTGCTGGGCTTGATGGTGTTGGTGATGGTGTCCAGGCTCGTGCTGCCGATCTGCGCGCCCAGCTTGGCGCCCTTGAGGTCGGCGATGCTCTTCGCGCCCGCGGCCGGGGAGCCCTTCAGCGCGATGAGGGCCTGGCGCACGGAGTAGTAGCCGGAGGAGAAGTCCACCGCCTGCTTGCGCTCGTCGCTGATGGACACCTGGTTGATGTCGAAGTCGAAGTCCTTGGCCCCCGGGGCGGTCGCCTTGCCGAACGGCGCGACCACCCAGCCGACCTTGTCCTTCGGGTACCCCAGCTTCTCCGCCACGGCGTACGCCACCGCCGACTCGAAGCCCTTGCCGTTCTCCGGCTTGTCCTCGGAGAACCACGGGTCGTAGGCCGGCTTGTCGGTGCCGATGGTCAGCTTCCCGGCGGTCCGCGTGGCCAGCGCGCCGGGCGCGCAGCTCGCCGCCGCACCGGCCGAACCCGAGGTGCCGGCGGCGGCGCTGCCATCGGAGTTGGCAGCCTGCGGCGCGCACCCGGTGAGCGCGGCGGCGACGGCCAGCGCGGCGAGGGGCAGGACGGCGGACGGCTTGCGGAGGCTCATGGCAGGACTCCAGGGGAGGGACCGGGCGGGACGGGAGGAAGGGTCGGGGCAGGCGCGGCGGTGCGGGGCGGGCCGGGCCGCTTCCCGGCGGATCACTTCCCCCGGTGGCGGCGTCGGAACACACACGGCATGGTCGGCGTACGGGCCCGCGTCCGCGGCGCCCCGAGCCGGAACAGCGGCAGCCGGTCGGCCGTGGTCGGGCCGAGGGCCGCGGTCGGGTCAACGACAGCGGCGGCAACGGCCCTGCGTGCGGCAGCGGCAACGACAACAGGCCTGCTGACGGGAGGGCGCCCGGAACGGGCTGGCGTGGCGCTCGGCCACCGTGATCACCGCCGGGAGCATGCCGGGAGGCTCGCATCAGAACGCGCATCTGTCCAGAGCATCCACGAGACCGTCCACATGCCGGACAAGCGGCGCTCCGGCACAGGATTTGGGGTCGGAACGGGGGTGCGCCGGAGTTTTATCGGTTCGGACCCCCTTGAACGGGAGAACCTTTCGTACTTATGGTGTCCTCGTTGAAATAACTCCTGTCGAAGTGAGTCCACGATGCAGAATCTTTCGCCAAGGCTCGCAGCGGCGGCCGACGCCCCGGTCTCGACCCTCGCCGCCCACCCGGCGTGGCTGCGCCTGAAGGAGGCCGTCGAGACGCTGCGCCCGCTGCAGTCCAAGGACGGCTCGATCGACCTCTCCGCCGTCCAGCGGCAGACCGTCGACCCGCTGGTCGCCACCGTCCGGGCCGCCGTCGAGGAGCTCGCCCCGAACTTCCCGCACGACGCCGCCTACCTGGCCGCCGTCGACGCCGACCTCGCCAAGTGGGCCGACACCGGCTACCGGGAGCCCGACTTCCTGGACTCGCTGCTCGCCTTCCAGCCCGCCGAGCAGCGCGAGGACGGCCTGGAGCACCTGGTCGTCTTCCCGATGTACACCCAGAACGGCAACCCGGACCGCAACCTCGAAGCCGTCCTGCTGAGCGTGGTGTGGCCGGAGTGGCTGGACGAGCTGGAGCGCACCCGCTTCGACAACCCTATGTTCGTGCCGATCACCTTCACGGACTTCACGGCCGGCTACGACACCAACTCCGCCGTGCTCTTCCCCGAGACGGTCGCCGTGCGCAAGGCGCCGGAACGTTTCACCTGGGGCGGCATCTTCTGCGACCGCGAGGCGGCCCGCTTCCGCGCCGTCTCCACCAGCGCCGTCGAGCAGCTCGGCCTGGAGATCCCGGCCGATGCCGAGGGCCTGCTCAAGGACCAGCACCGCGCGCAGGAGACCTTCGTCCTGTGGGACCTGGTCCACGACCGCACCCACAGCCACGGCGACCTGCCGTTCGACCCGTTCATGATCAAGCAGCGCAGCCCGTTCTGGATGTACGGCCTGGAGGAGCTCCGCTGCGACCTCACCACCTTCAAGGAGGCGGTGAAGCTCGAAGCCGAGGGCGACCCGCACGCCCGCGACGTCCAGTACGCGATCCTCTTCGACCGCCTGTTCCGCTTCCCGGTCAGCGGCGACCGCGTCCGCAACTACGACGGCCTCGGCGGCCAGCTGCTCTTCGCGTACCTGCACAAGCACGACGCGCTGCGCTGGCGCGACAACCGCCTCACCATCGACTGGGAGCGCGCCCCGCAGGTCACCAACGCGCTCTGCGGCGAGATCGAGACCCTGTACCGCGACGGCATCGACCGGCCCAAGCCGGCCCACTGGATCGCCGCCTACGAGCTGGTCTCCCGATACCTCACCCCGCACCCGGCCTCCACCTGGGCGAAGGGCCCCGAGGCCCTCCCGCTCGACATCACGGACGGCAAGGCCCTGAACAAGGCGCTGTGCGACGCCGTGCTCCCGGACGAGTTCCCGCTGAGCATGTTCTACGAGGCCCTGTCCAAGAAGCTCCGCGGCGTCATCGCCGCCACCGCCGGCATCACCGGCGCCGGTATCCAGGGAGTCGCCGCGTGACCACCACCCCCTCCACCAAGCTGGCCGGCAAGGTCATCGCCGTCGCCGGAGCCAGCGGCCCCGCCGGTCAGGCCGTGCTGCGCCGCCTCACCGCCGAAGGCGCCACCGTGATCGGTGCCGACATCGACGCCAGGCGCCTGGAGGCCGCCCTGGACGCCACCCGCGTCGCGGTGCGCGGCGCGAAGGTGAGCGGCCAGGTGATCGACCTGCTCGACCCGCAGGAGGTCCACGACTGGGCCGACCACCTGGAGGCCGAGCACGGCCACGTCGACGGCCTGTTCCACCTGGTCGGCGGCTGGCGCGGCAGCAAGACCTTCTTCGACACCCGCCTGGACGACTGGGACTTCCTGCACGACACCGTGGTGCGCACCCTCCAGCACACCTCGCTGGCCTTCCAGCCCGCGCTGGTCCGCAGCTCGGCCGGTCGCTACGCGATGGTCTCCGCCGCGGCCGCGCACAAGCCCACCGCGGGCGGCGCCGCCTATGCGGCCGCCAAGGCCGCCACCGAGGCCTGGACCCTCGCCATGGCCGACTCCTTCAAGAAGGAGACCACCGCCCCGGACGGCGAGCCCACCGCGGCGGCTGCGATCCTGGTCATCAAGGCGCTGGTCAGCCCCGAGATGCGGGCCGAGAAGCCGGAGGCGAAGTTCGCCGGCTTCACCGACACCGCCGACCTCGCCGGACACCTGGCGGACCTCTGGGACCGCCCCGCAGCAGAACTGAACGGACAGCACCTGTGGCTGACAGCCCGATGACCGACCCCACCCGTACGGACGCGGTACGGCGGCACGACCCCACCGTCCGCGGCTTCGCCAGCGACAACTACGCCGGCGTGCACCCCGAGGTCCTCGCCGCGATCGCCCTCGCCAACGGCGGCCACCAGGTCGCCTACGGCGAGGACGACTACACGGCACACCTCCAGGACGTCTTCCGCCGCCACTTCGGCGACCGGGCCGAGGCCTACCCGGTCTTCAACGGCACCGGCGCCAACGTGGTCGCCCTCCAGGCGCTGCTGCCCCGCTGGGGCGCCGTGGTCTGCGCCGACAGCGCCCACATCCACGTGGACGAGGGCGGCGCCCCGGAGAAGATGGGCGGCATCAAGCTGCACATCGTCCCCACCCCGGACGGCAAGCTCACCCCCGAGCTGCTCGACCAGCAGGCCTACGGCTTCGGCGACGAGCACCGCGCGCAGCCGCTCGCGGTCTCCATCACCCAGAGCACCGAGCTCGGCACCCTCTACACGATCGACGAGATCCGCGCGATCGTCGAGCACGCCCACCAGCTCGGCATGCTCGTCCACATGGACGGCTCCCGGCTGGCGAACGCCGCCGCCTCGCTCGGCCAGCCGATGCGCGCCTTCACGACCGACCTCGGCGTTGACGTGCTGTCCTTCGGCGGCACGAAGAACGGTCTGCTGCTCGGCGAGGTCGTGGTGGTGCTCAACCCGGACCGGGTGCGCAACATCAAGTACCTGCGCAAGACCTCGATGCAGCTCGCCTCGAAGATGCGCTTCGTCTCCGTCCAGTTCGAGGCCCTGCTCGCGGGCGACCTCTACCTGCGCAACGCCGGCCACGCCAACGCGATGGCCAGCCGGCTGGAGGCGGCGGTCCGGAAGATCGACGGCGTCGAGATCGTGCGCCCGGTCCAGGCCAACGCGGTGTTCGCGATCCTCCCGCGCGAGGTGAGCGAGCGACTGCAGAAGCGTTACCGCTTCTACTTCTGGAATGAGCACACCGGTGAGGTCCGCTGGATGTGCTCCTACGACACCACGGAGGCGGACATCGACGCGTTCGCGGCGGCCATCTCCGAGGAGATGGGCCGCGCCTGACGATGCGCCGGTCGACCCCGCCGCACAGCGATCGCCTCCGCCCGGAACCCGGGCGGAGGCGATTTGCATGTGGCGGGCCGGTACCCGTACAGTTCCGGAGTCGCCGCGGGAGACCGGGGCAACAAAGCGGAAAGCGAATCCGATGAATGAAACTCCGGAAAACGGGGCGGAAAACATCTGATAAGCTGGAAACACGAAAGAACGAAGCGCCCGGAGGGCCCGCTGGAAGGCGGTCCGAAGGAAGCGTCCGTTCCTTGAGAACTCAACAGCGTGCCAAAAGTCAACGCCAGATATGTTGACATCCCCGGCCTCGGTCATTGTGATCGGGGTTGGAGATTCCTTTTGAAATAACACTAGCGAGGACGCAGTGCGCGGGGCCGCCCTATTCCGGTGGTTGCCGTGCCGCTCAACGCGGGTGTGGACCCGATTACGGGTAAACATTCACGGAGAGTTTGATCCTGGCTCAGGACGAACGCTGGCGGCGTGCTTAACACATGCAAGTCGAACGGTGAAGCCCTTCGGGGTGGATCAGTGGCGAACGGGTGAGTAACACGTGGGCAATCTGCCCTGCACTCTGGGACAAGCCCTGGAAACGGGGTCTAATACCGGATATGACCTTCCTCCGCATGGGGGTTGGTGGAAAGCTCCGGCGGTGCAGGATGAGCCCGCGGCCTATCAGCTTGTTGGTGGGGTAATGGCCTACCAAGGCGACGACGGGTAGCCGGCCTGAGAGGGCGACCGGCCACACTGGGACTGAGACACGGCCCAGACTCCTACGGGAGGCAGCAGTGGGGAATATTGCACAATGGGCGAAAGCCTGATGCAGCGACGCCGCGTGAGGGATGACGGCCTTCGGGTTGTAAACCTCTTTCAGCAGGGAAGAAGCGCAAGTGACGGTACCTGCAGAAGAAGCACCGGCTAACTACGTGCCAGCAGCCGCGGTAATACGTAGGGTGCGAGCGTTGTCCGGAATTATTGGGCGTAAAGAGCTCGTAGGCGGCCTGTCGCGTCGGATGTGAAAGCCCGGGGCTTAACCCCGGGTCTGCATTCGATACGGGCAGGCTAGAGTGTGGTAGGGGAGATCGGAATTCCTGGTGTAGCGGTGAAATGCGCAGATATCAGGAGGAACACCGGTGGCGAAGGCGGATCTCTGGGCCATTACTGACGCTGAGGAGCGAAAGCGTGGGGAGCGAACAGGATTAGATACCCTGGTAGTCCACGCCGTAAACGTTGGGAACTAGGTGTTGGCCACATTCCACGTGGTCGGTGCCGCAGCTAACGCATTAAGTTCCCCGCCTGGGGAGTACGGCCGCAAGGCTAAAACTCAAAGGAATTGACGGGGGCCCGCACAAGCAGCGGAGCATGTGGCTTAATTCGACGCAACGCGAAGAACCTTACCAAGGCTTGACATATGCCGGAAACACCTGGAGACAGGTGCCCCCTTGTGGTCGGTATACAGGTGGTGCATGGTTGTCGTCAGCTCGTGTCGTGAGATGTTGGGTTAAGTCCCGCAACGAGCGCAACCCTTGTTCTGTGTTGCCAGCGAGTAATGTCGGGGACTCACAGGAGACTGCCGGGGTCAACTCGGAGGAAGGTGGGGACGACGTCAAATCATCATGCCCCTTATGTCTTGGGCTGCACACGTGCTACAATGGTCGGTACAAAGGGCTGCGATGCCGTGAGGCGGAGCGAATCCCAAAAAGCCGGCCTCAGTTCGGATTGGGGTCTGCAACTCGACCCCATGAAGTTGGAGTTGCTAGTAATCGCAGATCAGCATGCTGCGGTGAATACGTTCCCGGGCCTTGTACACACCGCCCGTCACGTCACGAAAGTCGGTAACACCCGAAGCCGGTGGCCTAACCCTCTGGGATGGAGCCGTCGAAGGTGGGACCAGCGATTGGGACGAAGTCGTAACAAGGTAGCCGTACCGGAAGGTGCGGCTGGATCACCTCCTTTCTAAGGAGCACATAGCAGCTTCGGGCGAACGTCCCGGAGTGCTCGCTCATGGGTGGAACGTTGACTATTCGGCACAGCGAGGGCTTGGTCTCCTAGTACTGCTTCGGCGTGGAAGAGAGGGTCTGGTTCTGGTTGTGTCGGGCACGTTGTTGGGTCCTGAGGGAACGGGAGTTGCCTCATGGTTGCCGGCCTCACTCGAGGTAGCCCGGTTCGGGTTGTCGAGGGTGTGTGACTGGTCGTTGTTTGAGAACTGCACAGTGGACGCGAGCATCTGTGGCCAAGTTTTTAAGGGCGCACGGTGGATGCCTTGGCACCAGGAACCGATGAAGGACGTGGGAGGCCGCGATAGGCCCCGGGGAGCTGTCAACCGAGCTTTGATCCGGGGGTGTCCGAATGGGGAAACCCGGCAGTCGTCATGGGCTGTCACCCGCTGCTGAACACATAGGCAGTGTGGAGGGAACGCGGGGAAGTGAAACATCTCAGTACCCGCAGGAAGAGAAAACAACCGTGATTCCGGGAGTAGTGGCGAGCGAAACTGGATGAGGCTAAACCGTATTGGTGTGAGACCCGGCAGGGGTTGCCAATGCGGGGTTGTGGGAATGAGCTTCAGTCGTCTGCCGGCGGCTGGGCGAGTCAGAAACCGTATGGGTAGTCGAAGGACATGCGAAAGGTCCGGCGTAGAGGGTAAGACCCCCGTAGACGAAATCTGTACGGCTTGCTTGCTCATCTCCCAAGTAGCACGGGGCCCGAGAAATCCCGTGTGAATCTGGCGGGACCACCCGCTAAGCCTAAATATTCCCTGGTGACCGATAGCGGATAGTACCGTGAGGGAATGGTGAAAAGTACCGCGGGAGCGGAGTGAAATAGTACCTGAAACCGTGTGCCTACAAGCCGTGGGAGCGTCGTCAGTCGGCTTGCCGGCTGGCCGTGACTGCGTGCCTTTTGAAGAATGAGCCTGCGAGTTTGCGGTGTGTAGCGAGGTTAACCCGTGTGGGGTAGCCGTAGCGAAAGCGAGTCCGAATAGGGCGGTTGAGTTGCATGCCCAAGACCCGAAGCGGAGTGATCTAGCCATGGGCAGGTTGAAGCGCGGGTAAGACCGTGTGGAGGACCGAACCCACCAGGGTTGAAAACCTGGGGGATGACCTGTGGTTAGGGGTGAAAGGCCAATCAAACTCCGTGATAGCTGGTTCTCCCCGAAATGCATTTAGGTGCAGCGTCACGTGTTTCTTGCCGGAGGTAGAGCACTGGATAGGCGATGGGCCTTACCGGGTTACTGACCTTAGCCAAACTCCGAATGCCGGTAAGTGAGAGCGTGGCAGTGAGACTGTGGGGGATAAGCTCCATGGTCGAGAGGGAAACAGCCCAGAACACCGACTAAGGTCCCTAAGCGTGTGCTAAGTGGGAAAGGATGTGGAGTCGCAGAGACAACCAGGAGGTTGGCTTAGAAGCAGCCACCCTTGAAAGAGTGCGTAATAGCTCACTGGTCAAGTGATTCCGCGCCGACAATGTAGCGGGGCTCAAGCACACCACCGAAGTCGTGTCATTGCAGCAATACTCCTAACGGGGGCTGTGATGGGTAGGGGAGCGTCGTGTGCCGGGTGAAGCGGCCGAGGAATCGAGTCGTGGACGGTATACGAGTGAGAATGCAGGCATGAGTAGCGATACAAGAGTGGGAAACTCTTGCGCCGATTGACCAAGGGTTCCTGGGTCAAGCTGATCTGCCCAGGGTAAGTCGGGACCTAAGGCGAGGCCGACAGGCGTAGTCGATGGACAACGGGTTGATATTCCCGTACCCGCTTTGAAGCGCCAACGCTGAACCAGGTGATGCTAAGGCCGTGAAGCCGTCCCGGATCCTTCGGGTGAAGGGAAGTGGTGGAGCCGCCGGTCCAAGTCTGCAGTAGGTGAGCGATGGGGTGACGCAGGAAGGTAGTCCAGCCCGGGCGGTGGTTGTCCCGGGGTAAGGGTGTAGGACGTGGGGTAGGCAAATCCGCCTCACATATAGTCTGAGACCTGATGCCGAGCCGATTGTGGTGAAGTGGATGATCCTATGCTGTCGAGAAAAGCCTCTAGCGAGTTTCATGGCGGCCCGTACCCCAAACCGACTCAGGTGGTCAGGTAGAGAATACCGAGGCGTTCGGGTGAACTATGGTTAAGGAACTCGGCAAAATGCCCCCGTAACTTCGGGAGAAGGGGGGCCATTCCTGGTGACGGGCTTTGCGCCTTGAGCTGGGGGTGGCCGCAGAGACCAGCGAGAAGCGACTGTTTACTAAAAACACAGGTCCGTGCGAAGCCGTAAGGCGATGTATACGGACTGACGCCTGCCCGGTGCTGGAACGTTAAGGGGACCGGTTAGCTTAGTTTCGACTAGGCGAAGCTGAGAACTTAAGCGCCAGTAAACGGCGGTGGTAACTATAACCATCCTAAGGTAGCGAAATTCCTTGTCGGGTAAGTTCCGACCTGCACGAATGGCGTAACGACTTCTCGACTGTCTCAACCATAGGCCCGGTGAAATTGCATTACGAGTAAAGATGCTCGTTTCGCGCAGCAGGACGGAAAGACCCCGGGACCTTTACTATAGCTTGATATTGGTGTTCGGTTCGGCTTGTGTAGGATAGGTGGGAGACTGTGAAGCAGCAACGCCAGTTGTTGTGGAGTCGCCGTTGAAATACCACTCTGGTCGTGCTGGATGTCTAACCTGGGTCCGTGATCCGGATCAGGGACAGTGTCTGGTGGGTAGTTTAACTGGGGCGGTTGCCTCCTAAAGGGTAACGGAGGCGCCCAAAGGTTCCCTCAGCCTGGTTGGCAATCAGGTGTTGAGTGTAAGTGCACAAGGGAGCTTGACTGTGAGACTGACGGGTCGAGCAGGTACGAAAGTAGGGACTAGTGATCCGGCGGTGGCTTGTGGAAGCGCCGTCGCTCAACGGATAAAAGGTACCCCGGGGATAACAGGCTGATCTTCCCCAAGAGTCCATATCGACGGGATGGTTTGGCACCTCGATGTCGGCTCGTCGCATCCTGGGGCTGGAGTAGGTCCCAAGGGTTGGGCTGTTCGCCCATTAAAGCGGTACGCGAGCTGGGTTTAGAACGTCGTGAGACAGTTCGGTCCCTATCCGCTGTGCGCGTAGGAGTGTTGAGAAGGGCTGTCCCTAGTACGAGAGGACCGGGACGGACGAACCTCTGGTGTGCCAGTTGTTCTGCCAAGGGCATGGCTGGTTGGCTACGTTCGGGAGGGATAACCGCTGAAAGCATCTAAGCGGGAAGCCTGCTTCGAGATGAGCACTCCCACCTCCTTGAGAGGGTAAGGCTCCCAGTAGACGACTGGGTTGATAGGCCGGATATGGAAGCCCTGTGAGGGGTGGAGTTGACCGGTACTAATAGGCCGAGGGCTTGTCCTCAGTTGCTCGCGTCCACTGTGTTGTTCTGAAACAACGACTGCCTTGTCGGCGGGTCGACAGTTTCATAGTGTTTCGGTGGTCATAGCGTGAGGGAAACGCCCGGTTACATTCCGAACCCGGAAGCTAAGCCTCACAGCGCCGATGGTACTGCAGGGGGGACCCTGTGGGAGAGTAGGACGCCGCCGAACAATTCTTCAGAAAAGCCCCTGATCCTTTCGGATCAGGGGCTTTTCGCATTCTCGCTCAGTTGTCGTCGCCGTCCTGCGTCTGGTTGTCATCGGTCTTCGATTGCCCCTGTGCCTGGGTCGGCGTCGACTGGGCGGTCGAGGCCCCACCGGTCGGGGCTTCGGAAGGCGTTGCCCCGGCCGATGCCGATGCCGATGCCGATGCCGATGCCGACGCCGGTGCCGATGCCGATGCCGGTGCCGACGCGGCCGCTGACGGGCCCGCTGACGGTGCCTCGGACTGGGGAGCCTGGGGCGGCACCGCCGCCGTTCCCCAGGCCGGACGGCTGAGCCACTTGTCCCCGCTGTTGGTGAGCCGGGTGACTCCCGTACCGTCCGGACGCATGCTGTAGAGATCCGCACCGGAGCCCGCAGGGGCCTGGGTGAAGACGATGGACTTGCCGTCGGGTGCGTAGGCCGCGGTGCCGTAGAAGGTCGTGGACGGGGCCGGGGTGAGGGCGCCGATGGCGGTGCCGTCGGGGTGGACGGTGTAGATGCCGCCGCCGGGGGCGTTGTCGGCGTCGGCCGGGTAGGTGGTGAAGAGGATCTGGGTGCCGTCGGGGGACCAGGCCGCGCGCTCGCCGGCGCGTAGTTCCCAGGGGGTGAGTTGGCGGAGCCCGGTGCCGTCCACGCTGACGACGTAGATGGCGCGGCTGTTGGCGGGTTGTCCGGTGGCGCTGGTGCGGTACTCGAAGGTGAGCTGCTTGCCATCGGGCGACCAGCTGGGGTTGCTGACGGTACCGGAGTAGGGCTTGTCGTTCGTCAGGAAGGTGAGCCGCTGGACGTTGGTGCCGTCGGGGCTCATCAGGTAGAGGTCCGAGTACTGGACTTGCTTGTTGTGGGCCTGGTCGAGGGCGCCCCAGGAACGACTGAAGGCGAGCTGCTTGCCGTCGGGGGAGAAGGCGGGGGCGCGTTCGTCCTCGTTGGCGCAGTCGGCGGTGGCGCTGCTGGTGTCGCAGAGCTGGCTGATCTGGTGGGCGTTGTCGCCGGCAGTGGAGACCGTCCAGAGGCGGGCGGCGCCGGTCTTCGGGTCGGTGCGGTCGAAGGCGATGGCGCTGCCGTCGGGGGACCAGTCGGGGCGGTCGTCGCGGGCGCGCTCGGGCGGCTGGGTGACCTGGTGCTGGCCCGCGCCGTCGGGGCCGAGGGTGACGATGGCACTGGTGGTGCGGGTGGCGTCGGTGTAGGCCCGGCTGACGATCAGTCCGTTGTGCGCCTCGGTGTTCGCGGCGCCGACCACGCCGGGGGACGCGGACTCGGTCGGCTCGGGGGTGGCGGTGGAGGACTCCGGGCGGATCTCCGAGAGCGGGATCTCGCCGGGCTCGGCCCCGCAGCCCGTGATCAGGGCGCCCACAAGGAGAAGGCCCGCACCGGCGGCTGCGCGGGTGCGGGCCTTGCTCGTGGAGGACTGCCGTGTGCCGGTGCTCCGCGTCATCTCCGTCTCCGACCTTTCCGACCGCTCCGACGTGTGCCCCGGCTCCGATAGGGGGGAGGGACTCAGGACGAGTCCAGGGGGAAGCCCCTGGAACGAGCTGTCACTGTGCCAGACGGTGAGGGTCGGCGGCCGGGCGACACGCGACGGATCGCGTCTGCTCGGTCACACGGAGTAGAGGTGACGTGAGGTGGGCGCGGAGCGGATCAGCCCCGGGCGGCGCGGCGCTCGGCCTTGGCGAGGGCCTCCGCCTCGTCCTCGGCCTCGGCGACCTCCAGGGTCGGTGCGGTACCGCCGAGCTGGGCGGGCACCCACCAGGTGTCGTCCGGGCCGGAGGGCTTGCCGGGGTACTCCCGCTGGGCCCGGTCGAGCATCTCGCTCATGGCGGCGCGCAGCTTTCTGGTGACCATGACGGGCTTGTCTCCCGGGCCCAGGTGGATCGGTTCGCCGATCATGATCGTCACCGGGACGTGGCGCTTGGTGAGGGTCTTCGGGCGGCCCTTGGTCCACAGCTGCTGGGTGCCCCAGAGGACGACGGGCAGCAGCGGGGCGCCGGAGTCGGCGGCCATCCGGGCGGCACCGGTCTTGAACTTCTTCAGCATGAACGAGCGGCTGATGGTCGCCTCGGGGAAGACCCCGACGACCTCGCCGGCCTTGAGGGCGCGCACGGCGGCCTCGTAGGCGGGCTGGCCGTCGGTGCGGTCGACCGGGATGTGCTTCATGCCGCGCATCAGCGGCCCGGAGATGCGGTGCCGGAAGACGTCGTCCTTGGCCATGAACCGGGTCTTGCGCTTTCCGCCCCGGTAGGCGCCGAGGCCGGCGAAGAGGAAGTCCAGGTAGCTGATGTGGTTGCTGACCAGCACTGCTCCGCCCCTGGCGGGGATGTGCTCGGCACCGATGATCTTGATCCGCACGTCGAGCGCACGAAAGGCGGTGAGTGCGGCGCCGATCACCGGCGGGTAGACGAACTCTGCCACGGTCAGTCCTGACTTCCACGGGCCGGGGCCCGGTACGGCGGGTACCCGCGCCGTGCGCGGGAGCCGACCGGAGCACGGCACGCCGCGGCGGTCACGGGTGATACACGGAGATGATCCCCCGAACGAGTGCCTGCTGTCATCTGAGGCGTGCGGTCAAGCGAATATTCACGGTGTGATCTCCGTGATGAAGCCGCAGGGGAACTTTTCCGTTCTTCGTCCTTTCCCGACAGGGTTGGGGCAGGTGCGGCATCCGGCCCGCCCGGGGTGCGATGGTGAGCGGCCCGGTCAGGCGCCGGCGCTGAGGCGACCCTGAGCCCGTCGGATGATCGGGTAGATCTCGCAGCCCAGGCAGTAGCCGAAGGCGGCGTTCAGGAAGGCCACGGCCAGGCCGAAGGCGGTCGCGAGGAGGCCGAGCCAGGTGACTTCGGTGAGGTAGCCGAGGACGCCGACGGCGGCGAAGACGGCTCCGCCGCCCTGGGCGAAGCGCAGGGGCCGCTCGTCCTCGGTCTCGGTGGGTGGTGCCAGGCGAGGGGCGATGAAGGTGTGGAACAGCCAGCCGTACGGGGACAGTCGGGGGCCACCGAACGCGCCGAGCGTGAAGACGAGGGCCTGCGCGGCCAGCAGCAGGCCGCTGCCGGTGATGAGCACGGCGGCCAGCACCAGCGCGCTGAGTGCGGCGGCGAAGCGGTGACCGCGGGGGTCGGTCTGCACGGGGGCTCCGGGGGATCGCGACGGACGGCTGCGGCGGGGCGCGTCAGCGACAACCGGTGGCGGTGGCCGGCCCCGGGGCGACGGCGCGACGGACGGTCAGCAGCGGCGGGGAGGTGCGGTCGGAGTCCACCTGCCGATCGTACGGGTCCGGTGTCGACAGGTCGACCTCCCTTTCGGAGCCCGGCCGTGCTGCCGCAGACTGAAGGGATGACCGGACCGGTGGTGTGCGTTGTCGTGCTGGCGGTGGCGACCATGTTCGGGCTGCTGAGGGCCAGGCGCGACGGAAGGCTGAGGGTGGGCACCAAGGACGGGACGGTACGGCTGTCGGAGGCGGATCTGGGCGGGCCGCTCGGTGAGCGGGCGACCCTCGTGCAGTTCTCCACCGCGTTCTGCCAGCCCTGCCGGGCCACTCGGCGGGTGCTCGCCGAGGTCGCGGGGATGGTCGACGGGGTCGCGCACGTCGAGCTGGACGCCGAGGCGCAGCTGGAGCTGGTCCGCCGGCTGGAGGTCCTGCGGACGCCGACCGTCCTGGTGCTGGACGCGGCGGGCCGGGTAGTGCGCCGGGCGGCGGGGATGCCGCGCAAGGCGGACGTGATCGCGGCGCTGGGGCAGGCGGTCTGACGCGAACGGCATGGGGAGCGGCTGGGAGCGGCGGCGAACAGGCGGCAGGTAACAGTTGACAAGAAACAGATGACAGATGACAGCGAACAGATGATGAAATCTGTTCGCTGTCATCTGTCATCTGTCATCTGTCATCTGTCATCTGTTCGGCTCGGCCAGCCAGTAGCCCCGTCCTCCGCGCCCGTCCGGGAATCTCGCACCGGTTCGCACTGCCCGCGAGGTGGAGTCGACCCCTGCCTGGGGCAGGATGGGCGCAGGCGGCGGTGCGGGCCGTCCGGCATAAGCTACTGGCCAGTAGTGACCACTGGGCTACCGCCGAGTATGCTGCCAGGAAGTTCCGGACCGGCACGGGAAACTCGCTGCCCGGAGCGGGTGCGTGCCGTGTTCGCGCCCGCTTGCACGTCGCAGCCGCCGGACGAGACCAGTACAGGAGACAAGGCCGTGAGCTTGAGGATCGTTGTCTGTGTGAAGTACGTGCCGGACGCGACGGGTGACCGTCGTTTCGCGGACGACCACACCACCGACCGGGAGGGTGTGGACGGCCTCCTGTCGGAGCTGGACGAGTACGGCGTCGAGCAGGCGCTGCGGATCGCCGAGGCGAACGGCGACGCCGAGGTGACGGTGCTGACGGTGGGTCCGGACGACGCGAAGGACGCGCTGCGCAAGGCGCTGTCGATGGGTGCGGACAAGGCCGTTCACGTGAACGACGACGACATCCACGGCTCGGACGTGATCGGGACGTCGGCGATCCTGGCGAAGGCGCTGGAGAAGACCGGGTTCGACCTGGTGATCGGCGGCATGGCGTCGACGGACGGCACGATGGGTGTGCTGCCGGCGCTGCTGGCGGAGCGGCTGGGTGTGCCGCAGGTGACGCTGCTGTCCGAGGTGTCGGTCGAGGGCGGCGTGGTCAAGGGGCGTCGGGACGGTGACGCGGCGACCGAGCTGGTCGAGGCGGCGCTGCCGGCCGTGGTCTCGGTGACGGACCAGTCGGGTGAGGCCCGTTACCCCTCGTTCAAGGGGATCATGGCGGCGAAGAAGAAGCCGGTGGAGTCGCTGGACCTGGACGACCTGGGCATCGAGGCGGACGAGGTCGGCCTGGCGGGTTCGTGGACGGCGGTGGAGTCGGTGGCGGCGCGTCCGGCGCGTACCGCGGGCACGGTCGTCAAGGACGAGGGCGAGGGCGGCAAGCAGCTCGCCGCCTTCCTCGCCGACCAGAAGTTCATCTAGTCCCGCCCGTCAGCGCATCCAACGATCGATCAGGAGCAACGAATCATGGCTGAGATCCTGGTTCTGGTGGACCACGCCGAGGGCGCGGTCCGCAAGCCGGCCCTCGAACTGCTGACCCTGGCCCGCCGCATCGGCGAGCCGTCCGCCGTCGTGCTGGGCGCCGGTGCCGCAGCCGCCGACATCGCCGCCAAGGCCGCCGAGTTCGGCGCCGCCAAGGTGTACGTCGCGGACGGCGCCGAGTTCGCCGACCAGCTGGTCGTCCCCAAGGTGGACGCCCTGGCCCAGATCGCCAAGACGGTGTCCCCGGCCGCCGTGCTGGTGACGTCCTCCGGTGAGGGCAAGGAGGTCGCCGCCCGCGTCGCGCTGCGGATCGGCTCCGGCATCATCACCGACGCCGTCGACCTGGAGGCCGGCGACGGCGGTCCGATCGCCACCCAGTCGGTGTTCGCCGCGTCCTTCCAGGTGAAGTCCAAGGTCACCAAGGGCGCGCCGGTCATCACGGTCAAGCCGAACGCCGTCGCCCCGGAGGCCGCCCCGGCCGCCGGCGCCGTCGAGAACGTGTCGGTGGAGTTCACCGGCAACGCCGCCAAGGTCACCTCGCGCACCCCGCGCGTCTCGACCGGCCGCCCGGAGCTGACCGAGGCCGCCATCGTGGTCTCCGGCGGCCGTGGCGTCGGTGCCGCCGAGGGCTTCGGCGTGGTCGAGGACCTCGCCGACGCGCTGGGCGCGGCGGTCGGTGCCTCGCGCGCCGCCGTCGACGCCGGCTGGTACCCGCACAGCAACCAGGTCGGCCAGACCGGCAAGCAGGTCTCCCCGCAGCTCTACATCGCGGCGGGCATCTCCGGTGCGATCCAGCACCGGGCCGGCATGCAGACCTCGAAGACCATCGTGGCCGTCAACAAGGACGCCGAGGCCCCGATTTTCGAGCTGGTCGACTACGGCGTGGTCGGCGACCTCTTCGAGGTGCTGCCGCAGCTCACGACCGAGGTGAAGGCGCGCAAGGGCTGATCCGATCGGTCCTGTGGACCGGAGGGCGTGGCACCGGGTGCTCGGTGCCACGCCCTCCGCCGTTCCGCCCCGGGCGCAGGGGAGCGCGGCTCCGGCCCGTAGAGTCGGCCCGACAGCGACCGGGTCCGGGAGCCGCCGACGCGATCGGCTGCGCGGCCGGACCACGGTGCGGGCGGATCACGGCGAGGACGAGAGGGCGAGGACGAGAGGGTGAGGACGGAAGCATGGCACTGCTGACGGCACTTCAGGGCGACCACGGCGACGCTGCGGACGCGCTGCGGATCGACGGGCGGGCGCTCTCCCGGGAGGACCTGCTGGGCGCGGCGACCGCGGTGGCCGACCGGGTGGCCGGGGCTCCCGCGCTCGCCGTGCTCGCCCGGCCCACCGTGGAGACGGTCACCGCCGTGGTCGGCGGCCTGCTGGCGGGCGTCCCGGTGGTGCCGCTGCCGCCCGACTCGGGCCCGAAGGAGCGTGAGCACATCCTGCGCGACTCGGGTGCGGCGCTGCTGGCGCACGCCGCCGGGGAGGCCCTGCCCGACGAGGTGTCGGTGGCGGCCCTGCCCGTCGACCCCGCCGAGCGCTCGGCGACCACGTACGCCGAACCGGCCGCCGATGCGACCGGCTTCGTGCTCTACACCTCGGGCACCACCGGCGCGCCCAAGGGCGCGGTGATCCGGCGCGCGGCGATCGCCGCCGACCTGGAGGCCCTCGCCGCCGCCTGGCAGTGGACCGCCGAGGACACCCTCGTCCACGGCCTGCCGCTGTTCCACGTGCACGGCCTGCTGCTCGGAGTGCTCGGCGCCCTGCGCACCGGCAGCCGGCTGGTGCACACCGGCCGGCCGACCCCGGCGGGGTACGCGGAGGCGGGCGGCAGCCTGTACTTCGGCGTGCCCACCGTCTGGTCCCGGCTGGCGGCGGACCAGGCGACGGCCCGGCGGCTGGCCCCGGCCCGGCTGCTGGTCTCCGGCAGTGCGCCGCTGCCCGTGCCGGTGTTCGAGAAGCTGGCGGCGCTCACCGGGCACGCCCCGATCGAGCGCTACGGGATGACCGAGTCGCTGATCACCGTCAGCACCCGGGCGGACGGCGAGCGGCGCCCCGGCAGCGTCGGGCTGCCGCTGGAGGGGGTGCGCACCCGGCTGGTGGGCGAGGACGGCGAACCGGTGCCCCACGACGGTGAGAGCGTCGGTGAGCTGCAGGTCTCCGGCCCCACGTTGTTCAGCGGGTACCTCAACCGGCCGGACGCCGACGCCGAGGCCTGGACGGCGGACGGCTGGTTCCGCACCGGGGACGTCGCGGTGATCGGGGCGGACGGGTTCCACCGGATCGTCGGCCGCGCCTCGGTGGACCTGATCAAGAGCGGCGGCTACCGGATCGGCGCGGGCGAGGTGGAGGCCGCGCTGCGCGACCACCCGGCGGTCGCCGACGCAGCGGTGGTCGGCGTGCCGGACGAGGACCTCGGGCAGGCGATCGTCGCGTATGTCATCCCGGACGGCGCCGTGACGGGGCAACAGCTGACGGCCTTCGTGGCGGAGCGGCTCTCGGTGCACAAGCGGCCGCGCCGGGTCGTCCTGGTGCCCGAACTGCCCAGGAACGCCTTGGGGAAGGTGCTGAAGAAGCAGTTGTTGGCGGAGGGCGAAGCCCGCTGATGAGGGGGCGTCGGACACCCGGAGCTGACGGGTGTTCACCCTGATGCATCGTCGGCCCGTCGCCGGGAAACCTCCCTTTGGCTCACTCCACTGCGCGCAGTGAGCGGACGTGTGCTTAACGTGACACGCAGGCAGAACTGAACCCCTGGGCGACGCGTCGCGGCTTCCGGTCACACGGCCGGAGGCCGCGGCAGATCGGACGGGGATCTGCCGAGCCGTACGAACCGGCGCTGCCGGGGAGTACCGCGTGTCCGCAGCAGTTTCCGCAGCCGCCCTTCGGGGGCCGTACGCCGCAGTGCGTTCGCAGCAGTGAAGGAAGTCAGCAGGATGACCACCGTCAACACCGGCGCACCGGATGCCGCCGATGAACCGACCGGGCAGCACGCCTCCGCCACCGACGCCCGTTCCGCCACCGACGCCCGTCCTGCGCTGGCCGGGCGGATCCGCCGGAGGATCGGCATGGCGGCCGTGATCGTGGTCGGTGCGGGGGCGTTCGGCCTCGGCACCGGCGTGAGCCCGGCCGCGGCCGAGCAGGCGCCGGCGCACGCCGGGTGGGACGGCTCGCGGTACTGGTTCAAGAACAGCCAGGGGCAGTGGCGCTGGACCACCCACTACAGCGTGTACCTGGCGCGGACCGGCGGGGCGGAGCCCTCGACCTCGAAGTCCTCGTCGTCTTCGTCGTCCTCGTCCAAGTCCTCGAACGGCGGGATCCAGCAGGGCTGGGACGGCTCGCGGTACTGGTTCAAGAACAGCAAGGGGGAGTGGCGCTGGACCACTCACTACGACGTCTACCTGCAGCGGACCGGCGGCTCCTCGTCCCCGTCCGGCTCCTCGGGCGGCTCCAGTGGCTCGGTGGCGGAGAACCGCGACGTCGAGACCGCGGTGCAGTACGCGCTCGCCCAGCTGGGCAAGCCGTTCCGGACCGCCGGCAACGGGCCGGACGGGTACGACTGCTCGGGCCTGGTGCAGCAGGCCTTCCGACGCGGCGGCATCAACCTGCCTCGGGTCGCCAACGACCAGTACGCGGCCACCACGCCGATCAAGGCGAGCCAGCTGCGCCGCGGTGACCTGCTGTTCTGGTCTCCGGACGGGACCGCGCGGGGCATCCAGCACGTGGCGATCTACCTCGGCAACAACCAGTACGTGGAAGCCGCGCGGCCTGGAACGCTGATCCGGATCTCGGGGATCAGCAAGGGGTACTACCCGGCGTACATGGGACGGCCGTAGCGCACCCGTGCGGGGCGCCCAGGTCTGCGGGCCGGGCGCTCCGCACGCCTGCGGGCGCTGTGGTCAGAGGTCGGCCGGTCAGAAGCGGCTCTGTCAGATGTGCTCCGGTCGGAGGTCGTCCGGTCGGAGGTCGTCCGGCCGGGGGAGTGCGCCGCGGGCGCCGAGTGCGGTGACGGCGAAGGCCCCGGC
This sequence comes from Kitasatospora cathayae, assembly GCF_027627435.1. Taxonomy (GTDB): domain Bacteria; phylum Actinomycetota; class Actinomycetes; order Streptomycetales; family Streptomycetaceae; genus Kitasatospora; species Kitasatospora cathayae. Next base: position 1,688,612 of record NZ_CP115450.1, on the reverse strand, counting down.
GGCCACCGCGGTGGCGGCCGCCACCGAGAGGGCGGCGCCGTGGGCGAGCCGGGCCGCGAGTGCGCCGCAGAACACGTCACCAGCGCCGGTGGTGTCGACCACCCGGACGGCGGGCGCGGGCAGCCGGATGAGCCCCTCGCCGGTGGCGACCAGTGCGCCCTCGCCGCCGAGGGTGACTACTGCCCCCTCGGCCAGCCGGGCGAGGGCGTGGGCGGCCTCGGCAGCGGTCGGGGCGCCGGTGAGCTGGCGGGCCTCGACAACGTTGGCGACCACCAGGGGGCGGCGGCCGGTGGGGCCGGGACCGGGCAGGTCGCCCGCCGGGGCGGTGTTGTGCAGCCAGCGGGTGCCGCCGTTCGGGCCCGCGGTGGGCAGGGCGGCGACGGTGGCGCGGACGCACTCGGCGGGGACCTCATTGCTGGTCAGGACGACGTCGGCCGGAAGCAGGTGGAGCCGGGCCAGGGCGGCGGTGACCTCGTCCGGGGTCAGCCGGGCGTTGGCGCCGGGGACGACCACGATGCTGTTCTCCCCGGAGGTGTCGACCATGACGATCGCCTGACCAGTGGGCGCATCGGGGTGGATGTGCACGGCGCCCGTCTCGACGTGCGCGCCGCGTAGATCGGCGAGCGCCGCCTCCCCGTCGGAGTCGCGCCCGACCTTGGCGACCAGATGGGTCGCGGCCCCCATCCGGGCCGCCGCCACCGCCTGGTTGGCGCCCTTGCCGCCGAACCCCCGGGTGGCGTCGGCGGCGAGGACGGTCTCGCCGGGCGCGGGGAGCACGGGGCAGCGCAGGATCCGGTCGGTGTTGACCGAGCCGATGACGATGACCCGGCCGGCGGGGAGCAGCTTCATCGTTCCTCTGTACGTGCCGGGGCGCGGGCGGCGCAAGGGGCACGCGCCGGAGCGGGTGGGCGCGTGTGTGGGGCTGTGGACGGGAGGGGCGGGTGGCGCAAGGGCGGCGCGAACGGCGTACGGGCGGGGCGCGCGCAGGAAGTCGGCCGGTCCGACTTCCCGTGCGCGGGCGGTGGCGGCAGGGTGCGGCATTGATGTCGGCCGGTCCCCATATATCCGTACCGGGCCCGTGGCCTGGGCGCATGCCGCTGTCAAGGGGCGGGCCGGGGCGCGTGGGCGGGCGCGGCGAGCAGTTTTGGGGAGCGGCGTGGCGCGGGTACCACCACGGGTGGCGCTGGTTCGGCCGACGGGGGCGCTGCCCGGTGCGAACGGCATCGGGGGAAGTCGAGGGCAGGGGACGTTGTGATCGTCTGGGTCAATGGCACATTCGGGGCGGGCAAGACGAGCGCCTGTCGCGAGCTGGTGGAACTGCTGCCCGGGAGCGTGCTCTTCGATCCCGAGCTGGTGGGCTTCGGACTGCGCCGGATGCTCCCGGCCGACCGGCTGGCCTCGGTGTCCGACTTCCAGGACCTCGCGGCCTGGCGCCGGCTGGTGCCCGAGACGGCGGCCGCTCTTCTCGGCGAGGTCGGCGGCCCGCTGGTGGTGCCGATGACACTGCTCAGAGAGGACTACCGGGACGAGATCTTCGGTGCCCTCGCCGCGCACGGGATCGCGGTGCACCACTTCGTGCTGGACCCCGAAGAAACGATCCTGCGTGACCGCATCGCGCACCGCGAGGAATGCCCGGGCGATCCGGAGGCCAGCGAACGGGTCCGTACCTGGTGCCTCGAACACCTGCCCCACTACCGGGCCGCCCGTCGCTGGCTGGTCGGCGACGCCCGGATGCTCGACACCGGCGGGCTCACCCCGCGCGAGACCGCGCACCGGATAGCCGAGCTGGTCCGGGTCGGCGACGCGCGCTGCCCGATCGTCCAGGCCCCGGACCCGACCGGCGACACCGTGGCCTCGGCCGTGCTGTTCTTCGACGAGCAGGACCGGGTGCTGCTCGTCGACCCGGTCTACAAGCCGGACTGGGACTTCCCAGGCGGTGTGGTCGAACGCGGCGAGGCCCCCACCGACGCCGCCCTGCGCGAGACCGCCGAGGAGCTGGGGCTGCGGCTCGACCCCTCGGTGCTGCGCCTGCTCGCCGTCGACTGGGAGCCGCGCACCGGCCCGCGCCGTGGCGGCCTGCGGCTGATGTACGACGGCGGGCTGCTGGACGACGCGGGCCGGCAGAACCTGCTGCTGCAGCAGGAGGAACTGCGCGGCTGCCGGTTCGTCACGCTGGACGAGGCGGCCGACCTGCTTCCGCCGAGCCGCTACCGGCGGCTCGCCGCCGCGCTGGACGCCCGGCGGAGTGGGGAGTTGCGCTACCTGGAGGCGGGGTGCCGGGTGGCGCTCGGCCTGGCCAGTACGGCGGAGGCCGTGTAGTCGCCGGCGGTGAGGGCCGATGTGGTGGGGGAGGGGACCCTGGTTGGTCCGGCGGGCGGTGCGGGCGCCAGGATGGGGGCATGCCGTTCACGTTGAGCCACCCCGCCGCCGTCCTGCCCCTGCTGCGTGCCGCCGGGGAGCGCGGGCCGTTGGTGGCCTCGGCGCTGGTGGCCGGGTCGATGGCGCCCGACGTGCCGTTCTTCGCCGAATCGCTGCTGCCCGGGGTGTACGGGCACGGCGGGCTGACGCACGCCTGGTGGGCGGTGCCGACACTGGATGTGGCGATCGCCGGTGCGCTGGTGGCCGGGTGGCACGGGGTGCTGCGGGCGCCGCTGGTGGGGCTGCTGCCCGAGCGCTGGGCGGGCGGGGTGGAGGCATTGACGGTCCGGCGGGCCGAGGGCGTGCGGGGTGTTGACGCCGCGTGGTTCCTGGCCTCGGCGGCCGTCGGTGCGGCCACCCACGTCGGCTGGGACGCGTTCACCCACGGCGGCCGGCTGGGCGTGCGGCTGCTGCCCGTGCTGGACCGGAAGGTGGCCGGCGTCCCGGTCTACGAGGCGCTGCAGTACGGGAGTTCGGCGCTCGCGCTGGCCGCGATGGCCGGCTGGGCGGCGCGTGCCGTACGGGCCGTCGAGCCGGTGCGGCCGGCCGTGCGGCTCGCTCCGCGGACCCGGCGGGTGGCCACCGTGGCGCTGGGCGCGGCGACGGCGGCCGGGGTGCTGCATCGGCTGAGCCCGGTGCGGCGCAACCTCGTCCCGGAGGTGTGCTTCGGCGCCGGGGCCGGGCTCGCGGTGGGCGCGGCCGGCTACGCGGCGGTGGTCGCGGCCGCCCGCTGGTGGCGGCGTGGCGGGCGGCCCGGGACCGGTTCGAACTCCCGTCAGCTGGAACGCAGTTCGGCGTAGCGGCGGAGGAACAGGGCCTCGGTGAGGGCCATCCGCTCCAGCTCCTGGGGGTCGACGCTCTCGTTGACGGCGTGGATCTGGGTGGTCGGCTCCTCGACGCCGATCAGCACGATCTCAGCCTGCGGGTAGAGCGAGCGCAGGGTGTTGCACAGCGGGATCGAGCCGCCCTCGCCGGCCGCGACCATCGCGGTGCCGAAGGCCTCGGCCATCGCCTCGCCCATCGCCTCGTAGGCCGGGCCGTCGGTGTCGGCCCGGAACGGCGCACCGTTGCCCTGGCGCTGGATCGTCAGCCGGGCGCCGAGCGGGACCTGCGCCTCCAGGTGGGCGACCAGGGCGTCCTGGGCGGCGTCCGCGCTCATGCCCGGCGGGACGCGCAGGCTGATCAGCGCCTTGGCGGCGGCCTGCACCGAGGAGGTCGCGCCGATCACCGGCGGGGCGTCGATGCCGAGGACGGTGACGGACGGGCGGGCCCACAGCCGGTCGGCGACGGTGCCGGTGCCGGTCAGGGCGACGCCGTCGACCACCTTGGCGTCGGCGCGGAACTGCTCCTCCGGGTACTGCACGCCCTCCCAGGTCTGGTCGGAGGCCAGCCCGGCGACCGCGACGTCGCCGTTCTCGTCGTGCAGCGAGGCGAGCACCCGGACCAGGGACTGCAGCGCGTCCGGGGCGGCGCCGCCGAAGGCACCGGAGTGCAGGTTGCCGGCCAGGGTGGTGATCGAGGCCTCGACCACCGTCATGCCGCGCAGCGAGGCGGTCACGGTCGGCAGGCCGGGGGCGAAGTTGCCGGTGTCGCCGATCACGATCGCGTCGGCGGCGAGCAGTTCGGGGTGCGCCTCGGCGTAGCGCTCCAGGCCGCCGGTGCCCTGCTCCTCCGAACCCTCCACGATGATCTTCAGGCTGACCGGGTAGCCGTCCCCGTACACCTGGCGCAGCGCCCGCAGGGCGGTCAGGTGCATCAGGATGTTGCCCTTGCAGTCGGCGGCGCCGCGCCCGTACCAGCGGCCGTCACGCTCGGTCAGTTCGAACGCCGGGCTGAGCCAGGCGTCCTCGTCGAGCGGGGGCTGGACGTCGTAGTGCGAGTAGAGCAGGACGGTCGGGGCGCCCTCCGGGCCGGGCAGTTCGCCGTAGACGGACTGGGTGCCGTCCGGGGTGTCCAGCAGCTGGATGTTGCGCAGGCCCTCGGCGGCGAAGGCGTCGGCGACCCACTGCGCGGCCTTCTGGCACTCCTCGACCGGGAACTGGCGCGGGTCGGCGACCGACGGGAAGGCGACCAGCTCGGCGAGGTCGGTGCGGGCACGGTCCATCAGGGACCGGACGGCGTCGGCCAGGGGCTGTGACATCGGGGCTCCGAGGGGAACGGGTCCGCCCGTGAGGTGGTACGGGCGGAGGAGGTCGGTTGGGGTACCGCCGATCATAGGCGGAGTCGTCCGGGGAGCTTCGGGTGAGCTTCGGGTGAGCTTCCGGCTGAGTGGGTGTGCGGCGTCCGGGGCGGCGGAGGGACGCATAGGATTGCTGGCCGTGACTGACTCCGGAAGCCCCGATTCCCGTAGCCCGCTCAACAGCCCGCTCGGCGAGGACAGCCCGCTCGGCGAGGACAGCCCGCTCGACGCGGACGGCCTGGTCGGCGAGGACGGTCCGCTCGACGCGGACGGCCTGGTCGGCGAGGACGGTCCGCTCGACGCCGGCAGCCCGCGCGTAGGCGAGGACGGTCCGCTCCTCGGCGAGGACAGCTCGCTGGACGGGGTGATCCTGCCGCAGGACGGCGTCTGGGACGTCGTGGTGGTCGGCGCCGGACCGGCCGGGGCCTCGGCCGCGTACGCCGCCGCGGTGCAGGGCCGCCGGGTGCTGCTGCTCGACAAGGCCGAGCACCCCCGCTACAAGACCTGCGGCGGCGGCATCATCGGCCCCTCCCGGGACAGCCTGCCGGCGAACTTCGAACTGCCGCTGCAGGACCGGGTGTCCGCCGTCACTTTCGCGTACGACGGCCGGTTCAGCCGGACGCGCCGGGATCGGCGGATGCTGTTCGGGCTGGTCAACCGGGACGAGTTCGACCTGCGCCTGGTGCAGTCGGCCAAGCAGGCCGGGGCGGTGCTGGTCACCGGAGTGACCGTCACCGGGGTCGAACAGCGTGGCGGCGAGCACCGGACGGCGCTGGTGACGGCGGCCGACGGGCGCAGCTTCGAGGCCCGTGCGGTGGTCGGCGCGGACGGCAGCGCCAGCCGGATCGCCCGGCACGTAGGCGTCACCTTCGACCAGATCGACCTCGGCCTGGAGGCCGAGATCCCGGTGCCGCCGCAGGTCGCCGCCGACTGGTCGGGCCGGATCCACCTCGACTGGGGCCCGCTGCCCGGCAGTTACGGCTGGGTGTTCCCGAAGACCGAGACCAGCAGCCTGACCGTGGGCGTCATCTCGGCGCGCGGCGACGGCGAGCGGACCAAGCAGTACCTCGCCGACTACATCCGGCGGCTGGGCCTGTCCGGCTTCACCCCGCGGGTCGAGTCCGGGCACCTGACCCGCTGCCGGGCCGAGGACTCGCCGCTCTCCCGCGGCCGGGTGCTGGTCGCCGGGGACGCGGCCGGGCTGCTCGAGCCGTGGACCCGCGAGGGCATCTCGTACGCGCTGCGCTCGGGCCGACTGGCCGGCGAGTGGGCGGTGCGGGTCGCGGAGGCGGGCGACGCGGCGTCGGTGCGGCGCGAGGCGCTGAACTACGCGTTCGCGGTCAAGGCCGGGCTGGGCGTGGAGATGCGCGCGGGCAAGCAGCTGCTGGGCGCCTTCGAGCGACGCCCGTACCTGTTCCACGCGGCGGTCTGCCTGGTGCCGGCGGCCTGGCGGGCGTTCGCCCGGACCACCCAGGGGCACACGACCTTCGCGCAGCTGCTGCGGCAGAACCGGGCGGCGCGCAAGCTGATGGCGATGGCCGCGCGGTAGCGGAGCCGGTGGGGCGGGTGGGCCGGCGTGTCCTTGTAGATGGGGACACGCCGGCCCTGTCTGTGCCGGCGGCACTCGCCGGGGCGGCGATGAACAGATGTTGAAATCTGTTCGCTGAAATCTGTCATCTGTTATTCGTCGGCTGTCGTTCGTCGGCCGTCATCTGCCGTCCGTCAGCTCGTCCCCGAGCACACTGCGCCGGTACAGCACCGAGCGGCCGTGCCGAGCCCGGGTGACCAGACCGGTGGCCGCCAGGACGGAGAGGTGCTGGCTGATCGCGCCCGGAGTGACGCCCAGGCGGTAGGCGAGCTCGGTGGTGGAGGCCGGTTCGGCCAGCAGTGAGAGCAGCCGGGCCTTCGGTGCGCCGACCAGCGCCTCCAGGGCCTGTCGCGGAACCGGCGAGCCCTGGTCGGCCATGCCCGCCTGCCCGCGTGCCGGGTAGCTGATCTGCGGCGCGCGGTTGCTGTCGATCATGGTGATCGCACCCCGGACGAAGAAGGTCGGGCTGAGCACGAGGCCGCGCCCGTCCACGGCGGTCTCCACGTCCCCGTCCGTCCAGTGCCGGTTGATCGACAGCACGCCGTCCGTCCACTGCAGGCGGTGGTCCAGGTCCGCGAACAGCGCCGCCGCGCCGTGCTGGGCGAGCACCCGCGCCCGGTACACCAGGTCGGCCTCCAGTACCGCGCGGGCCTGCGGCCACCAGGTGGGCGCGAGGCACGCCTCCCAGTACTCCTCCAGTGCCTCGCAGATCCGCGCCAACAGGCGTGCCGGGTCCCTCAGTCCGGCTTGGAGCAGGTCGGGCAGCGGCTGTCCGTTCGGCAGGAAGGTCTGCTCCAGTTCGCTGTGCAGCAGCTGCGGCGGCAGCGCGCGGACGGTGGCGAGCTGGCTGCGGAACTCGGGGGCGGGGGAGGACGGCCGGGGCGTCAGGAAGTCGGGGACCCAGCGGTTCGCGGCGACCAGCGACAGCAGCAGTCGGGAGTCCAATCGCTCGAACGAGGGCCTGAGCTGCTCGAAGGCCCGGCTGTGGAGTCGGTACACGCCCGGATGGGTCCACATCCGCAGGCTGAGCACGGCCTCGTGGATCGGGGAGTAGGCGAACCAGGTGGTCGCGAGGTCGGCCAGACGGAGGGTGAAGCGGTGCATGGACGTCCTCCTGCCGACTGCCGGCTGCGGAACTGCCGCGCCGCCGAGCTGCCACGCTGCCGAGTTTTAGCCAGAGCCTAAAGGATTACCCGCTCCACCCCGTCCGGCGGTGGAATCGACGGCATGTCCACCACACCGACGGAGTCCTCCGTACCTTCCCTCGCCGTGCCCGCGTCCGACCGGTCCGGCCGTCTGCCCGAGGCCCTCCGGCGCCGCCTGCACCCCGATCCGACGGTCCGTCGGCTGGCCGGGATCACCCTCGTCAACACGGTGGGCAACGGCCTCTCGTTGTCCGTCGCGGTGCTGTTCTTCACCCGGGTGCTCGGCCTGAGCGCCGCCCAGCTGGGGTTCGGGATGACGGCGGCCGGGCTGTGCGGGGTCGTCGCCAGCGTGCCGGCCGGCCGGGCCGCCGACCGATGGGGCGCCCGGCGGGTCCTGGTGGTGCTGGTCTGGGCGGAGGCGGTCGGCACCGCCGGGTACGCGTTCGTGCACAGCTACCCGGCCTTCGTGGCCCTGGCCTGTGCCGTCGCGGCCGTCGACCGGGGGTCGTCCGCGGCACGGAACGCGCTCTACGCCGACGTGCTGCCCGCCGACCGCCGGGTCGCCGGCCGGGCCCACCTGCGGGTGGTGACCAACATCGGCATCTGCCTGGGGACGGGACTCGGCGCGATCGCGCTCCAACTCGACACCCGGGCGGTCTACCTGACGGCGATCCTGGCCGATGCCGTCTCCTATGTGGCCGTCGCGCTCATGCTCCACCGCCTGCCCGCGGTGACGGCTCCGGCATCGGTCGAGCTCCCGGTCGAACCCCCGACCGAGCCCCCGGCCGAACCGATGGCCGAGTCCGGGACGGCGAGCAGGTCCGGCACGGCGAACCCGTCGGACCCCGCCGACAAGGGGGTCAAGCAGGGCCGCCGGGGCAACCCGGCGCTGCGCGACGGCCCGTTCCTGGTGGTGACCGTGCTGTGCTCCGTGCTCGGCCTGCAGTTCGCCGTCCTGGAGGTGGGCGTCCCGCTGTGGATCGTCCAGCAGACCGACGCGCCGCGGATCACCGTCGCGGGCAGTCTGATCGTCAACACCCTGATGGTGATCGCCCTGCAGGTGCGGGCCACCCGGGGCACCGAGGAGCGGGCGGCCGCCGCCCGGGCGTGCCGTCGCGCCGGGCTGCTGCTCGCCGCCTCCTGCCTGGTCATCGCCCTCGCGCACGGACTGCCCGGGATCCCGGCCGCCGTGGTGGCGCTGGTCGGGATCGCGCTGCAGTCGCTCGCCGAGGTGATGGGCCAGGCGGGCGGCTGGGCGCTGAGCTACGACCTCGCGGGTGAGCGCGGCCACGGCGCCTACCAGGGCGTGTTCAACGCGGGTTCGGCGGCCGCGATGATGGCCGGCCCGGCGGTGGTCAGCACCGCGGTGATCGGCTTCGGGCTGGCCGGCTGGGCCGTGCTGGGCGCTGTGCTGGCGGCGGCAGGCCTGGCGATGGGCCCCGCCGTCCGGTGGGCCGGACGGCGGGAAGCGCGGCTCGGGGCCGCGTGACGCAGCCCGGCTGCGGGCGTCGTGACGAGCCGCGCCTACTCCTGGACGATCGCCATCGCCTCGATCTCGATCAGGACGTCCGGCCGGAACAGCGCCGCGACCTGCATCGCGGAGGCGGCCGGGAGCGGCAGCTCGCCCAGGTACTCGTCGCGGGCCTCCCGGATCGCCGGGAGGTGGGCGATGTCGGTCATGAAGAAGGTGAACTTGACGACGTCGGAGAAGTCGGCCCCGGCGGCGGCCAGGCAGCGGCGCAGGTTCTCGAAGACCTGACGGGCCTGGGCCTTCGGGTCACCCGCGCCGACCAGGTTCCGGTGCTCGTCGAAGGCGACCTGCCCGGAGACCTGGACCAGCCGGCCACTGCCGGTGACGACCTGGGTGTAGCCGGTCCCGGGGGCGACGCCGGGCGGTTCGGTGATGTGGGTGAGGTGCGTGTGGGTCATGCCGCATGATCGTGCGCCATCGCCCCCCGGTGCCGCAAGCGATGATGCCGACCGATCGGCCGGTGGACTGCCAGCCGGGCCTCGGCACGGCCAACCGGCCCCGTCAGCGCACCACTTCGGGCAGTTCGCGTCGGAACGGCCCGTCGCTGGAGGGCAGTTGGGCGGCCGGGCAGGAGGAACGCAGCACCACGTCCAGGACGTCGGCCGGCTCGGCTGCGTAACCGCCGCTGGCCCAGGCCGCGTTGGCCTCCACCACCGCCCAGCCGTGGTCCGTCCGTCCGACGTCCACCACGACCGCGCTCGGCAGCGGAGCCTGCGACGCCGAGGCTGCCAGCACGTCACTGGCGAAGGCCAGTACCTCGGAACCGTCCGGCCCGAGCGGCGCGACGGACAGCTCGCCGTCCACCGCGTAGCGCGAACCGGCCCGCACCGCGCCATCCAGGACGAACAGCCGGTACTCCGTACGGAATCGCACCACCTCGCTGACCAGCACCGGGGTGTCGCCGTCCAGCAGCTCGGGACCGGGCAGCGCGCCGCCGTCCGGGTAGACCCGGGCGGCGAACAGCTTGTCCGCCGGCGGCTTCACGAAGGCCGGACCGCGCAGGGTGCGGGCCTCGGCCAGCGTGGTCGCGGACACCCGTCGGCCGGTCAGCGCCGGCGGCAGCCGGGCCAGCCAGTCCTCGGCCGGCTCCAGCAGGGCGAGGCCGAGCTCCTGGCCGACCGCATCGGCGAACAACGGCCCGCCGTACACGTGCACCGCCGCGCCGAGCAGTTCGCGCGGCGCCCGCCAGGAGGTGGCGGTGTACGCCCGCAGGCCGCGCAGCCCGGCGGCGGTGCGCAGCTGGAGGCCGGTCTCGTTGATGCGCGGAGCGAGCAGCAGAACCGGGGAGTCGGTGATCATGTCGCCCATGCTGCCGGGCGGAGGGCAGGCGCGACCAGCGGTTTTCCGTCCGGTCATCGGACGCTCCAGTGCGCTCGGCGGCGCTTGGCTCTGGCCGCGGGGCGGGTGGGCGTGCCAGAGTCGTGCGGGCGCCGTCCGGGTACCCCGGACCGCGCCCGCAGTCCGACCCACCCTCAGCCGGAAGGCAGACCCACGCCGATGACCAGCGCAGAGCCCCTCGTCCGCGTCACCACCGCCGACGCCGTCACCACGCTCACCCTCGACTCGCCGCACAACCGCAACGCCCTCTCCTCCCGCCTGATGTCCGAGCTGCACGCCGGACTGGCGCTGGCCGCGGCGGACCGCGACGTTCGCGCGGTGGTGCTCACCCACACCGGCAAGGTGTTCTGCGCGGGCGCGGACCTCTCCGAGGCGACCGGCGCGGACCCGACGGTGGGCCCGCGCGGCCTGGTCGAGCTGCAGAAGGCGATCGTGGACTGCGTCAAGCCGGTGATCGCCGTGGTCGACGGGCACGCCCGGGCCGGCGGCCTCGGTCTGATCGGCGCGGCGGACCTCGCCGTCGCCGGACCGGCCGCGACCTTCGCCTTCACCGAGGTCCGCCTCGGTCTCGCGCCCGCCGTCATCTCGCTGCCGCTGCGCCCCAAGCTGGAGCCGCGCGCCGCCTCCCGCTACTACCTCACCGGCGAGGTCTTCGACGCCGCCGAGGCCGCCCGGATCGGGCTGATCACCCAGGCCGCCGAGTCCACCGAGGACACCGGGGTGGTGCTGAAGGGCCTGCTGGACGCGCTGCGCCAGGGCTCGCCGCAGGGGCTGGCCGAGTCGAAGCGGCTGGCCAACGCCGAGGTGGTGCGCTCCTTCCAGCGGGACGCGGACGAGCTGGTGCAGCTGTCGGCGCGGCTGTTCGGTTCGGCGGAGGCGCAGGAGGGGATGCGGGCGTTCCTGGAGAAGCGGCCGGCTGCCTGGGTGCGTTGAGCCGGCTGACGACTGACAGCGGACGGCTGACAGCCGACAGCCGACGGTGACTACTGGTGGCGGGCCCGGCCGACTGAGCCGACCCAGCCGGTCGAAGGTCCGGCCGGGTCGGCTCGGGCTCAGCGGATCGCCGCGTTGTCCCGCCAGAGGTCGAGCAGGTCCCGGTCGCCACTGAGCTCGACCTGCCCGGCCTGCTCCGCCTGATCGGGGCGCCCCGCGCGCTCCGCCTGCCCGGTCTGTCCGACCGTCAGCCGGTTCCAGAGCAGCAGGTAGAGCTCGCGGGCCGGCCCGGTGATGGTCAGATCGGCCGGTTCGGGGCTTTCCTCGGTGGTGACGGCGAGCGGCTCGCGGGAGAGGGTCAGGCGCCAGGAGCCGGGGCCGTCGGTCGTCCGGACCTGGACGGTGCGCAGGCCGTCGCTGTGCACCTTCGCCCGGCCGCGGGTCATGAAGCCCCGCAGCAGCTCGTCGATGCCGTCCGCAGCGAGCGCGGTGTCCACGGCCGGGCCCGGCGAGCCGGCCGCCGCGTCGGCGTCGAAGCGGTGGACGGCGGTCTCGTGCGCCTGGCGCCGGGCCCAGAAGGCCAGCGGGCTGGGCGCGGGCAGGAAGGTCCAGCACTCGAGTTCGGCCGGGGCCTCCTCCAGCGTCGTCACGAGCGCTGCGTGGCCCTCGCGGAACCAGTCGAGCAGCGCGGCGTCCGAGGGGTCCGGGCCGATGACTGCCTGCGTGCCCGCCTCGTCCAGGACCGTCCGCAGCCCCTGCGAGGGGTAGGCGGCGGCCCAGCGGTGGACCTGGCCGACGTGCCGCACCAGATCGCCCAGCCGCCAGTCCGGGCAGGTCGGTACGGGGGCGGTGAGGTCGGTACGGGCGGCGGCGTCGGCCAGCAGGGCGCCCTCGCGGCGCAGCGCGTTGATGTGTTCGGAGATCTCCACGGGGTGGAGTCTTTCACCTCGGGCCGACCGCGGTGGCGGATTTCGGACGGTCGTGGGGGTGGGACCGAGGGGCTGGTGGGACGGGTGTGACATCGGCCTCCCGGCGGACGGACGGACGCTACGGGCCGGTAACGTGAGCGCATGCCGATAACCCGTTCCCTCCTCTCCACCGTCCGGTCCGGTGGCCGCCGGGCCGCCGGACGCCTCGTGCACCGGGGCTGGCGCTGGATGCAGCGGACCGGCGCCGTCACCAACCGGAACCCGGGCCCGTACCGGTTCGGCGAGCTGGGCGACGGCACGACCCTGGCCTTCCCGCTCGGGGCGGTGTTCAACGAGCAGTGGATCACCATTGGGCCGTTCTCGATCATCGGCGAGCGGGTCACCATCAGCGCGGGCTTCCTGCCCGGGCTCGACCTCGGCCCGGAGCCGATCGTCCGGATCGGCGGCGGCTGCGTGATCGGCCGGGACAGCCACATCGTCGGCCACCAGTCGATCGTCATCGGCGACGACGTCTGGACCGGCCCCGGAGTGTACGTCAGCGACCAGGCGCACGAGTACCGGGACACCGAGCTGCCGATCGGCAAGCAGTGGCCGCGCAACGAGCCGGTGGAGATCGGCACGGGCAGCTGGATCGGCACCGGCGCGGTGATCATGCCGGGGGCGCGGATCGGGCGCAACGTGGTGGTCGCGGCGGGTGCGGTGGTGCGCGGCGAGGTGCCCGACCACAGCGTGGTCGCCGGGGCCCCGGCCAAGGTGGTCCGCCGCTGGACCGAGGAGGAGGGCTGGCAGCCGCCGCTGCGCCACGAACCGCCGCGGCCGGTGCCGGACGGGGTGACGGCGGAGCAGCTGCGCGCGCTGGTCGGGTGGGACCTGCGGTTGCCGGGGGAGCAGGGCTGAGCATCGCCTTACTCGTTCGGGAGCCCGAACCTGGACGTGGACGGTGTCCGGGCCGGGCGACCGACACCGCCGGGTGGACCTTCCAGCGCTGCGCCGGCATCGGACAGGACGGCGTGGTCGGGCCGCGGACCTGGTCCACGCTGGACGGCTGGGTGGGGGCTCCCACGCCAACCTGACCTGCTGAGGCCCGGCCCATCACCGCTGCCTGCGCCCCCGTACCCGGTGGCGCGGGCAGCATGCCGTCACAACTGGGCTGCAGGGGAAGGACGTTCGGCTGGCTGGCGAGCCGGGGCCGACTGTTCGGCAGTCCGCGCGGCGATGGCGGCGGTGATCCGCAGGACGTCGGCCGGGCGCGCCGGGTCCAGGCCGGTGAGGACGGCGATCCGGCGCAGCCGGTAGTCGACGGTGTTCGGGTGCAGGTGCAGGGCGCTCGCGGTGTGGCGGCGGTTGAGGCCGCCGGCCAGGTGGGTGCGCAGGGTGGTGAGCAATTCCCCGCCGTCGGCGAGCGGTTCGAGCAGGGCGGCGAGCCGGGAGCGGGCCCGGCTGGGCCGGGTCAACTGGTACTCCAGTAGGACGTCGTCCAGCCGGTGCAACCCGGGCGGGAGGCCGAACGCCCTGGCGACGTCCAGGACTTCGTAGGCGAGGGCGGCGGCGCCGGGCACTTCGGCGGGTGTCGCGGCGCAGGCTCCGGCCAGCACGGGCACACCGGCCGCGCGAGCCGCGGCGGCGAGGGCGGCGGCGAGCTGGGGCCACGGCTCCGCTGCGGCCTCCCCGACGGACGGATCGGCGGACCGGTCCGGCGGAGTGTCGAGCGGGAGGAGCACCAGGCCGCCCGAGGGGGTCAGCGAGGTGAGCGCCGACTGCCGGGTGCGGTGGTCGAGTTCGGCGCCGAAGCGGCGGAGCTTGCGGCGGGCGGCGATGCCCGGATCGACGCCGGGGGAGTGCTCGTCCGGGTGGTCGGCGAGGGACAGGCAGAGCACGGCGTAGCCGGCCGGTAGCTCCGTCCCGGCCCGGGCGGCGGCTTCCGCGGCGGGGGTGCCGGCGAGCAGGGCGGTGAGCAGGGACTGCCGGGCGGTGGAGCGCCGGTCGCCGGCCGAGCGCTGACCGTCAAGGAATCCGGTACCGGCGGCGATGGTGGCCCGGCGGAGCTGGTCGAGCAGCAGGCGGTTGAGCAGCAGCAGGTCGGCGGCGTCACCCGCGTGGGCATCCCGGGTGAGGAACTCCCAGCAGACCTCCAGCCCGAGGTGGTGGGCGAGCAGGACCGCGTCCAGCGGCAGGCCCTCCTCGGCGCGGCGCGCGGCGGCCTCGCGTACGGCGGTGAACTCCTCGGCGGGGGCGGGGAGTCCGGTGCGGACGGCGTGGGCGAGGGCGCGGATGCGGCGCTCGGCGTCCCGGGTGAGCTCGCCGGTGAGCTGTTCACGGGGGAGACGGCGGTAGATCGGCACGCGGTCCAGCAGGGCGGTGACCACGCTTGCGGCCAACTCGCGGACGCCGCCGAGGAGTCGCTGATCGGCCGGGAGTCCGCCGATCACCGGGACGCGCCACGGGGCGGCTTGGTCGGCCGGGGCGGGTTGATCGGCCGGGTCCGCGGGGGAGCTGGTGGGGCGGTTCGTGGGCACTGCGGTGGTGCGGTTCGTGGGCACTGCGGTGGTGCGGTTCGTGGGGGCGCAGTGGGGTGCGTTGTGACCGGTCACAGAGAACACCGTCCAGGTCTGGGGAACGCCCAAGGGCCGGGCCGGAGGGGCGACCGCATCATTGAGCCACTCGGGTTACCTGTTGGTAACAAACTTCGGCTGTGGAGGCAACAGTTGAGAACCCCACTTCTCCGCTTCTCCTCAACTCCCTTGCGCCGTCGGCTCGGCGGAGCCTTCGGCGCGGCGGTACTGGCGGGCGCGCTGCTGGTCGGCGCGGCGGCGGCCCCCGCCATGGCGGCGCCCGCGGCGGCTCCCGCCGTCACCGCCGCGACCGAACTCCCGCCCGACGGCGACTCGGTGGCCTCACCTCCCGGCGCCAACGACTGGAGCTGCCGACCGTCCGCCGCGCACCCCTACCCGGTGGTGCTGGTGCACGGCACCTTCGCCAACCGCTACGAGAACTGGCTGGCGCTCTCCCCGCTGCTCAAGGGCCTCGGCTACTGCGTCTTCGCCGTCGACTACGGCACCATCCCCGGCATCACCTCCACCGGCAGCGGTCTGCTGCTGCCGATCGGAGGCCTCGGAGCGGTGCCCACGTCGGCGGCCCAACTCGCCCACTTCGTCGACCTGGTGAGGTCCGCGACCGGTGCGGCCAAGGTCGACGTCGTCGGGCACTCGCAGGGCGGCATGCTGCCGAACTACTACCTCAAGTTCCTCGGCGGGGCCTCGAAGGTGGACACGCTGGTCGGCCTGGCGCCGTCCAACCACGGCACGACCCTCGACGGGATCACCAGGCTGGCGCCGTACTTCCCGGGCGTGGCCGACCTGATCTACACCGTCTGCCAGGCTTGCCGCGACCAGGCGGTCGGCTCCGACTTCAACGCCACCATGGCCTCGCGGCCGGACACCGTACCGGGCGTGCACTACACGGTGATCTCGACGGTGTACGACGAGGTCGTCACTCCCTGGCGGACCCAGTTCCTGAACGGGCCGGACGTGGACAACGAGGTGCTGCAGGACCACTGCCCGGTCACGCTGGCCGAGCACGTGGCGATCGCGTTCTCGCCGACGGCGCTGCACCTGGTGACCAACGCCCTGGACCCGGCGAACGCCACGCCGGTGTTCTGCGGCTGACGGCTCGCCGTCGGCGTGGCGGCCGCCGCTGCCCGTGCCCCCGGTCGCTCCGGGGGCACGGGCAGCGGGCTGCTCAACTTGCGGTGGCGGTACGGAAGGTGACGGCGGCGGTGACCCCGTCGGGCCGCAGCGCGTGGGTGCCGGGGGTGTCGAGCAGCGCGGCGTCGTAGCGGGTCAGCGCGGTGGCGTCGAGGGTGACCGAACCGGCGAGGCAGACCAGCAGGAGGGTCGCGGCGGGCGGGAGCTGGACGGCGCCGGGCTCGGTGATCAGGTCCACGGCGGCCTCGATCCGGCCGCGGCGGGTCATCACGTTGAAGTCCACCACCGGACCGCCCAGCAGCCGGCAGTCGGTCGTGGCGTCGCCGGGGAAGGCGAACGGGCGGAACGGGGCGTCGACCACCTGCTCGACACCGTCCACGGTGAGCGCCATGCCCGTGCCCTCGACCAGGGTGATCACCCGGTCGATCCCGGGGAACGGCGAGAAGGGCCCGGCCGAGGCCACGTCGGCGAGGCTCACCCGCCAGTCGAAGTCGTTCAGCCCTGCTCCGGCGGGGAACCCGGCGACCTCCCTGGTCACCCCGCCCCCGTTGAGCCACGTGGTGGCCGGGCGCTCGCTCGCCCGCAGTACCTGGATGCGTCCGGTGGTGGTCATGGGTCCGCATCCTGCCACCTGTGGGGTGGATCCGTCGGGTGCGGGGCTGGGGACGGATGACACCGAACGGATGACAGATGATGAAATCTGTTATCCGTTCGGTGTCATTCGTCACCTGTCGGCCGTTGCCCCGCCCGCCGCTCGTCAGCGTCGTCCGACCGCCAGCGGCAGCAGGGCCGCCGTCGTGGCCGCGACCGCGACCGTGGTGAGGGCCAGCGGCAGTCCGGCCGCGTCGGCGAGGAAACCGATCACCACCGGCCCGATCAGCATCCCGCCGTACCCGAGCGTCGAGGCGAGCGCGACGCCCTGAGGCCCGCCCGTCGCACCGGCACGCGCGATCGCGAGCGGGAACAGGTTGGCCAGCCCGAGGCCGACCAGGATGAACCCGCCGATGGCCAGCGGCACCGCGGGAGCGAGAGCGGCGACCAGCATGCCGACCGCCGCAGTCGTCCCGCCGAGCAGCATCAGCCGGTTCTGGCCGAGCCGTATGGACAGCCAGGTGCCGCCCACCCGCCCGCTGGTCATGGCGAAGGCGTACGCGGCGTACCCGCCGGCGGCCGTTCCCGCGCTCGCGTGCACGTCGTCGGTGAGGTGGAGGGTGGTCCAGTCGGCGATCGCGCCCTCGCCGTACGCCGTGCACAACGCCGTGAGCCCGAACATCAGCACCAGCAGCCGGACGTGTGCCCCGGCCGGGCGACCAGCGGAGTTCTCAGCCGTTCCCGTCGCGGAGTTCTCACCCGGGCCCTCACCCGGGCCCTCACCCGGGCCCGCATCAGCCCCGGACCCGGCCCCGGCCCCGGACGGGGACGCAGCTCCGGACCCGGCCCCGGACCCGCCACCGCCGCGCTCCGGCGCGACCATCGGCACCGCCGGGCTGCACAGCAGCACGACGCCCGCGCCGACGGTGACGGCCAGCCCCAGCAGCCCGCCGAGCGCGAGCGCCCACGCGGTGGTCAGCCGGCCGGCGAGCAACCCTCCGAAACCCGCGCCGACCAGCCCGCCCAGGCTGTACCCGGCGTGGAAGCTGGGCATGACGGGTCGGCGCAGCTGCGCCACCAAGTCGACGGCGGCGCTGTTCATGGCGACGTTGGCGCCGCCGTACCCGGCGCCGAACAGCAGCAGCGCCCCGCCCAGGGAGTACACCGAGTGGGCGTGCGCGGGCAGCGGTATGGAGAGACTGACCAGGGCGAGCGAGCCGACCGTCATCGGGCGGGATCCGTACCGCAGGCAGAGCCGGCCGACCACCGGCATGGTGGCGACGCCGCCGATCGACAGGCAGAGCAGGGCGAGTCCGAGGGCGCTGTGCGAGGCGCTGACCTGGCTGCGGACGTCCGGGATGCGGACGACCCAGGCGGCGAACAGGAAGCCGTCGACGGCGAAGAAGGCGGTGAGTGCGAGCCGCGCGGCGCCCCAGGGTCTGTCGGGCGCCGGGGGTGTGCTGCGAGACTGTGGGGAGGCGTCGTCGGGGTGGCGGTGGGCACGGATTTTGTTTCGAAGCGGCACAAAGTAACAATAGGGGCGTGCAGCTCTCACCTTCAAGCCCGCGGCCCCGCTCCGGGACCGACCCCGACGCGCAGCGCGACGCCCACCGCCGCGCGGCCCCCGACCGCGGTCGGACGCTGCTCGGTCCTGCGCTCTCGCTGATCCACACCGGCCAGACGCCCACCCGTTCCGCGCTCACCCGCGCGCTGGACGTCACCCGGGCGACCGCCGGCGCGGTCACGGCCGAACTGGAGGCGCTCGGCCTGATCACCGTCGACTCGCGCCCGGCCGGCGGTGGCCGCGGCCGCCCCTCGCACCGCCTGGCGATCGACCCGCAGGGCCCGGTCGTGGTCGCCGGGCAGATCCACGCCGACGGGCTGAGCGTCACCCTGGCCGGCCTCGGCGGACTCCTCGACCCGCCGGTCCACCTGCCGCTGCCCGCCGCCACCGACCCGGTCCGGATGCTGCGCGCGGTCGCCCAGGCCGGCGCCGAACTGGCCCGCTCGACCAGCCGTCGTTGCCTGGCGGCCGCGCTCGCGCTGCCCAACCCGGTCACCGAGCCGGACGGCACCGCGCTCGCCGCGCTGCACTTCGCCTGGCCCAGCGGCACGCCGGTCGCCGACCTGTACGACGTCGAGGTCGGCCGTGCCGACCACGGCCCGAACGCGGTGCGGCCGTTGCCCACCGCCATCGCCAACGACGCCAACCTCGCCGCGCTCGCCGAGTACCGGCACGGGGCCGGGCGCGGCGCCCGGCACCTGCTCTTCGTCACCTCCGGCCACCGCGGCGTCGGCGGCGCCCTGGTGATCGACGGCCACCTGCACACCGGCAGTGCCGGGCTCGCCCTGGAGGTCGGCCACCTCACCGTCGACCCGCAGGGCCGTCCCTGCGTGTGCGGCAACCGGGGCTGCCTCAACTCCGAAACCGACCCCGACGCGCTGTTCGCCGCCGCCGGCCTCACCCCGGAGCCGGGGCGCCC
Source organism: Kitasatospora cathayae (assembly GCF_027627435.1). Taxonomy (GTDB): domain Bacteria; phylum Actinomycetota; class Actinomycetes; order Streptomycetales; family Streptomycetaceae; genus Kitasatospora; species Kitasatospora cathayae. The sequence continues at coordinate 1,669,773 of NZ_CP115450.1, read as the reverse complement.
GCTGCTCGACCAGGCGCGCGAACTGTGCTGGGCGGCCGCGACCGACGAGCGGGCGCGGGCGGCGGTGGAGCACGTGATCGACCGGCTCGGGCTCGGACTGGCCGGGGTCGCCAACATCCTCAACCCGGACCGGGTGGTGCTCAGCGGACTCCACCTCGACCTCCTGGAAGCCGCCCCCGACCGCCTGCGCGCGGTGGTCGCCGAGCGTAGCCTGTGGGGCCGCAGCGGACGGGTGCCGATCGTCGGCGCGGAGCTGGCGCACGGCGCGCTCGCGGGCGCGGCCGAGCTCGGCTGGGGACCGTACCTGGCGGACCCGCAGGCCGTCCCGGTGTAGTGGCGGGAGTGCGGTCCGGGCGCGATGACGGGAGTGCGGCCCAAGCGCGATAAGCGGAAGCTGTGCCTCCGAAAACGGTCACTTATCGTGACTCTCATACACTCGTAGTGAGCAACGGGGGGCCGCAATGAGGGAGAAGTGACCATGAGCACCCAGTCCGGTGTGAGCCTCGGCATCGAGCCGACCGTCGACGTCGACCGCTCGGACCCGAACTACCGCGCCTGGCTCAAGGAGGCGGTGCGCAAGGTCCAGGCCGACGCGAACCGCTCCGCCGACACCCACCTGCTGCGCTTCCCGCTGCCGGCAGAGTGGGGGATCGACCTCTACCTCAAGGACGAGTCCACCCACCCGACCGGCTCGCTCAAGCACCGCCTCGCCCGCTCGCTCTTCCTGTACGGGCTCTGCAACGGCTGGATCCGCCCCGGCAAGCCGGTGATCGAGGCCTCCAGCGGCTCCACCGCCGTCTCCGAGGCGTACTTCGCCCAGCTGATCGGGGTGCCGTTCATCGCGGTCATGGCGAAGAGCACCAGCCAGGCCAAGATCGACCTGATCGAGTTCCACGGCGGCGAGTGCCACCTGGTCGAGCGCTCGGACGAGGTGTACGAGGCCTCCGCGCGGCTCGCCGAGGAGACCGGCGGGCACTACATGGACCAGTTCACCTACGCCGAGCGGGCCACCGACTGGCGCGGCAACAACAACATCGCCGAGTCGGTCTTCGCCCAGCTGCGCCTGGAGCCTCACCCCGAGCCGGCCTGGATCGTCGCCACCGCCGGGACGGGCGGCACCTCGGCGACCATCGCCCGGTACGTGCACTACATGCAGTACGACACCCGGATCTGCGTCGCGGACCCGGAGAACTCCTGCTTCTTCGACGGCTGGGTCAACCACGACCCGGGCGCCGTCTGCGCGAGCGGCTCCCGGATCGAGGGCATCGGACGGCCCCGGATGGAGCCGAGCTTCGTGCCGGGCGCGGTCGACCGGATGATGAAGGTGCCGGACGCCGCCTCGATCGCCGCGGTGCGGGTGCTCGAGCAGGTGCTCGGGAAGAAGGCGGGGGCCTCCACCGGGACGGGGCTGTGGAGCGCACTGCGGATCGTCGCGGAGATGCGGGCGGCCGGTCGGACGGGCAGCGTGGTCAGCCTGATCTGCGATCCGGGGGACCGCTACCTGGACAAGTACTACTCGGACGACTGGCTGGCCGGCGAGCGGATCGACATCGCGCCGTACCGGGCCGCGATGGAGTCCTTCCTGGCCGGCGGCGCCTGGACGGGCTGACAACTGACAGAAGACAGCTAACAGCTAACAGCTGACGGATGACAGATTTCAGATTCTGTCATCCGTCAGCTGTCACCCCGTCCCCCGTCGCCCCGTCAGCCCGTCAGCCCGTCAACCGTCACACCGTCCGCCGCCGGATCACCGCCCGCCCACCCGCGAGGTCGATCCCCGTGCGCTTCGGCGCACCGTCGTGCTCGTCGTCCCGCAGCACCAGTTCGATCCGCCGCTGTTCCAGCTGCACCCGCTTGCTCGGGTAGAGCAGCGCGTGCAACTCCTCCGTCGCGGTCGCCCCCGCGCCCCGGCCGCCCGCCGAGGTGCCCGGTTCCACCGCCGCCGGCCGGCGGTAGAACCGCCGCACCACCGCACCGAGGAAGAACAGAACCACCAGTCCGGCCGGTAACAGCAATCCGCCCGCCGCGCCGTTCAGAAGCATGCCCATGCACCCCCGACGGCTCGAAGCCGTCGGCGAGTTCCCGACCCCTACGGCAGCGGCACGGTCGGCAGGTCCGCCGGGACCAGCAGTTGCAGCTCCTCCGTGGACGGATCGGCCAGGGCCGCCACCCGCACCGCGTGGCGCTCGACCATGGTCTCGAACACCTGCCGAGCGGTGCGCCCGTTGCCGAAGTTGGGGCCGCGGTCCAGCCGGGCGAAGTGCTCCAGCAGCGCGTCCTCGGTGGCGTCGGAGAGCGCGTACTCGTGCTCCGCGCACTGCGCCCGGGCGATCTCGAGCAGCTCGTCCGCCGTGTAGTCGGGAAACGTGATGGTGCGTGAGAACCGTGACGAGACACCGGGGTTGGCCGACAGGAAGCGCTCCATCTCGGCGGTGTAGCCCGCCACGATGACGACCACCTCGTCCCGGTGGTCCTCCATCAGCTTGACCAGGGTGTCGATCGCCTCCCGCCCGAAGTCCCGCGCGCCGTCCTCGGGCGCGAGCGCGTACGCCTCGTCGATGAAGAGCACCCCGCCGCGCGCCCGGTCGAAGGCGGCGGCGGTGCGGATCGCGGTGGACCCGATGTGCTCGCCGACCAGGTCGACCCGGGCCACTTCGACCAGGTGCCCGCGCTGGAGCACCCCGAGCGAGGCGAGGATCTCGCCGTACAGCCGGGCGACGGTGGTCTTGCCGGTGCCCGGGGCACCGGTGAAGACCAGGTGCCGGCGCAGCGAGGGCGCCTTGAGCCCGGCCTGGCGGCGGCGCCGGCCGACCGAGATCAGATCGATCAGGGTGCGCACCTCCTGCTTCACCGTGGCCAGTCCGACCAGCGAGTCCAGCTCGGCGAGTGCCTCGTCGGCCGGCCGGCAGTCCGGGATCGGCGCGATCGCGGAGGTCGCCGCCGCGGCGGCCGAAGCGGCCGAGGCCGCCGAGGACATCGATGCGGCAGTCAACACGGGTGTGGCCGCGATCAGTTGGGCCGTCCGTGGGCTCGGCAGGTCCGGCAGTCCGGAGGTCCTCGCGCCCGCCGGAGCGGCCGGTGCCACGTCGTCCGAGGTGCACCCCTCGGCGATCGGTCCCGGTTCGGAGAACTCGAACCCGGTCCGCTCGTTCTGCTCCGCCCGGCAGCGGGTCAGCTGGGTGCGGCACCCGTCGATGATGTGGAAGCCGAAGCCCTTGCCGTGCGAGACCCGGCAGTCCTCGAAGGTGCCCCGCCCCTGCGCCGAGACGTACACCCCGGCGTCCGTGCTCGCCCGTACGGTGCATTCGCGCAGCACCGGGTCGGCGCCCTTGGTGACGATCACGCCGGTGGCGACGTCGGAGATCTCGCAGTCGGTCAGCAGCCCGCCGCTGCCGTGGTCGCGGAACCAGAGTCCGGTCCCGGCCTCCTGCACCCGGCAGGAGGCCAGCGAGACCGTGGCTCCACCGCTGACCGAGACCGCCGAGCTGCGGATCCGGCTGAACGAGCAGCCCTGGGCGACGGCGGCGGAGTCCCGGTCGAGGACGAACAGCGCGTCCGGCAGGTCGTGCAGCGAGCAGTCGGTGAGGGTGAGCCGGGCGCCGTCGCTGACCCACAGTGCCGGGTACTCGCCGGTGGAGCCGTGGATCTGGCAGGACTCGGCGACCGCCTCGGTGCCCTGGTCCCAGACCGACAGCGCCCCGCGCCCGAAGTCCCGGACGGTGCTGTGGACGAGGCTGAGCCTGGCGCGTCCGCGCAGGTCGGCGCCGTTCTCCGGCAGGTCGTGCACCCGGCAGCCGGTGAGCACCAGTTCGGCCTCACCGTCCAGGGTCAGGCCGTTGCCGGTGACCCGGTGGATGTCGCAGTCGACCAGCCGTCCGCCCGCCTGCGCCTCGGCCTGCACGCCGCTGCCGCGGATCTCGTAGATCTCGCAGCCGGTGAGCTCGGCCGCGCTGCCCGGGTCGGAGAGCAGCACGCCGGCGCCGGAGGCGTGGTGCACCCGGCAGCGGTCCAGCACGGCGGTCGCTCCGCCGAGGACGGCGAGTCCGGCCTGGCCGGCCGCGGCGACCTCGCAGTCCTCGAAGGCGGCGGCCGTTCCCTCGCCGCGCAGCCGCAGCCCGAGCCCGCCCGGGTTGGCGACCACGCAACCGCGCAGGGTCGGCCGGGCCCCGCCGCTGACCTCGACCCCGGTGGCGGAGCGGGTCTCGATCCGGCAACCGCGGAACGCGGGCGTCGCCTGCGGCCCGGTGACCAGGACGGCCGGAGTGGAGCTGTCACCGCCCTCGACGACCAGGTCCTCCACGGTCGCGGCGGCGGTGACGGTGATCGCCACTCCGGAGGCCGGTTCGATCCGGACGGTGCCCGGGCCCTGGGCCGGGACGATCGTCACCGGCTTGTCCAGCAGCACGTTCTCCCGGAAGGTGCCCGGCCGGACGGTCACGGTGTCGCCCGGCTCGGCGGCCGCCAGGGCCTCCGTGAGCGTGTCGTACTCGCCCGCGCGGCGACGCCAGCGGGATGCGCTGTCCTGGGTGACCCGGACCCTGTGCTCAGCCATGACGGTCTGTCGTCCCCACCTTCGTCGTGCCGGCGATCAACGGGCCGTGGGCGCGGGGGTGCGCGGGCCGTCCGCCCACCGTAGCGCGCCCCGGCGGGTGATCCGGCCGCCCGTCCTGGCCCGCCCGGGCGGTCGGCCCGGCCGCCCGTCGCCGCGCGGACACCGGGGGCGCCCACCGCGGCCACAGGTTCCGACCACTTGTTTCAACGAGCGCGCACAGTCGGAGTTCCTCGCCGGGCGCGTACGGCCGGGGTTCTTCCGTACCGGCAGGCCGCCCGCGGAACAGCCGCCCGCGGAACGGTCACCCGCCCAGCTCCGGCCGGCGCCCGCCGACGGCTCAGCGCCCGTCGGCGGCTCAGTGCCCGTCGGCAGGCCAGTGCGCCCCGTCCTCCAGGACCTCGACGTCGTCGCCGAGCCGCAGCGTGCCCAGCACGTCGCCCCCGACGCCGGCCGGCCGCTCGGGGATCAGGTTCTGCCCGAACGCGGCCTTGCGCAGCAGCTTGTGGTGCCGGGCCAGGGTGCGCAGCGGCTCGGGGCCGCGCCGCTCGCCGCTCTCCTGGTCGGTGGTGGTGACCACGCAGCGGCCGCAGGGCTTGACCACCTTGAAGGTGAGCGCGCCGATCCGGATCCGGCGCCAGCCGTCCTCGGCCCAGGGCTCGGCGCCGCTGACCACCACGTTGGGGCGGAAGCGTTCCATCGGCAGGGTCTCGTGGCCCTCCGGGTGCTCGGCGGCGATCAGCTCGTTGAGCCGGTCCAGCGAGGTGGTGGTGGTGAGCAGCAGCGGGAAGCCGTCGGCCATCGAGACGGTGTCGCCGGGCTCGCCGTACTCGGGGTCGACGGGCCGGGCGCGCGGGTCGTCCAGGTGCACCAGGCGGTAGTCGCCGAGGTGTTCGGCGATCCACAGGTGCGCCTCCTGGGCGGCCTCGACGGCGCGGAAGCGGGTGCCCCAGACCTCGACCTCGGCGACCGGGGCGCCGGTGGCGACGGCGGGGGCGGCGACCTCGATCCGGGAGCCGTCGGGGGCGGTCAGCGTCAGCGTGCCGTCGGGCAGCGGGTGGACCCGGATCTGCCCGAGGGCGGCGTTCTCGCGCTGGCTGACGAAGCGCCCGGTGGGGTCGGCGAGCATCCAGCGCCGGTCTCCGGCCAGACCCCAGGGGTGGACCGCGGCGGTGTCCGGGCTCAGGCGGTACATCGACTTGACTGGGTAGACGTGGAGTCCGGTGAGCTGCATTCCCCCATCCTGCCAGCAGCGTTCCGGCCGGTCGCACGGCCCCCGGGGCGCTTCGAGCGCGATGGTGCCGGTACGCGCACGGACCGCCCGGTACGCCGTGGGGGGCGTTCCGGGCGGTCCGTGGATGACCCGTTTCTCCGTTCGCCCGGCGTTCAGGGGTCGCCGGGTGGTGCTCAGGTGGTGCGGGTGCGAGCCGGTGGGGCGGCCCCGTGGTGCCAGTGGCTCAGTAGCCCTGGGCCTGCGGCTGGTAGCCGCCCTGCTGGAAGCCGCCGGGCTCGCCGTACGGGCCCGGCCGCTGCGGCTGCATCGGGCGGACCGGCGCGACCGGCGCCATGGCCGGGCGCAGCTGGGCGCCGCCGAAGCCCTGGTCGCCGGGGCCGGCCGGGTTCGGACCGCCGAAGGACTGCTGGCCGCCGAAGCTCTGCGGACCGCCCTGCGGGAGGCCACCGGGCTGGCCCTGGCCGAAACCGGCCGGTCCGCCGGTCGACTGCGCGCCGAAGGTCTGCTGGCCGCCCTGGCCGATGAAGGTGTTCTGGCCGCCGAAGCTCTGGCCGCCGGTGGGCTGGTAGCCGCCGCTGGCGGTCTGGGCGAAGGCCGGGGCGGCGGGCTGCGGCCGCTGGTACGGCTGGGGGGCGCCGTATCCGGGGGCCGGCGGCTGCGGGGCGGAGGCGTACGCCGGCGCGGACTGCGCGGGGATGTACGCCGTGGCCGGGCCGGCGGAGGGGCCGCTGCTCGGGCCGGGGCCCAGGGCGAGGCGGGCGGGCGGCAGCGCGGGGAGGTTGCTGCCGGGGGTCTCGTACCCGTTGCCGTACCGGTTCTCGTAGGACTGGCCGAGGCCGGATCCGTAACCGGAGGACAGGGCCGGCGGCAGGGCGGCCGGCACGTTGATGGGTGCGATCTGGGGAACGCCGCGCTCAGCCACGAGGCTGTCGTAGATCGGCGTGCCGGAGGAGAAGGACGGAGAGGGGTAGCCGACTCCGTCGTAGGAGCGGGGCGAGGTCATGGGGCATACGGTAAGCCCACAATGCGCCTGCTGAGGAGAGCGGGAGAGGGAGCAGTTCGAGTGTTTACACAGTCTTCGCTCGCACAAAGGTTTCGAAAGTAGGAAGAACGGACATACTGGCGCTCAGTTCCGGACAACCCTGGCGCCCCGTCAGTGATCGAACAGCGCCCGGACGCGGCGGCCGGGAAAGTCTTGCGGTGACCGGCCGGTGGACGGGCGGGGCCTCATGGAGAAACTTTTGCGGACGGGGCGTGCGCGGGCGCATTCGAGCCCCCGCCGACGGTGCGGCGGGGGCTCGTGAATGTTTCGGGAATAAATTTCCCGTCAGCGCCCACGGCGGACGATCCGAGCCGGCCGCAGGAGCGCTCCACAGGCCGCCGTCAGGACGTCAGTGCGTCTGCAGCGGGTGGGACTGCGCGGGCAGGCCCGGCCGGGCGGCGACCTCGGTGGTGCAGAACGAGCAGCGGGTCGCGGCGGCCGGGATCGAGCTCAGGCACTCCGGGCACTCTACCTTGGCGGCCGGCGCGGGCTTGGCCTTCTCGAAGCGGTCCTGCAGCTTGCCGACCGGCACCACCACGGCGAAGTAGATCACCGCGCTGAACAGGACGAACCCGATCACGGCGTTGACGAAGAGGCCGTACGGGAACTTGGTGCCGCCCACCTCGAAGGTCTTCTGGGTGAAGTCGCCGACCGCACCGGTGGCGACCCCGACCAGCGGGGTGAGGAAGGCGCTGACGAACCCGGTGACGACGGCGGTGAAGGCCGCGCCGATCACGATGCCGACCGCGAGGTCCACCACGTTTCCGCGCAGCAGGAAGCTGCGGAATCCCTTGAACACCGGGTGACTCCAAATCCGAACGGGGAAGGGGGAGATGGGGCAGCACGGCAGGGCCCCGGCCGGACATCCTGCCGACCGGCCAGGGGCGAGGTCCAACCCGCGTTCACCCGATCCGCGTAACCGGCCGACCGGTCGGCCCGACCCCCCGTCCCGGCCCGACCCGGCGCACCCGGCTGATGCGCAGGCCCTCCGCGTACCGGCCTATCGGCGTCTTACGGCTCGTTCCCCGCCCGATGGTGTGAGCCGGTCCTTGACACAAGGGGTACGAGGGAGCGGAGGGCGGCAGTGTGGTGCGGCCGGGGGTGAAACGGGGCGCAGGGCGGTCGCAACCGGCGCACGACGGCGGCCCTTCAGCGCACACCGGGTGTACGGGCGCGGGCGCGCGGGCCACCGCGAGGTTGCGCGAAGGGGCTGTACCGGGCGAAGCGCTGTGCCAAGGTCGGTCCATGCCCGACCACACGGCGGCCGATTCGGCCGGAGTCCGCCCGCGTGTCCTGCACCTGATCAGCGACGAACGCCGGGGCGGCGCCCAGAACTTCGCCCGTGACCTCCACCGGGAACTGCGCCGCCGGGGCCAGGCCTCCGCGCTGTGCGCCCTCGCCCCGCACCCGGCCGTGCCACCCGCGCGGCCGGGTGCGGCCGTATCGGGGGTGTGCACCGCCGGGACGGCCGTTCCGGGCACCTGCGGAGAGGGGTGTCCCGACACCGCCAGGGTGCGCGCCGCCGCCGTCCTCGGTCCCGGCCGCCTGCGCCCCACCACCCTGCGGGCGCTGCGCTCCGCCGCCCGGGCCGCCGACGTCGTGCTCGCCCACGGCTCCGACACCCTGGCCGCCTGCGCCCTCGCCCTGGTCGGCACCCGCACCCCCTTCGTCTACGTCTCCGTCGGCCACCCCCGCTACTGGACCGCCAACCGGCTGCGCAGACTGCGCGGCGGCGCCCTGATGCACCGTGCCGCCGCCGTCACCACCCTCACCGACGAGGCGCGCGAGGTGCTGGAGGAGCAGTTCCGGCTGCCCGGGGGCAAGGTCCGGGTGATCCCCAACTCCCGTGCCGCCGAGAGCTATCCGCCCGCCGACGGCCGGGCCGACCGGCGCGCCGCCCGACACGCCCTGGGTCTGCCCGCGGACGTCCTGCTGGTCGCCTGGATCGGCGCGATATCCCCCGAGAAGCGGCTCGACCTCGCCCTCGACGTACTCGACCGGCTTCCCGACGTCCGGATGGCCGTCGCCGGGGACGGCCCGCTGCTGGAGACACTGGCCCGCCACCCGGCCGCCGCCCGCGCCCACTTCCTCGGCCCGCTGCCCGACCCGGCGCCGCTCTACCGGGCCGCCGACGCGCTGCTGCTCACCAGCGACAGCGAGGGCGTGCCCGGCGCGCTGATCGAGGCGGCCCTGGCGGGGGTGCCGGCTGTGGCGACCGACGTCGGCTGGGTGCGCGAGGTGGTCCGGGACGGTGCCACCGGAGCGCTGGTCGCCCCGGGGGACCCGCTCGCGCTGGCCGAGGCGCTGGCCAAGGTGCTGTCCTGCAACGGCGCGGGCCTCGGCGCGGCCGCCCGGGCGCACGCGCTGGAGCACTTCGAGCTGGGCGCGGTGGTGGACGACTGGCAGCGGCTGGTCGCCGAGGTCTGGACGGACGATCCCGCTCGCTGACGGCAGGGCCCTCCGGCCGCCGAGCGCCGATGACCGCCACCGGCGCGCCGAGCCCCGACGTGCCGACGCGCGCCGCCGAGCCCCGACGCGCGCCGCCGCGCGCTACGGGATGAGCCCAGTTACGCCGTTCGAGCGAATCCGGGCCAGCCGTTCCGTACCGACTCGCCGGTAACGGACCGTCACCAGCAAACTGCCCGATGTGAACTCGAATTCGCTGCTGCGGTCCGCCGTCCTGCTCGCCGTCGCCGCCGGGATCGCCGTGTCCCCCGTCCAGGCCGGTGCGGTGACCCATCAACCCCCCACCGAGGGTGCCCAGTTCGTCAAGCTCGACCACGCTCAGCCGGTGCGTGAGAGCGCCCGCACCGAGGTCGTCGAGTTCTTCTGGTACGACTGCAGTCACTCCCAGGCGTTGGAGCAGCCGCTGCAGGCCTGGGCGGAGAAGCACCGCGCCGACGTCGCGCTGCGCCGGGTCCCGGCGATCTGGCAGGGCAGCCCGGACGAGGGCGTGCAGCGTGCCCATGCGCGCCTGTACTACACGCTGGAGCGCCTCGGCCTGGTCGAGCAGCTGCAGACCAGTGCCTTCCGCTCGATCCACACCGACGGCGCCGACCTCACCACCGAGGCGGCCGCCACCGACTGGGCGGTGCGCCACGGCGTCGACGCCGAGCGCTTCCGCACGGCCTACCGCTCCGCCGAGGTCGGCCGGTCGGTGGACGACGCGGTCGTCCAGTTCGTCCGGTACGGAGTCAACGAGCTGCCGACGGTGGTCGTCCAGGGCGAGTACCGCACCTCGCCGACCAAGGCCGGCGGCGTCGAGGCGATGCCCGAGGTGCTGGACTACCTGGTGCAGCGGGAGCAGCTGCAGAAGCGCTGAACCCCGGCGGGCGGATGACGGTCGATCAGCTCGCTCGAACGAACCCCTTGCCTAACCATTCAGATGCTGTTTAATGGTTAGTTATGAGCGAGCTGACGATCCCGCACGTCCACCACCGCCACGTCGACCTCGACGGCCTGCGCGTCTTCTACCGCGAGACCGGCCCGGCCGACGCCCCCGTTCTCCTGCTGCTGCACGGCTTCCCCTCCGCCTCCCATCAGTACGCCCGACTGCTCGACGCGCTCGGCACCCACTACCGCCTGATAGCCCCTGACTACCCGGGCTTCGGCAACAGCGACAGCCCCGCGCCCGACGCCTTCCCGTACCGTTTCGACACCCTCGCCGACGTCATCGAGCGCTTCTGCCTTGCCCTCGGCCTGGACCGCTTCGCGATGTACGTCTTCGACTTCGGCGCACCGGTCGGCCTGCGGCTGGCCACCCGCCGGCCGGAGTGGATCACCGGCCTGGTGGTCCAGAACGGCAACGCGTACGAGGAGGGGCTCTCCGACCAGGCAAGGGAGTTCATCGCCCACCGGCGCGGCGTTCCCGGTGCCGAGGAGGTCGCCCGGTCGATCCTCACCCTGGACATCACCCGCAGCCAGTACGAGGGCGGCACCGGCGACCCGAGCCTGGTCGCCCCGGACGGCTGGACCCTCGACCAGCACTTCCTCGACCTGCCCGGCCGCAAGGACATCCAGGTCGAACTGGCCCTCGACTACTTCTCGAACGTCGAGCTCTACCCGGTCTGGCAGGACTGGCTGCGCGCCAACCAGCCGCCCACCCTGGTGGTTTGGGGGCGCAACGACCCCTTCTTCACCGAGGCCGGCGCCCGCGCCTACCTGCGCGACCTGCCCGGGGCCGAACTGCACGTCCTCGACACCGGGCACTTCGCACTGGAGGAGAAACTGCCCGAAATCGCCCCGCTGATCGACGACTTCCTCGCCAGGACGCAGAAGTAGTCGCCGCTGCCGGGGAATTCAGTCGCGGCGCAGCAGATAGGTGACGAAGCCGAGCGTTCCCCGGTAGCCGCGCAGCCAGTCGGCGCGGTGGCGGTCCGCGGCCTCGCGGGCAGCCGCCGCGTCCGGGTGGTCCGGGTGGTCCAGCGCCCACTCGGCCAGCGAACCCGTCCAGCAGAACTCGTAGTCGTCCCACTCCCGGGCCGTGCTGACGTGCCCGTACACCGGGGTCCAACCGTCCGCGAGGACCCGGTCGGTGGTGGTCGCCAGATCCGCGAAGTCCTCCGGGACGGCGCCCAGCCCGTCCAGGGCCTCCCGGGACGGCTCGCGCTCCCAGAACCCGTCGCCGACCAGCAACCGCCCACCCGGAGCGAGGAGTTCGCGGGCCGCCGCCAGTGTGGGCAGCAGCCCGTCGAAGGCATGGGTGGCGCCCACGCACAGCACCAGGTCGAAGGGCTCGCGGTCGGTGAACTCCCGGGCGTCCCGGTGGTGCAGGCCGATCCGGCCCACCACGCCGAGCGCGGTCGCCGTCTCCCGGGCCCGGGTCAGTGCCGCCGCGTCCACGTCCACCCCCACCGCCCGCCAGCCCGGTCGCGCGGCCAGCGCCCGCAGCAGCCACGCGCCCTCACCGCAGCCGAGGTCCACCGCCCGGCCGCTCTCCTGCCCGGCCAGCGCGCGGTCCAACAGACGGGCCACCGACCCGTCCGACAACGGCGCCGCGATCGGGTGGTGGGCATGGGCGAGCCGGGAGATCCGCTGACGGTCCATCCGAGCAGTATGGATCCGACCGGCCCGGCGCGCCCGCGGTTTTCCCGTGCCGCTCGTGTCCGCTCGTGTCCGCTCATGCTTGCTCATGCTCGCTCGTATCCGCTCAGGGCCGCTCAGGGCCGCTCATGCCCGCGAGTACGTCCGGCCCTTCCAGGCCGCGCCCCGGCCCCGCCAGTGCTGCACCGCCGAGTCCACCGTCATCAGCAGGTACAGCGAGGCCGTGAAAGGCAGCAGCACTACGGCCGCCGCCGGCTGCCCGTAGTACCGGACCATCGGGAGGTAGGTGCCCGCCATCAGCGCCCAGGCCGCCCCGCCCGCCACCGCCACCAGCGGCGCTCCCGCCACCAGACCGGCCACCGTCGCCACCGGCGGCACCAGGTACACCAGTGCCAGGCCCAGCACCGTTCCCAGCAGCAGCACCGGCGAGTGCCGCAACTGGGCGTACGCGCTGCGCGACACCATCCGCCACAACTGCTCCAGCCGGCGGTACGGGCGGACGCTGTCCACCTCCCCGGCCAGACCCAGCCAGGTGCGCCCGCCCGAGGACTTCACCGCCCGGGCCAGCGACACGTCGTCGATCACCGCCCCCCGGATCGCCGCCACCCCGCCCGCACGCTCCAGCGCCTCCCGCCGCACCAGCGAGCAGCCGCCCGCCGCGGCCGCGGTCCGGGAGCCGGGGCGATTGCTCCGGCGGAACGGGTACAGCTGGGCGAAGAAGTACACGAAGGCCGGGACGATCAGCCGCTCCCAACCGGTCTCCACCCGCAGCCGGGCCATCTGCGACACCAGGTCCAGCCCGTTGCCCTCGGCGGCGGCCACCAGCTCGGCCAGCGAATCCGGGCCGTGCGCGATGTCCGCGTCGGTCAGCAGCAGGTACTCGGCGTCCGGACCGGCCAGCTCCACCCCGTGCCGCAGCGCCCACAGCTTGCCCGTCCAGCCCGGCGGCAGCGGGGGAGGGGTGGTCACCGTCAGCTCCAGCCCGTCCATCGTCCGCAGCTCCGCCGCCACCGCGCCCGTGCCGTCCGAACTGTGGTCGTCCACCAGGATCACCCGCGCCCGCCCCGGGTACTTCTGCGCCAGCAGCGTCGGCAGGCTCACCGGCAGCACCGACGCCTCGTCCCGGGCCGGCACCACGATCACCGCCTGCGGCCACCGCACCGGCGGACGACGCGGTGGCAGCCGGACGTCGGTGCGCCAGAACAGACCGTGGCAACACGCCAGCCAGAGCCAGACCAGCAGGGAGAACGCGGCGATCCACAGCAGGACGGTCACCCCGGCAGTCTGCCGCAGAACCGGCCGGGACGGGGGGATCGACTAAAGTCTTGCCTCGTGAAGATCGCACTGATGGACTCTGGAATCGGCCTGCTGGCCGCCGCCGACGCCCTCCGGAAGCTGCGCCCCGACGTCGATCTGGTGCTCTCCTCCAACCCGGCCTCGATGCCGTGGGGACCGCGCACGCCCGAAGAGGTCACCGAACTGGCCCTCGGCTGCTGCCGGGCCGCGGCCGCCCTCGAGCCCGACGTCCTGGTGATCGCCTGCAACACGGCCTCGGTCCACGCGCTCGCCGCCCTGCGCGCCGAACTCGAGCCCGGGCTGCCCGTCATCGGCACCGTCCCGGCGATCAAGCCCGCCGCCGCACTCGGCGGCCGCGTCGCCATCTGGGCCACCCCGGCCACCACCGGCAGTGACTACCAGCGCGGACTCATCCGTGACTTCGGCGGCACCGCCGACATCACCGAGGTCGCCTGCCCCGGCCTCGCGGACGCCATCGAACACGGCGACGACGACGCCATCACCGCCGCCATCGCCGACGCCGCCGCCCGCACCCCGCAGGGCACCGACGCGCTCGTCCTCGGCTGCACCCACTACGAACTCGTCGCCGACCGCATCCGCACCGCCGTCGCCCCCACCGCCTCCCAGGCCCTCACCTTCCACGGCTCCGCCGACGCCGTCGCCGCCCAGGCCCTCCGCCGCGTCGCCGACCCCACCCGCACCGGCACCGGCACCCTCACCGTCCTCCACGCCGGCACCCCCGCCACCCTCCCCCCCACCGCCACCCTCTACCCCCAGGGCCTCACCCTCGCCCCCGTCACCGCCTGACCCACCCCCACCCCGAGGAACAGGAAGTCGACCAGGCCGACTTCCCACGCACCACCGGCAACACCCCTTGCTCGCGGGAACCCGGGCGACACGAGCGGGCCCAGCGCTACGGCGCAGGAAGTCGACCGGGCCGACTTCTGATGCAGCCCGGGCAACACCCTGAACTGCGGGGGCCTCGGGCGGCACGAGCGTTCGGGCCCGGGCGCGGCACCACGGCATAGGAAGTCGACCGGGCCGACTTCTCGCGCAGCCCGGGCAACACCTGATCGCGGGGCGGGCGAGCGTTCGGGCTCTGGGCGCGGCACCTGGCGTGCAGCTATGCGCATGGGAAGTCGGCTGGGTCGACGTCTCGCGCAGCGGCATGGGTGTTGCGGGGCGGCCGGTTCGCTCGGGCCGTGGACTTGTCGGCCGGCCGGCTTCTCGTGCTCCGATGGGCGAATGCCTTGGCGTCCCGTGCGGGCAGCCGAGCGCCTGGCCGGGCGTGGTGGCTGAATTGTGCGGTCCGGTGATGCCGTTCGGGCACACCGCGTGCCTCTCCGGCAGTACGCCGGAGGTGCGGAATTGGCCGGAAGAGTGCCCCGGCGCCCGAGCCGCCGCCGCGTGGGAAGTCGAGCCGGTCGACTTCCCACGGCGGCGGCAGCCGTCAGGCGACTGCTTGGCGGCGCCAGCGGCGGTAGGCGGGTTCGAGGCCGGAGAGGATGGTGTCGAAGCGGCGGGTGCTGGTGGTGGAGTCGACCTGGAGGCGGCTGATCTGGAGGGGGTGGGTGGGGAGACGGGGGCCGAGGCGGTGGTCGGAGAGGAAGCCGAGGCGGTAGCCGAGCTCCTGAAGAACGGTTTCGGCGCGGGGGTCGTGGCCGCCGTCGGGGTAGGCGAAGGCGATCGGGCGTTCGCCGAGCCAGTGGGTGAGGGCTTCGTGGGCGCCGGTGATCTCGGCGCGGACGGTGGCGTCGTCGCAGCGGCCGAGGCACGGGTGCCCCTGGGTGTGGTTGCCGATGGCGACGCCGCCGTCCCGCAGTGCGAGCAGGTCGGCGGGGGTGAGCTGTTCCTGGCGGGGTGGCCGGCGGTCGGCGCTGACCCGCAGTTCGTGCAGGCTGCGACGGCGGTCCGGGTCGGGCATGGCCTTGAGCCGGGGGAGCAGCTGGGAGGGGTGGCCGCAGTCGAGTGAGCGGGCGCGGCCGCCGTGGCGGGCGAGGAAGTCGGCCTCGTGCCACCAGAAGGGGCGCTCGGTGCCGATGAGTTCGGAGATGACGAAGGCGGTCGCGGGGATGCCGCGCGCGTCGAGGGCGGGCAGGGCGTGGGTGAGGACGCTCCGGTCGGCGTCGTCGAAGGTGACCAGCACGCTGCGCGGCGGCAGCGGCCGCCGCTCGGTGACGGCCTGGAGGACGGCCTCCAGCGAGACCGGGGTGGCGAGCCTTCGCAGTCGGTCGAGCTGGGCGCCGAAGGAGCGGTGGTCGGTCACCCCGTGGTAGGCGAGGACGGCGAGTCGCTGGGCGGCCCGGGCCCGGAACAATGGTTGTACGGGGGCGAACCGCAGCCATTCGCCCCGCGCGTCCTGCTGTTCCGTCCCGATCTGCTTCGCGTCGACGTGCCCCGTGTCGACGTGCCCCGCGTCGACCGGCCTCGCGCCGACAGGCCTCGCCTCGAAGCGCGAGGCCTCGAAGCACTTGGCCTCGACGGCCGGTCGGGTCCGGCCGGCGCCGTGGTGGTCGGCGGCGCAGCCGGTGGGCGGCGGCAGGGCCCGCACGCCGGGTACGGGCCTGGCGCGGGCTGTGGAGGTCGACGGGGTGGATTGGGTCTGCGGCAACGGTTCCCCCTTGGTCGCCGAGCGGCGTGGCGGTACCGCCGGAGGATGGAGCCCGGCCTCCGACTCCAGGGGGCGGCGGCTCCGCCCCCTGGGTATTCCGGTTCTCGGTGGGGGGTTCTCACCCGTCCCGTGAACGGCTCCTGGATCACTCGATGCCATTGAGACCGCTGCACCGGACGGATGGTTGTACCGGGGGGACGAGGATTTTTCGTGGACTGATTGTGGAGCACGCACACGCGTCCGCAGGCCAGGAGCACCCCGGACGGGCAGTTGCACAGCGTGTTCGGGCCGTCACTTCCTGCGGGCTGCCGCCCGGGCCGGCCCGGGGTACCTTGGGCTCATGGCAGATGCGGACCGTGATCCCTTCCATCTGCACGGTGCGACCCGCTGGGGACGCGCGTGCAGCGGTGGAGCCCTGGTCACCCACCGGATTCCGCTGGCCGTGGCGGGCCTGGCCTGCCTCGCGCTGGGCATCGTCGTGGCCGTGATCGTTCCGGACAGTGACGGTCCGGCCTGGGCGATGGCGGTGGCCGGCTGCCTGGCGACGGGCGTGCTGCTGCTCGGCCGGATCGTTTTCGGGGTGCTTCGCCGGCGGGGCGCCGCACTCTGACGGTGACCCGACAATTTTCCGCGCACCGAGTCGCCCGCGCCAGTGCGATTGATCAACAGATCGAACGAAATTGGCCAGAACGACCGAATGCCATCTCATCCGACAATCTCTCGCGCTCTTCTTTCACCATTTCCGGACAACGACTTCATCCCTCTTTACTGTGAATGGGTTCTCGAGCGGCACCAGACGGCTCGATAGGCTGCGCCCCATGGCGATACCCCCCTTCCTCCTCGAGCTCCGCTCCCTCGTGGGCACCCGTCCGCTCTGGCTGAGCGCCGTCGCCGCCGTCGTGGTGGACGACCGGGACCGGGTGCTGCTCGCCCGCCGGGTCGACGACGGGCGCTGGGCGTCGATCGGCGGCATCCTCGACCCCGGCGAGCAGCCGGCCGACGGCGTGGTGCGCGAGTGCCTGGAGGAGACCGGTGTGGTGGTCGTGCCCGAGCTGCTCGCCTCGGCCACCGTCACGCCGCCGGTCACCTACCCGAACGGCGATGTGACGGAGTACCTGGTGCTGACCTTCCGCTGCCGGGCGGTCGGCGGCGAGGCCCGGGTGAACGACGACGAGTCGTTGGAGGTGGGCTGGTTCGCACTGGACGAACTGCCGCCGATGCTCGACTTCGAGCACGACCGGCTGCGCCACGCGCTCGAGTGCCGCGGCCCGGCGGTCTTCACCTGGGGCGGCCGCGAGCACCCGTAGGGAGCCCCACGGCGGTCAGTCCTTCTGCTGCCGGTAGGCCTCCTCCGCCGCATCCAGTACTGCCGCCAGGTCCCCGCCCGCCGTGGCGGTCGCCGTGGCGGCCACCGCGCCCTCCACGAAGGGCGCGTTCGCGAAGCGGACCGGGAACGGCAGGCCGTGCTCGTCGGCCTCCGACAGTAGGGCCCGCACGGTGGTGACCGCGCCGCCGAGGTCCGCGAGCACCACCACGCCGTGGCCCTGGTCGACCCGCCGGGTGGCGGCGGCCACCAGCACCGCGCTGATGCCCGGCCCGTCGGCCGGGTCCCCGCCCGTCGCGGCGACCGGCGCGGGGGAGTCGGATCCGGTCAGGGTGAGCGCCAGGGAGCGCACGGCGGTGGCCAGTTCCTGGCTGTGCGAGACCAGGACGATCCCGACCCGGCCGTGCAAGGCGGTCCGGGCCGGGGTGGGCCGGGGCAGCGGGGTGGGCGAGAGCGGGGCGCGGGGCGCCGGCGGATGGGCCGAGGGGGCGTCGGAGATGGGGATGACGTCGGCGCGGGTGCCGTCCCGGCGGCTCATCGGCTGCTCCCTAAGGCGGGGTCGTGGTCGGGTGGTGGGCGGGGTCGTGAACGGGGCGCGAGGGGGTCCTGGACGGGTCGCGGGCGGACCGTCGGCGTGCGGGGCGGTGCGAGCGGCGCGGCGGCGGCCCGGGGCCCGTACCGAACCGTCGAGCGGCCCGTACCGAACCGCCGGCCGATCCCTGCCCGGCGGGCGGGTCCGTACGCGTCCTGGCAGCACTCTGGCAGCTGCCCGGGGCCCCGCCGGTCGGGACACGCCCCACCGCGCCCCGACCGCTCCTCCGCCGGCCCTCCTCCCCGGTCCGGCAGAGTCCTCGTCAACCCGCTGACCGGGGCCGGGAGGTGTGGTTAGGCTGATCGTGGAACGCCGTCGGGAGGAGATCGGTCAGTGGCAGTGAACAGCGGTACGGACACCGGGCTGGACGCCGGTGCGGTCGGGGCGAAGCCGGAGCTCGCGCCGAACGGGAAGCCGAAGGTGGACTTCACCGGGGCCGAGTGGCTGTGCAGCAGCCAGGGCGTCGGGGACGTCCAGATCGCGTTCGTGGACGGGTACATCGGGATGCGGGACGGCCGACAGGAGGACGGGCCGATCCTGGTCTTCACCCCGGCCGAGTGGCGGGCCTTCGTGCTCGGTGCCCGGGACGGCGAGTTCGACCTCACCTGAGCCACCCGCGCCGTCTGGGCGCACCCGCGGAGCGGTCCGAGCCGCCGGCACACGTGCCGCGTCCGGGCCGCTCCGCCGGTCGTTCGGGGACGGTTCGGGAGCTCGGACGCTGATTTCTGGTACCGAACATCACAACTGATGATCTTTTGAGCGTGTCCCGTCAGAATTTCTGTTGACTGTTAGACAAACGCAGCTGAGTATGAGCACAGGCAGACGCCGTGCCCACCGCCCCCACGCGGCCAGACACGGCGCCTGCTGTGCGGCCCGGCAGCAGCCAGGCCATGCCTCCCAGTCATCCCCTGCGCACCGGGGTGCGTCGGCCGGTCCCGGCCCACGAGGGGCCGGCAGTCGCCGGGAGGCTGGCGCCGAAGCCGAGAGCGACTCGGACAACGGCACCTTTTGCTCGGGACCCGCACGCCCCCACGCGGCGGCGTCCCGAGCAGATCCACGGGAGCGACGGGCCGGGGCCCCGCGGATCTGGTCTCTTGGTGCATGGAACTGCGATGGAACTGTTGGCTTGTGTGTTGTGCTGTGTGCGATGACGAAGCTGGGTGCTCGGCAGTTCGGCATGACAAGTGCACAGTGAGGGAAACGCGTGTAGGGCCGCGTTGCGACATGCCGTCCCCCCGGAGGGTGAGACCCAGAACGGCTGTCGTGCTGAACCGAACGTAGCCCGGACGGTTGCTCAGAGTCAACATTGGTCTCTGAGCGTCGACCTCCCGCCCGACCCCCGTCGGTGTCCCACCCGCCTCGCGGGTGTGGTGTGCCGGACACGTACGATGTTCCCATGTCTTTTCTCCGCCGTCGCTCCGGACAGCCCGCCGGCCCGGACTTCGACGTGCTCGCGATGGACCCGGGCGACTGGCCCGGCGACTTCGGTGCGGCCATGATGACCGGCCCGGACGGCTCCTGCCAGGGCATTTTCCTGCGCTACGACCTGTTCGGCGGCAGAGGCCCGGCGATGTTCATCGGCAACCTCCCCGAGGGCTCACCCGCCCGGGAGACCGGCGACGAGGTGCCCTTCGAGGTGCGGCAGCTGCTCGCGGCGTTGGAGAACGACGAGCCGGTCGAGTTCGTCTCGGCCGAGGACTTCCCGGTCATGCTCGGGGACGACCTGCTGATCGTGAAGAAGGTCAAGGTCAGCGAGGAGCGAGTGTTCTGCGCCCAGTTCGACCGCAGCGACGGCGTGCTGGTCACCATCGCGTCCTGGGACCGACCGATTTCGGACGACCTGTACCAGCTGCTGAAGCCGCTCCCGGCCGACATGTTCCAGCAGGGCTGACCGGGCCCGCCCGGGGCCCGGACGCTGCTTGACGGTATCGATCACCGGTTCGTACAGTCGCGGACATGCCGTGCCGTCTCCCGCTGTTGACCCGCCGCAGGCATCTGGACCTGCGCCGGACCGCCAGCGCGGTCTGTCCGGGCCGCTGAGGGGGGATCTCGCCCCGTGGCGGCGGGCGGCCGACACCGGACCGGGTCGGCGCCGACAATCCCGGGGGTGGTCGTAGGTCGGCCTCCGGGGCCGCCGGCCGGTTCCGCGCGCCCGTACGGCGTGCCGCCCGCACTCGCTGAGCCCACGCTGCCGCCCGGAGGCACCAGTCCATGACGACCACCGCCGCCAACGATCGTTCACCGAACAATCGTGCCCGAACCGAACCGTCGGATTCCGGCCACATCGCGTCGCCCGCGAAGCCCACGGCCCCCGCCCCGGCGCCCGGACCCGCACCGGAGCGCTCGGCGGTCGAGGCCGCCCTGGCCGGCCTGCCCCGGGTGGTCGACCTGCTCGCCGCCCGCGCCGAGGAGCACGACCGCGACGCCACCTTCCCGTACCAGGGCATCGAGGCCGTCCACGAGGCCGGGCTGCTCACCCTGACCGTCTCCCCGCGGTACGGCGGACCGGGCGGCACGCTCGCCGACACCGTCCAGGTGCTGACCCAACTCGGCCGCGGGGACGCCTCGGTGGCCGTGGTCACCGCCTTCACCCTGCTCCAGCACGCCGAGCAGGCCCGCCGCGCGGGCTGGCCGACGGCCGGCTACCGGCGGCTGCTCACCGAGTCCCGGCGCGGGCCCGCACTGGTCAACACGCTCCGGGCCGAGCCCGGCGGCCGGCCGGACGCGCTGCCCGGGACGGTGGCCCGGCGGGACGACGACGGCTGGCTGCTGACCGGCCGGAAGACGTACTGCACCGGCGCCGAGGCACTGGCCTGGATGGCCGTCACCGCGCGGACCGACGAACCCGAGCCCAGGGTCGGGACGTTCCTGGTCCGCGGCGAGAGCGAGGGCATCGAGATCGACCCGACCTGGGACCAGCTCGGCCTGCGGGCCAGTGCCAGCCACGACGTCGTCCTGGACGGGGTGCGGGTTCCGGTCGAACTCGCGCTCGGCCTGCGCACGCCCGGCCAGGAGGACCACGCGGAGGCCGAACTCGCCCGCGCCTGGCAGGATCTGGCCCTCGCCGCGGTGGCGATCGGGGTCGCCCGGGCCGCCGAGGCCTGGCTGGTCCGCTTCCTGAACCAGCGCACTCCGGCCAATCTGACCGAACCGCTCGGCACCCTGCCGCGCTACCGCTGCGCCCTCGGCGAGATCGAGGCCCAGCTGATCGGCGCCGAGGAACTGGTCCACGGCCTGGCCCCCCGGGTGGACCGGGGCGATCCGGACGCGGTGGCCCGGACCGGCCCCGCCCAACTGCTGGCCACCCGGGCCGCCACGGCGGCCGTCCAGCAGGCCGTCGCGCTCACCGGGAACCCGGGGCTGAGTCGGCGTCACCCGCTGGAGCGCTACCTGCGGGACGTGCTGAGCAGCCGGGTGCACCTGGCTGCCGAGGAGGCCGTCCTGGACGCCGCCGGCCGGGCCGCCCTGGGAAGCGGCGCCCGGCCGTAGCGGCCCCGGTGGTTCAACCGCCCCCGCGGATCCGGCAGTTCCGCAGGACCCGGCGGGTCAGCGGGTGCCGACCGCGGCCCGGACGGCCCGGCGGGCCAGCGCGGCGTCGTCGTAGAGCCGGCGGATCATGATCCGCTGCTCCTCGCCGGCGCCCGGCACGTCGTACAGCCGGATCTCGCGCATCAGCACCAGCACCAGGTTCACCAGGAACGCGTCCCGGGCCAGCGTGCCGCCGCTCTGGGCGAGTTGGCTGATCTGGCGGCGGGCCGCGGTGTCTCCGGAGAGCACGCTCCACAGCACCGCCAGGTCGTAGCCCGGCAGGTACCAGCCGGCCTGCTCCCAGTCGACCAGCACCGGGCCGGACGGCGCCAGCAGCATGTTGCTGAGCAGGGCGTCGCCGTGGCACAGCTGCAGCGGGGTGTGGCCCAGGCCGTGCAGCAGGCCGCGCAGGTCGCCGGCGTCCCGGTCGGTGAGCTGGCCCACCGAGTGGTAGCGGGCGATCTCCAACTGGTAGTCCAGGCGCGGCTGGAAGACGTCGCTCGGCGGCCGCCAGAGGTTCAGCGTCCGGACGGCGCCGAGCAGCGCCCGCACCTCGCCCGGGGTGGGCGCGTTGACCGGGTGGCGTTCCCGGGCGGCCGGCCGCCCGGGAACGCGCTCCATGACGAGCACGCAGCGGTCGTGGTCGGCCGCGACCAGCCGGGGCAGCCGCACCGGTGGGCGGTGCCGGACGAACGCCCGGTAGACCGCGACCTCGTGGTGGAAGTCGGCCACCAGCTGCTCGAAGTACTCACTCCGCACCGCCTGCGGCGCCAGGCACTTGGCGACCACCGGAGCCCGCCCGATGGTGCCCGCCACCAGGATGTGGCGGCTGCCCTCGCGCAGGACCTGGCGCGGAGTGAACGCGGGACATATCCGCGCGACGCTGCCCAGCGCGGCCCGGACCGCCGGGGTCTGCAGCGCCGACGGATCGATCCGCTCCGGTCCGACCGGCTGGCCGGGCCGCCGGGTGCGCAGCACCTGGCCGTCGGCCTGCCGGGCGAGCGGGAGGCGGTGGCCGACCGGCGGGGCGGCCTCGGGGCCGCGCAGCCCCAGCGCGGTACGGCCGGCCGGGACCCGGGCGTCCGTGGACCGGCCCTCGGTGCCGCGCGGAGCGACCGGACGGCTCGCCGGGGGCACCTGCTTGGGCCCGGGACGGCCGGTGGCTGCGGTGGGGGGGCGCAGCGCGGTGCGGGTCGCGGTCGGCGTGGGGGTCGTCGCTGAGGAGTACATGGGCTGAGGGTGGTCCCTTCCGGTCCGTCGGCGGGTGCGCCCCGCGGGGCGGGAGGGCCGTCGCCGCGTGCTTCCTGGCGCGACGGCGGCCCTGCTTCGGTCGGTGGGTGGAGCGCGGGCGCCGGGCACGGACGCGGGGTCGGGAACCCCTGTTCGGCGGTGTTCCGACCGTCCGCACCCTGGGGAATGCGGTCGGCCGGACTGCCGTGGCCGTGCCCGGCGCCCCCGCGCCACCCGGCCGCGCCACCCCCTCGGGTGAGGACCGGGAGCGTCCCGTGCCACGGTCGGGGGACAGCCCCGGCGCTGGTGGGACGCCGCCCGACCCGAGGGGCGAGGTGGCGCACCCCTACAACACACCCGTCGGGCACTGGCTTTGTAGTCTGGCGGGCCCTGGCGAACGGTGGCGAATGCTCGCCTGGCACTTGCCGGAGCCTCTAGCCTCGAAGTGCCGAGGAACCTGGGGGCTTCATTTGAGCAGGGAACCCAACACCCGACTCGCCGATCTGTTCGTCCTGACCGGATGGTCCAAGGGCGAGTTGGCGCGGCTGGTCAACCGTCGGGGTGCCGCGCTGGGGCAGCAGCAGCTGTCCACGGACACGTCGAGGGTACGGCGGTGGATCGAGCAGGGGGAGATCCCGCGCGATCCGGTGCCGAGGGTGCTGGCAGCCGTGTTCACGGAGCGGCTCGGCCGTGTCGTCACCACTGAGGACCTCGGTCTGGAACGACACCGGCCCACCAGGTCCGGAGCGGATCCCTCCGCAGCAGTGCCATGGTCGCCGGAGCGAACAGCCGCGGTCCTCACCGAGTTCACGGGAATGGACCTCATGCTGAACCGACGTGGATTGGTGGGCGCCGGAGCCGCGCTCACGACCGGGGCGGTCATCGCCGACTCGCTGAAGGGCTGGCTGGGCGGGGACGCGGTCGCGTACGCGGCCTCCGTGCCCGGGCCCCGCCAGGTGGTCACCGGGGGTGGCGCGCGCCCGGTGGTGGACGTGTACGACGCGGGCCCGGTCGGGCTCGACGAGGTGGAGTCGCTGGAGCGCTCGGTGCAGGTGTTCCGGGCCTGGGACGCGGCCCGCGGCGGCGGGCTCCAGCGCAAGGCGGTGGTCGGTCAACTCAACGAGGTGGGCGGTCTGTTGACCCACCGCCACGCACCGGCGGTGGAGCAGCGGTTGTGGCTGGTCGCGGCCAACCTGGCGGTGCTGGCCGGCTGGATGTCGCACGACGTGGGCCTGGAGCCCACCGCCCAGCGGTACTTCATGATCGCGGCCGAGGCCGCCAAGGAGGCCGGTGACCGGCCGCGGGCCGGCGAGGCGATCTCCCGGGCCGCCCGGCAGATGGTGCACCTGGGCCGGGCCGACGACGCGATCGAGCTGATGTCGGCGGCCAAGGCGGGCGGCGGGCTGCTGCTGCCCAGAACGCGTGCGATGTTCAACACCGTCGAGGCCTGGGCGCACGCCTCGATCGGACACTCCCAGGACACCTACCGGTTGCTCGGCGAGGCGGAGGACCTGTTCAGCGAGGAGTCGCCGGAGCCGGCGCCGTCCTGGATGCAGGTCTTCGACGAGGCCGAACTGCGCGGCATGCAGGGGCTGGTGCTGCGCACCCTGGCCGAGCACGACCCGGCGGCGGCCCCCCGGGCCCGGCGGCACGCGGAGCGGGTGATCACCCTGCGGGAGGGCACCGGGCAGCTGCGCTCGGCGCTGTTCGACCGGATCACCCTGGCCTCGGTGGAGTGGATCACCGGGGAGCCGGACGCGGCGGCGTTCCAGGCCAAGATGGTGATGAACCTGATCGGCCAGAACTCCTCGCACCGGACCTGGGACCGGCTGCGCGAGATGTACCGGCTGACCGCGCGGTACCGGGGGCTGCCGGTGGTGGACGAGCTGCGGGCGGAGCTCGGCCGGGAGCTGCGGGCGGCGGACGCCAAGAACCGGCCGCGGCCGTCGTGAGACGGGCGGCCGGTGGGAGCCGGTCGGGGAGGGGGCCGAGGCGCGGGTTCGGGCTCGGGATCGGGCTCAGGGCCGGGATCGCGCTCGGGACCGGGATCGCGCCCGGGACCGGGTTCGCGCTCAGGCTCGGGATCGGGCTCAGGCCGACGGGGCCGGCCGGAGCAGCATGCGCAGTGCGGTGACGGTGCCGTCCGCGCCGAGCACGGGTTCGCCCGCGCACTCGACGCTGTCGTGCCGTCCGCCGGTGCGGCGGACCCGCAGGGTGCTGGCGGCCGGACGGCCGTGCACCAGGGCGTCGGTCATCATCCGGCGCAGCAGCGGCCGGTCCGCCTCGGGGAGGCGGTCGGGCAGCCGGTCGAGGCTGAGCGGGCCGTGGCCGGGGTCGCAGCCGAGGAGGAGGTAGGTCTCCGCGTTCCAGCGGATGCCGTCGGTCAGCAGGTCCCACTCGGCCGAGCCGACGATCGGCCGGTCGGCGGGCTCGTGGCTGCCGGGGTGGCCGCCGCTGTCGAGGGAGGGGCCGGACGGCTCCTGCGCCGTGCCGTCCACGCTGCCCTCCGTGCCGTTGTCGGAGCCACCGCCGGTGGTGCCGTCGGTGCTGCCGTTCGCGTCGCCCGCCGGGGCGCCGTCCACCGTGGCGGTGTCCGGCGGGCGGGCGGTGCGTAAGGGCATGTCCATGGCGGATCCATCGCTCGGTGTAGCCCCAGCGCGGGGCGTCGGGAGTGGTGAGAAGACTGTCGCACAGCGCCCGTGCCGGTGTGGGCGATTTGGACAGAACGCAGGCAAAATTCCCCTGGCATATGCCACTGTGGCAGCAGCCTTCGTCGCCCTGTGTGCGGAAGGGGATCCGAGGCGGTAACCTTCGGTGATTCCGGCGCCCGGGCGCCCACCGCAGTACCGACCAGAGACCCCCGGCGACGGAAATCCCGTTGCCACTACGACCGCCGCAACGGATGCTGACCTCATGTTCGAGCCAGTGATAGCACCTAGTGCCAGCCTCCTAGGCCTCCTGCAGCGAGGCCGCGGTGACGGGCAGCTCCACGCGCTGGCCGCCGACCGTGCCGAGGCCATCGCCGCGCTGGAGGAGTGCGTCACCAGGGATCCGCGGGCCGACTGGCAGGTCGAGAGCCGCTCCCTCTACTACGCCCGCCTCTACATGGAGCTGGAGGCCTCCCTCGACGGGATCGAGGACCACCTCCACTCCGCCGAGGACCTCGTCAGCGACGACGAGAGCCGCACCGGCCTCGCCCTCTCCGTCCTGGGCCACCTCGCCGCGTACGGCCGGCGCGACGCGCTGCTGATGCTGCGCGAGTACGCCGCCACCGGCGCCAACTGGGCCTGGGCCCTGGACGAGCTCGCCCTGCGCGACGACGACCGGGGCCTGCTGCTGCTCGGCACCGCCGTGCTGGACCGCTTCCCGCCGGGCCCCGAGGGCGACGCCGAGCTGCGCGAGTTCATCCGCAACGCCTACGAGCCCAGGCCCTGGCGGCTCTGGGCGGCCTACCACCCGAGAGTGGCCGCCGCCGGTGAGCAGTCACCCTTCGACCTCTGGCAGCGCCAGATCAACCGCAGCGGCGTCACCCCGGGCTGGTCCACCGCCGACGTGCTGGCCTGGGCCGACCAGGGGCAGCTGGGCGACCTCGGCGCCGGCGCCTTCCTGGGCCGCCCCGAGCCGGCGCACGTCGACGAGGACCGCTCCGGCCCCGACGCCGTGGACCGCCGCGCCGCCGCGGCCGCCCGCTGTCTGACCGCCGTCGTCCGGCCCGAGGACCGCCCGGTCCTGCTGGAGGCCGCCCGCGACGGCCTGCCCGGCGCCCGGCGGGCCGCCCTGCGCTACCTGGTCGACCAGCGCGACCCGGCCGCCCTCGAACTGATCGAGGCCGCCGCAGCTGACGTGGACGACCGGACCGTCCGGGCCGCTCTGGAGCTGCTCGGCCGGATGCGCGGCCCCGAGGTGCTGGCCCAGGCCCGCCGCTGGGCCGACCCGGCCAGCGGGGGAGCCGACAGCGCGCTCGGCGAGACCGCCGTCCGGCTGCTCGCCGACGCCGGGGAACCGGAGGACGCGCCGCTGGTGGTCGCCGGACTGCGCCGCTGGATCTCCGTGCGCGGGGTCAGCGGTACCGGCCTGGGATCGCTGGTCGACGGTGCGGGGCGGCTGGCCGCCGCCGACGCCGTCCCGGTCCTGCGCCACATCTACGGGGAGGCCGCCTCCTCCGAACTGCGCGGTCGCGCCGCCCGGGCGCTCGCCGTGACCGATGTGCACTTCCCCGAGGGGCCCGCGGTCGAGTGCCTCTGGGACTGTGAGGAGTCCACGCGCGAGCTCGCCGCGCGCCACGTCGCCACCACGGGCGACGCGCGTGTGCTGGAGCGGCTGCGAAGGCTCGCCGCCGACCCGGCCGAGGAGGCCGAGGTCCACGCCGCCGTCCGCGGCCGATTGACCGCCGCCCGGGAGTTCGGGCGCTAGGTTCACCCAGCATCCAGTGGGCCGGGACACCGGGGGTGTCCCGGCCCACTGCTTTCGGGCGCCGCTGGTGGAACGCCGTTCTACTTGATCGAACCCGCGTCCGGGCCCGGCCGTGCAGGACTAGCCGGCGGGACGGGCCCGGACCCAGGTGCGGTCCTCCGTCAGGTACGTCTCGACCCGCAGACCGGCGTCCGCCAGGGCCTGTTCGAAGACCTCCGTGCTGAGCGGGCGGGACAGGAAGGTCTGGGTCCAGGTGCCGTCCGGGAACACGTACTCCGCGTGGACGGAGTTCACCCCCGCCCCGACCGGTGTCGCGGAGAGGATCCGGGCCACCCCGTCCGTCCCGGCGATCCGGCTCTCCCGCGGCACGTTCCGGTGCCAGTCCTCGCCCTCGCGCTGCACCAGTACGCAGCCGTCCTCGGCGACGTGACGGCGACAGGTCTCCAGCAGGCCCTGGCGGACGGCCGGATCGCCGGCGTGCACCAGGAAGGAGGCGAGTATGACGACGTCGAAGCGCTCGCCGAGGTCCAGCCGCTCGATCGGGCTGCGCACCGTGCGGACGCCCGCGCGCACCCGGGCCAGCATCTCGGCGGACTCGTCCACGGCCGTGACGGCGAAGCCGCGTTCGACCAGCGGGTGGGTCATCCGGCCGACGCCGCAGCCGAGTTCGAGGATCCGGGCGCCCGGCGGCACCGCGGCCTCGATCACGTCCGGTGCGTCGCCCACCGGGAGGCGGGTCCACACCTCGACCGCGCAGCCGTCCGGGGTGATCGCGCCCGCCCCGGTGCCGTCGTAACCCTCGCGTCGCTCGTTGCTCATGTGCGTGTCGTTGCCCATGGTTGCCATCGGAACACGGGTGGGGTGAGGAGGGAAGGGTGGTTCGGCGTCTTTCGGACAGTCCGTCAGTTCCCGGAACCTTCCGTCCGGTTGATCTCTCCGTGCGGCCGGCTGCCCTCGAGCTCGACCAGGGTGGCGCGCAGCCAGGCGAGTTCGGCCTCGGTGGTGGCGCGGGCGGTCAGCAGCAGGCCGCGCCGGAACGGGTCGGTGAACTCCTCGGCGGCGCGCGGGCGGTCGCCCTCGTAGAAGAAGCTGGCCGGCTCGGACAGGAAGGCGAGGCGGCGGCGGAGCACGGCGGCCTGGGCGGCCGGGTCGTCGAGGTGGCGCAGGAAGGAGACCAGGGTGGTCCAGCGGTTCCCGTCGCTGATGTCGAGCGGCTCGGGCTCGCGCAGCCGGTCGAGCAGTGCGGTGCGGCCGGCCCCGGTCAGGTGCAGGGTGTGCCGGGGTGCGGCGGCGCTGCCGGGCTCGGTCTCGCGGACCAGCAGGCCGTCGGCCTCCAGGCGCTTGATCGCGGGGTAGAGCGAGCCGTCGCTGATCGGGCGGATGTGGCCGGTGAGCGCGGCGAGGTGGCGGCGCAGCTCGTAGCCGTGCAGCGGCCGGTCGTAGAGGAATCCGAGGATCGCGAGCTTCAGCATGGGGCCACTCTCCCAGATCCGTTGTCTCGGTGCGTGGGTATATCGATAGCGGTATACCTCGAACTCGATGTATGGTCTCGGCAGTTCCCGACCGACACAGGAGTGTGTGCGCATGCGCGAGGCCCCCGTCACCCCGAACGGCGACCGGATCCGCTGGGTCGAGCTGCCCGGCGCCGAGCCCGCCCGGCTCTATCTGCACGGGCTCGGCGCCAGCTCGCCCGTCTACTTCGCGGCCGCCGCCGCGCACCCGCTGCTCGCCGGGCGCCGCTCGCTGCTGCTCGACCTGCTCGGCTTCGGCATCAGCGACCGGCCCACCGACTTGGGCTACACCCTGGAGCAGCACGCCGACACGATCGCGGCAGCGGTCCGGGCGGCCGGGTTGGACCGGGTCGAGGTGGTGGGTCACAGCATGGGCGGCGCGATCGCCATCGTCCTGGCGCACCGGCACCCCGGGCTGGTCTCCCGACTGCTCCTGGTGGACTCCAACCTCGACCCGATCGAGCCCGGTCGGCAGCGGAGCGGCAGCAGCGGGATCGCCGGCTACACCGAGGAGGAGTTCCTGGCCGGCGGACGGGCCGAAGTCGCCGAGCGGGTCGGGCCGTTCTGGTGGTCCACCATGCGGCTCGCCGGGCCCGAAGGGCTGTACCGCAGCGCCGTGCACCTGGCCCGCGGGAGCGAGCCGATCATGCGCGAACTGCTGCTCGGACTCGACCTCCCGCGCACCTTCCTCCACCCGGAGTCGAACGCACCGGCGGGCGCCGACGGGCTGCGCGCGGCGGGGGTGCGGGTGGTGGAGGTGCCGGAGTGCGGGCACAACATCATGCTCGACAACCCGGACGGCTTCGCGGCGGCGGCCGCGGAGGCGCTCAGCGCGGGCTGAGCCGGAACCGGGGCCCCGGCCCGGACGGCGCCCAGCCCACCCCGCCCGCACCGGCAGGGTCACCGGCCGTCAGGTGAACGCCCAGGCCCGAACCCAGGCCGTCAGGTGAACGCCCTGGCCCGAACCCCGGTCGTCAGCTGAACGCCTCGACCCGGACCCCGCCCGAGGCGAGGGCGCCGCGGATCCGCCAGGCGAGCTGGGCGGCGCCGGGGGTGTCGCCGTGGACGCACAGCGAGCGGGCCTCGACGGCGATCCGGTCGCCGCCGACGGCCTCCACCGTGCCGTCCCGGGCGATGCCGACGGCGCGGGTGATCACCGACTCGGGGTCGTGCACCACCGCGTCCGGTTCGCGGCGCGGGACGAGGGTGCCGGCCCAGGTGTAGGCGCGGTCGGCGAAGGCCTCGGTCACCACCGGCAGCCCGACCCCCTCGGCGACCGAGAGCAGCCGGGAGCCGGGCAGTCCGAGGACGGGCAGCGGCCCGTCGCAGACCGCGCCGGCCCGCAGTACGCCGGCGACCACGGCCTCGGCCTGCTCGGAGTCGGCGACCACCCGGTTGTAGAGGGCGCCGTGCGGTTTGACGTAGGAGACCCGGGAGCCGGCGGCGCGGGCGAAGACCTGGAGGGCACCGATCTGGTAGGCGATCTCGTCGGCCAGTTCCTCCGGCGGGACGTCCATCGCGCGGCGCCCGAAGCCGGCCAGGTCGCGGTAGGAGACCTGGGCGCCGATCCGGACGCCGCGTTCGGCGGCCAGTGCGCAGACCCGGCGCATCGTCGACGGGTCCCCGGCGTGGTAGCCGCAGGCGATGTTGGCACTGGTCACCACGGACAGCAGTGCCTCGTCGTCGGTCAGGCTCCAGCGCCCGAACCCCTCGCCGAGGTCCGCATTGAGATCGATCACCGCATCGGCCACGCCCGTCCGCCTCCCAGCAGCTGTTGAGCCAGATGGTAGGGCCTGGGGGTGAAGCCCGGTGACCGTGACCCGGAGCCTCGGAGGGAGCACCGGCGCGCGGCCTCCACGCACGCGCCCCGGGGCGTGTACGTGGAGCGCCGACTCAGTTCGCGGCTAGGCGCTCCTGGAAGGAACGTTCCAGCGGACGCAGCGCCCGCAGCACGATCAGCAGCGGAATTGCGCCGAAGACGCCGAACGACATGTCGATGAATCTCCACGCCAGCGGGATCCCCCGCAGCGGTCCGCAGATCAGCGCCAGCGGGATCACCGCGCCGCAGGCGAGCACCGCCCAGCGGATCACCCAGATGTTGCGGACCGGGTCCTTGAGCGGCCCCCAGAAGGCGGCGGCGATCACCAGGTGGGCGAAGGCCAGCCAGTCGGTGCCGTACGCCAGGAACGGGTAGCGGTCGTCGGTCTCGGCGATGCCGGTTTGGACCCGCTCGAACCAGGCCGTGGCGGCCGGGAAGTGGTCGGTCAGCGGAGCGGCCGGGCCGGTGGCGAGGTCGACCAGCCAGCGGGTCTCGGTCTCCAGCGGGAAGGCGGTCAGCCCGCTCAGCACCAGGCAGACCAGGAAGAACCGGAGCCACCGCCGGACCCGCCGCAGGATGACCGCGGGGTCGCCGTCCATCTCGCACACCTCCAAGTCGAGCGTGTCTCGCCCGGGCACGCCGAAGAGCAGGCGGAGCCTTGTCCCACCTGCGCGGAACGACTCTAGACCGATCTTTTGAACATGTTCAACTCCCATTGGAGAGCCCTGCGGACGCGTCGCGCCGGTTCCACCCGCCGTGGTGGACCGGGACGTCCACCGGTGCGGGCACGGCGCCCGCCGCCGCGTTCCGAATCCGTCCCCGACGGGCCGCCAGGCCGGCCGCCCGGCCCGCCCGCAAGGTCCGTTTCGGTCGATGTCGGTGCGAACCTCTAATCTTGTCCACCGTGACCGCCATCGCTGACCTGCCCACCGAGCCCGGCCTCCGGCCGGCCGCCGGCGCCACCGTGCCCGCCGCACGGCCCGCGCCCGGCCCCGCCGCCGACGAAGGCCTGGCCCGCCGGCTCAAGGCGCTGGCCTGCACCGCCCCGCTGCACGACCTGGACAACCGCAAGGTCAACCTGGCCGGCGAGTACGGCGGCTACGCGATGGCCGAGGTCGGCCTCGCCGCGATCGACCTGGTCACCCTGCACATGGACTTCGACACCGGCGCCGACCGCGACATAGTGCTCGCCCGGATGCTGCCCCGGGTCGCCGCCCAGGCCCCGCACCGGCCCGCCCCCGAGCACGAGCGGGTCGCCCGCTGGGTGCTGGAGTCGCTGATCAACGTCGGCAGCGTGGACCGCGGCTTCCGCGCCGTCTACGGCACCTTCGGCGCGGACGGCGAGTACGTCCGCCGCGACTACGACTTCAAGCTGATCGAAGAGGTCCCCGGCCCCGACGGCGGCATCTACCTGCGCACCACCGACGAGGCGGTCAACGTCCTGGTCGGCGCGCTCGACACCGACGTCACCTCGGCCCAGATCGCCGCCGAGGTCAAGCTGGAGGTGCTGATCCGCCGCGGCCGCCTGGCCGACGCCCAGCTGGCCGCCGAGCAGGCCCGGTACCGCACCGTCCAGTACGCCGAGACGCTGCGCCGCGCGCTCGACGCCACCCGCCGCAACGTCCGCGCGGTCGACTGGATGAAGGCGGTCCCGGACCTCATCGACGAGGCACTGGACCACATCGCCGACCGCTACCGGCACGAGAACGCGATTCTCACCAACATCCGCAAGGCCCGCGACGAGGCCGAGGACCCTGAGCACAAGCGCCGCGCCGCCGAACTGGTCGACATCGTCAAGGACTGCATCCGCCGCCACACCCAGCTGCAGACCCGCCTGCTGGAGGCCGGCCCGCTGTTCCGCGCCGAGCAGGACCGGCAGGCCTTCGCCACCCCCGGCGCCCGCAGCGGCATCGACCTCTACGGGCAGCTGCTCGCCCCGGTGCTGCGACTGCCGATAGAGCAGGCAGTCCGCCCCACCGGCGCCTTCTTCGCCCGCGGCGCCGGCCTGCGCACGCCCGTCTCGGTCCGGGTCACCGACCTGGTCGACCTGCTGCTCACCCCGCCGGTCGAGCGCGAGCACCTCGGCGCCGAACTGCCCGACCCGGACCTGGTCGCCACCCCGGACGACAGCCGCTTCTCCGAGGCCCAGCTCGAAGCCGCGCTGGAACTGCTCGACCTGCCCCCGGACGCCCCCCGTCGGCTCTCCGGCCTGCTCGCCGACGCCCGCCGGCAGGACCCCGAACTCCCGTACCTGGTCGCCCTGCTGGCCGTGCACGCGGCCAGCCCGCCGGTCGGCACCGCCTACCGCCAGGGCGAGGAGCGGCTGCTGTTCGCCGTGGACGACGGCACCCCGCTGCGCGACCGGGAGTTCGGCGGCGCCGACCTCATCGTCGGCAGCGCCCTGCTCGACGCGGTCGGCATGGCCGCCGACCGCAAGGACGCCGGCTGACCCGCCGGGCAGTGACTTCACCACCACCCACGTTGACGAACCGTAACCACCGCGCCATCCCCGAGGAGCACCGCCCGTGACGACCCACCACGACACGTCCTGGGCGGCCGAGACCGAACCCGCGGCTCCCGCGCCGATCACCCCGGCCGACGTCGCCGACGCCGCCCGGCTGGTCTCCTTCGGCCTCCAGGCCAAGCTGCTCCCGGCCCGCGACGCCGAGTACGCCGAACTCGTCCGCCGCCACCGCGAGGACCCGCCGTTCGCCCGCCTCGCCGACGCCATCGCCACCGGCATGGGCCTGGTCGTCCTCGAGGTCTCGCCGCGCGCCGGCATGGCCGTCGCCGCCGCCGAGGACTCGCTGTTCGCGGTCCGGATGGGCGACTACTCGCGCCGCGCCGCCTCCGAGTCCACCGACCGCTTCCTGCACGGCCTGGCCCACCTCGCCGTCGCCGCGATGGCCTTCCCCCGCCCCGAGGACCTCGCCGACGACGGCTACCTCGGCCGGATCACCGTCAACGGCGTCGATTCCTTCGTCCGCCAGGCCTGCCGCCGCCTCGAGGAGCAGGCCGACGCCGACGGCGCCAACACCGACCCGGCCTCCGACGCCCCCGGCCTGGAGGCCGCCTGGCGGGTCTGGGCCCGGCGCACCGCCACCGGCGCCACCAAGGACGCCCGCCGGCTCTCCGGCTCCACCATCGGCATCGTCGCCAAGGCCGTCATGTTCCTGGTCGACTCCGGCTTCCTGCAGAAGGTCTCGGACGACTCCGGCGGCACCTACCGCACCACCGCCCGCTACCAGCTCCAGGTCCGCGACCTGGCCGGCAGCGCCGCGATGGCCGAACTGCTCGACCTCGGCATCGTCCCGGTCTCCGACGGCACCGCCAGCCTGCTGCCGCCGGACACCGGCGACGAGCTGGTCGCCGACGCCGGCCTGCCGTTCCACTCGCTCTGACAACCCCATAAGACGCACGGAGAACCGCCGCACATGTACGAGCTCAACCGGGTCCGCCTCTACTCGATCGGACCGGCCGGCGCCCGCTACGCCGACACGGTGCTCGACCTGCGCGGCGTCGGCGAGCCCGTCGCCGACCCGGCTCCGCAGCAGATCGGCCTGTTCGGCGAGGACACCGACGGGCCGGTCCGCCGCCCCGCCCCGGCCGGCGTGCTCTTCCTGGAGAACGGCGGCGGCAAGTCCGTCCTGCTCAAGCTGATCTTCTCGGTGATGCTCCCCGGCCACCGCAACACCCTCGGCGGCGCCAGCGCCGGCGTGCTGCGCAAGTTCCTGCTCTCCGACGACTGCGGCCACGTCGCCCTGGAGTGGCAGCACACCGTCACCGGCGAGCTGATCGTGGTCGGCAAGGTCAGCGAGTGGCGCGGCCGCCAGGTCTCCTCCGACCCGCGCAAGTTCGCCGAGACCTGGTACTCCTTCCGCCCCGGCCCCGGCCTCACCCTCGACTCGCTGCCGGTCGCCGAACGGGTCAGCCTGGCCGGCGACCAGAAGGCCCGCGGCCGCCGCCGCACCATGAAGGGCTTCCGCGACGCCCTCACCGAGGCCGGCAAGGCCCACCCCCACCTCGACCTGGTCTTCGAGGACGGCCACGACCGCTGGACCGAACACCTCGGCGAACTCGGCCTCGACCCCGAACTCTTCCGCTACCAGCGCGAGATGAACGCCGACGAGGGCGAGGCGGCCGGCCTCTTCGCGGTCAAGCAGGACAAGGACTTCACCGACCTGCTGCTGCGCGCCGTCACCGACACCCGGGACACCGACGGCCTGGCCGACCTCGTGCACGGCTTCGCCGCCAAGCTCGGCCTGCGCGCCGAACTCACCGCCGAACGCGATTTCACCGCAGGCTCGCTCGACCTGCTGGAACGCATCGTCGACGCCACCACCGCCCGCGAGGCCGTCCGCGAGGCCCACCGCACCGCCGAGCGCCGCGCCCGCCGCCTCGCCCACGCCCTCACCTCCCGCGCCGCCGCCGAACGCGACCGCGCCGAGGACCTCGCCATCGAGGTCGCCGCCGCCGCGAGCGCCGTCACCGCCGCTGAGTCCGACCGCACCCGGCACAGCCTGATCGCCGACGAACTCACCCACCGGCACGCCACCCTGAGCCTGGCCGCGGCCACCGCCGAGGCCGCCGCGCTGCGCCGCGAACTCATCGACGCCCGCACCCTGCACTCCGCCTGGCAGGCCGCCGAGGCCGTGCTGCGTCAGCGCGCCGCCGCCGACCGGGTCGCCCGGGTGGCCGCCGCCATCCGCGAGGCCGAGCTGGACGCCGCCCCCGCGCTCGCCGCCCGCGCCCGCGCCGCCACCGCGCTCGCCCGCGCCCTGGAAGCCGCCGCCGCGGCCGCCGAAGCCCGCGCCGACACCGAGGAGCAGCGCGCGAGCGAGCTCCAGGAGGACGGCGGCAAGGCCCAGTCCGCCGCCACCGAGGCCGCCACCGCCGCCCAGAAGGCCCGCAGCGAGGCCGAGCACCTGCGCCAGCGCCTCGCCGAGGTCGAGCAGGAGACCGAAGCCGCCGTCGAGGCCGGTTTCATCGACGCCGACGGCGACGTGGACCCGGCCCGGGCCGCCCTGCACGCCGCCGACGTCGAGAAGGCCGCCGCCGCGGCCCTCGCCCAGGCCCGCACCGCCGCCGAGGCCTCCGCCGCCCGGCTGCGCGAGGCCGCCGCCGCCACCTCCCGCGCCGAACTCGCCGCCGAACGGGCCGGCGACGCCCGCAAGGCCGCCGCCCAGTCGCTGGCCGCCGAGCAGCGCACCGCCGCCCTGCTCGCCACCGAGCAGCGCCTGGCCGACCTGCTCTCCCTGACTCCTTACCAAGAGGACGCCGAGGAGGACGCCGGCTTCCTCACCCCCGCCGTGCTCGACCGCAACGCCGAGTACCTGCGCGAACTCCTCGACGAGGCCATCGCCACCGCCGAACGCACCCTGTTCGACCTGCGGACGGCCGCCGCCGACGACTCCCGCATCCTCGCCGCGCTCGGCGACGGCGGCCTGCTGCCGCCCGGCCCCGACGTGCTGGCCACCGTCGAGTACCTCGCCGAGCACGGCATCCCCGCCCTGCCCGGCTGGCGCTACCTCGCCCAGTCCGTCGACCCGACCGACCACGAGGCGATCCTCGCCGCCCGGCCCGAACTGGTCGACGGCGTGGTCGTCACCGACCCGTCCTCGCTGGAGCGTGCCCGCGAGGCCCTGCAGGCCGCCGCCCTGCTGCCGCGCTCCACCGTGGCCGTCGGCGCCGCCGCCTCGCTGATCGCCCCGATCACCGACGAGCCCGCCTTCTTCCTGGTGCCGCCGAACCCGGCCATGCACGACGAGTCCGCCGCCGACGGCGAGCGCCGCGAACTGCGCGCCCGCGCCGCCGCCCGCGAGGAGCACATCCGCGAACTCGCCGGCCGCCTCGGCGCCGACCGCGCCCTCGCCGCCCGCCTCGCCTCCTGGCACGCCAGCTGCCCGCCCGGCACCCTCGCCGAACTCGCCGCCGCCGCCGAGGCCGCCCGCGAGCACGCCGAGCAGGCCGCCGCCGCCCTGGCCACCCTGCGCGCCGACCACGACGAGGCCGAGACCGACCACGCGGCCGCCGCCTCCGCCCACGAGGAGCACCGGGAGGCGGCCCAGCGCGCCCGCCGCCGCGCCGACGCCCTCTCCGGCCTCGCCTTCCGGCTTCGCGAGCGCGCCAACTGGGCCCGCCGCCAGCGCGAACTCGCCGAGGACGCCGCCGAGTGCGACCGCCGCCAGGCCGTCTGCGCCGAACGCGCCCGCACCTGCGACGAGGACCGCCGCGCCGCCCAGCGCGCCGCCGACGACGCCCGCCGCACGGTGCGCGCCCTGCGCGCCGAACGCGCCGAGATCCCCGCCGCCGAACAGGCCGACGAGCCCGCCGAGCAGACCGCCCCCGCCGCGCTGCCCGCGCTGCGCGAGGCCTACCGGGCCGCCTCCCAGCTGTACGAGAAGGTCGGCGTCGGCGCCGACCTGCGCGCCGAACAGGCCCGCGCCGAGGGCGACGAGGCCGCCGCCGCGGCGGAACTCGACCGCCTCACCAACAAGGTCCGCACCCGCGCCGAGGAACTCCTCGGCAGCCCCGACGGCGCCGACGGCCCGGCCCGCCAGGCCGCCGCCGCCCGCGCCGAGGAACTGGTCGCCACCATCGAGGCCCGCTCCGCCACCGCCAGCGAGCAGCTCGGCCGCCTGCGCGGCGAGGCCGAGCGCTCGGCCCCCGCCGACGGCGAGGCGCACACCGAGCTGCCCGAGGAGCTCGTCCCCACCGACCCCGAGCACGCCCAGACCCTGCTGCGCACCGCCACCAGCCGGCTCGCCGAGTGCCGGGAGGCCGTGGACGCCGCCCGCACCGCGCACGCCGACCTCCAGCGCACCTTCGACACCGCCCAGTCCGCCGCCGCCGACTTCGACGAGCTGGCCGGCCAGCTGCGCGACGGCCTGCGCGAGCAGCAGGAGGACGACGGCCAGCCGGTCGAGCCCTACCTCGGCTCGCTGCCCGAGGCCCGCAACGCCTCCACCGACGCCCGCCGCGGCCTGCGGACGGCCGCCGGTGAGCTGTCCTCGGCCGAACTCGCCGTCCGGGACGCCTCCGACGCGCTGGTCCGGCACGCCAACGCCGCCCGCTACGAGGCCGTCCGCACCCCTGCCCGCCAGCAGATCCGCGAACTGCCCGCCTCCGCGCTGCCCGAGCACGCCGCCGCCTGGGCCGCTGCCTTCGCGCCCCGGCTGCGAGTGCTCACCGACGAACTCGCCCAGCTGGAGAAGAACCGCGGCTCGATCGTCGACCGGCTGCGCGGCCTGGTCGAGTCCTCGCTCACCACCCTGCGCGCCGCCCAGCGGCTGTCCCGGCTGCCCGAGGGCCTGGGGGAGTGGTCCGGCCAGGAGTTCCTGCGGATCCGCTTCGAGGACCCGGACCACGCCACCCTGGTCGAGCGCCTCGGCGAGGTCATCGACGAGGCCACCCGTGCCGCC
Source organism: Kitasatospora cathayae (assembly GCF_027627435.1). Taxonomy (GTDB): domain Bacteria; phylum Actinomycetota; class Actinomycetes; order Streptomycetales; family Streptomycetaceae; genus Kitasatospora; species Kitasatospora cathayae. The sequence continues at coordinate 1,632,160 of NZ_CP115450.1, read as the reverse complement.
GTCAAGAAGAACAGCGACCTGCGCCGCGACGGCATGTCGCTGCTGCTGCGCGGCGTCGCCGCCGCGATCGGCCCCAAGGGCGTCAGCGTCGAGATCCTCAAGCCGGACGCGGTGCTGCGCGCCGAACGGGTCGGCGTCGGCCAGATGTCCGACGTCTTCTCCGGCGGCCAGCTGCTCACCGCCGCCATCGCGCTCTACTGCACGATGGCCGCGCTGCGCGCCAACGACCGCGGCCAGTCCCAACTGCGGCACGCCGGCACGCTGTTCCTCGACAACCCGATCGGCCGCGCCAACGCCACCTACCTGCTGGAGCTCCAGCGCGCGGTGGCGGACGCGCTCGGCGTCCAACTCATCTACACCACCGGCCTGTTCGACACCACCGCGCTCGCCGAGTTCCCACTGGTGATCCGGCTGCGCAACGACGCCGACCTGCGGGCCGGCCTCAAGTACATCTCGGTGGAGGAGCACCTGCGCCCGGGCCTGCCCACCCCGCAGGACCCGGACGGCCCGACCATCCACGGCGAGATCACCGCCACCCGGATGTTCAAGCGCCCCGCGGAGGTTCCCGCCCAGCCGTGAAGTCGTTAGCGTGATCATCATGCTGACGATCGCGCACCTCAGTGACATCCACCTCGGTCAGGTCCACCGCCGGGACGCGGGCAAGCGAGCCCGGCGGCGGGCCCGGCAGGTGATGGCGTACCTCGACGCCCTGCCCGGCCCGCTGGACGCGGTGCTGGTCACCGGCGACCTCGCCGACCACGGCCTGCCCGAGGAGTACCGGCAGGTCGCCAAGGTGCTGACCTCGCGGCACCCGGTCCTCACCTGCCCCGGCAACCACGACCGCCGGGCGCCGTACCGTCAGGTGCTGCTCGGCGAGGAGCCCACGACGGGCCCGGTCAACCGGCTGCACCAACTGCCCGGCGCCGACGTGCTGATGCTCGACTCCTCGATACCCGGGCAGCACGACGGCCTGCTGGACGACCGGACCCTGGACTGGCTGGACAGCCAACTCGCCTCGGGCCGCCAGGAGTTGCCCGCCCTGGTGGCCTTCCACCACCCGCCCGTCGAGCTGCACGTCCCGTACGTCGACGGGATCCGCCAGTTCGGCGAGGCACGGCTGGCACAGGTGCTGCGCCGCCACCCCCGGGTGGCCGCGCTGCTCTGCGGCCACTCCCACACCCCCGCCGCGACCACCTTCGCCGGCCTGCCGCTGCTGGTCGCGCCCGGGGTGGTCTCCACCACCACGCTGCCCTGCGAGGGCGGGAAGGGCATCTCCTTCGACCACCCGCCGATGCTCGCCTTCCACGTCCTGGACGACACCGGCCGGCTCACCACCCACTACCGGGTGGTTCCCTAGCGCCCCGGCGGCCGGCCGGCCGGCGCGTACGGCGGCCGGCCGGGCTGCCCTGGCTGCCCCGGCTGGTACGGACGGTGCGGTGCACCGCCGGGCCGGGGGAGCGGCCGGGCGGCCAGCGGCTCGGGGGCGGTCCGGCCGCCCGCCATCGGGTGGGCGGAGTCGGACCCGCGCATCCGCTGGGCGGCGACCTGGCGGGAGATCAGGATCTCCAGCAGGCACCACATCGTGCCGAACACCCCGAGCCCCATCGCCATCAGCGCGGGCGTCATCAGCCAACTGCCCGCGTACGAGGCCAGGGTCGCGACCACCACGCCCACCAGCGTGAAGGCCAGGCAGAGCACCGCCCGGACCGTGGCGGAGCGCACTTCGTCGGGCAGGCGGCGACGGCGGCGTGGCACGGACATCGGGCGACCCCCAGGCGCGGATCCGGTGGTGGACACGGAACGGGCGCACGCGAAACGCGCCCCCTCGGCTCACTCTGCCCCGCCGAACCAGGACTATGCGTCCGAATCCACCGAACTGCCGTCAAACCTGGTCATCCGGGCAGGCGACGGCCGGAGCTCAGTCCAACTGGAGGTTGAGCTCCTCCAGGGCGCCCGTGACGATCGTCCGCATCGCCTGTTCCGCGTGGACGGCGTCGCCCCCGCAGATCGCGTCGGCGACCTCCCGGTGCAGCCTGATCGCGTACGGTTCCGGCTGATGGGGCATCAGATGATACTCGGTGCGGCCGGTGAGCACCGCCCCCACGGTGTCCCCGAGGTGGGCGAACATCTCGTTCCCGGAGGCGCGAAGCACCAGGGCGTGGAAGGCGATGTCGTGCCCGAGGAAGGTGGTGAGGTCGGCCTCCCGCGCGGCGACCGTCAACTCCACGGCCAGTGAGCTGAGTTCACGCCGGTCGTCGTCGGTGGCGTGGGTCGCGGCGAGCGCGGCCGCGGCCGGTTCGACGGCCACCCGCAGCGAGCCGAGCGAGCGCAGCTGGGCGGGCCGGTCCGCGCCGGCCAGGCGCCAGCGGATCACCATGGGGTCGAAGACGTCCCAGAGCGACTTCGGCTGGACGGTGATCCCGACCCGCCGCCGGGACGCCACCATGCGCATCCCCTCCAGGACGCGCACCGCCTCCCGGACGACCGTCCGGGACACCCCGAACCGCTGCTCCAGCTCCTCCCCGCGCAGTACCGCGCCCTCGGGGATCTCCCCCGACGCGATCGCCGGCCCGAGCTCGTCAAGCACCCGACCGGGCAGCCCCTGGATCTCCATCCGCCCAGCGTAGACGCCGCCCGCCTGAACCCCTACGTCACCCTCCGTCCCACCCCGCCCCGGTGATCCGCCGTGCCCCGGCCCCATCGGCGCCCCTCCCTGCTCCACGTCCCCACCCCGCCTCCACCCACCTCCCCGCGGGGAAGTAAAAGTATGACGATTTGGTTTCCGCCACTTGAATACGTCATATCTTTGAAGCGATAGTGGCGGCCTGCAACGAAGGAGCACCACCCATGGCTCTCAACGTCGAGAACCGCGCCCTCCCGGACGCCCCCCTCACCGTCGTGGTGATGGGCGTCTCCGGTGTCGGCAAGACCACCCTGGCCCGCCTCCTGGCCGACCGCCTCGATCTCCCCTTCGCCGAGGCGGACGAGTTCCATCCGCCGGCCAACATCGCCAAGATGTCCGCCGGCATCCCGCTGGACGACCAGGACCGTGAACCCTGGCTGCGCGCCATCGGCGCCTGGCTCAAGGCGCGCACCGAGGCCGGCACCGGCGGCGTGGTCACCTGCTCGGCGCTGAAGCACGGCTACCGCGACATCCTGCGCACGGACGCCCCGGATGCCTTCTTCCTGCACCTCAGCGGTGGCCACGAGCTGGTCGAGGACCGGCTCTCCCACCGCACCGGCCACTTCATGCCGACGTCGTTGCTCGATTCCCAGTACGCCGCCTTGGAGCCCCTCGGTGCGGACGAGAACGGCGCCGTGCTGGATGTGGGTCCGTCCCCCGAAGAACTCGTCGAGATGGCCGTGGCGCTGCTGCGGCCCGTCAATGGAGACCTCACGTGAGCGAGCGAAGCGAGCGAGCCATCAGAAGGCGCGGATGGGCGAATGCCCCTGCCGAGCGAAGCGAGGCCGGCGCATGAGCATTGCCCCCACCCTCCTGCTGGCGGCCGCCCCACCGGCCCTCCCGCACACCAGCAGCAACACGCAGCTGCTGATCGCGGTGCTGCTCAGCATCGGTACGATCATCCTGCTGATCACCAAGCTGAAGCTGCACCCCTTCCTCGCCCTCACGCTGGGCTCCGGACTGCTGGCCGTCGTCGCGGGCGCACCCTTCGACAAGCTGCTGAACAGCTTCTCCACGGGCTTCGGCTCCACCGTGGCCGGCGTCGGCCTGCTGATCGGCCTGGGCGCGATGCTCGGCAAGCTGCTGGCGGACTCCGGCGGCGCCAACATCATCGCGGACACCGTGCTGTCCCGGACCGGCAGCAGGGCGCTGCCCTGGGCGATGGCGCTGATCGCCGCCCTGCTCGGCCTGCCGCTGTTCTTCGAGGTCGGCGTCGTCCTGCTGATCCCGATCGTGCTGCTGGTCGCCCGGCGCGGCAACGTGCCGCTGATGCGGGTGGGCATCCCGGCCCTGGCCGGCCTGTCGGTGCTGCACGGCCTGGTCCCCCCGCACCCGGGCCCGCTGGTCGCGATCGACGCGCTGAAGGCCGACCTCGGCATCACCCTGGCGCTGGGCCTGCTGGTCGCCGTCCCGACCCTGATCATCGCCGGTCCGCTGTTCGCCCGGGTGGCCGAGCGCTGGGTGGGCCCGCTGGAGATACCGACCGCGATCGCCTCCGAGGAGCCGGTCAAGCGCGAGCGCACCCCGTCCTTCGGCGCGGTCCTGGCGACGATCCTGCTGCCGGTCGTGCTGATGCTCGGCAAGGCCCTGGCGGACGTCGTGATCGACGACCCGAAGGCGATGGTCCAGCGGGTGCTCGACCTCATCGGCTCCCCGCTGATCGCCCTGCTCGCCGCGACCCTGCTCGGCATGCTGACCCTCGGCAGGGCGGCCGGCTTCGACCGGGCGCGGATCTCCGACACCGTCGGCAAGGCGCTCGGCCCGATCGCCGGCATCGTGTTCATCGTCGGCGCGGGCGGCGGCTTCAAGCAGACCCTGATCGACGTGGGCGTCGGCGACATGGTCAGTCACTGGTCCAGCCGGTGGCACATCTCGGCGCTGCTGCTGGGCTGGCTGATCGCGGTGCTGATCCGCCTGGCCACCGGCTCGGCGACGGTCGCCACCATCACCGCGGCCGGCATCGTCTCCCCGCTCGCGGCGAACATGTCCTCGACCCACTCGGCGCTGCTGGTGCTCGCGGTCGGCGCCGGTTCGCTGTTCCTCTCGCACGTCAACGACGCCGGCTTCTGGCTGGTGAAGGAGTACTTCGGGATGAGCGTCGGGCAGACCCTGAAGTCCTGGTCGGTGATGGAGACGATCATCTCGGTCGTCGCGATAGCCCTGATCCTGCCGCTGAGCGTGCTCATCTAGCGCGCCCGGCACCGCACCACCGCCGAGGGGCGGCGCCCGTACCGCACGGGTCGCCGCCCCTCGGCGTTCGCGTCAACGCCCCAGCAGGCCCGACAGCACCGCCTCGGTCGCCGCCATCAGCTCCTCGGCCACCGCGCCGCCCGCCGCCGTACGGGCCAGCAGCCCCTCGCGCGCCGCCAGGATGACGGCCGCCGCCTGACGGGCGTTCGCCCCGGGGGGCACCAGCTCGGGCAGCGCCCGCTCCAGGAGGTCCGCCGCCGCCCGCGCCAGCGTCCGGTCGTGCACGGCGACCTGCTCGGCCAGCGCCTCGGACCGGGCCGCGACCAGCCGGAACTCCAGGAACAGCAGGATCCACCCGGTTTCGGCGGGCTCGACCCGCAGCAGCGCCTCGACCAGCAGCCGGGCCCGCTCCCGCGGCGCCAGCGCCTCGCAGGCGGCGGCGAGCTGCTCCAGTTCGGCCATCCGTTCGGCGGCCCGGTCGTCGAAGAGCGCCAGCAGCAGGTCCTCCTTGCTGCCGAAGTTCGAGTAGAAGGCCCCGCGGGTGTACCCGGCGGCGCCGCAGACGTCCTCGATGCTCGTGCGCGCGAAGCCGACGGTGAGGAACAGCTCGCTCGCCGCGGCGAGCAGCCGGGCCCGGGTGTGGACGCGGCGGCGCGGCGGCCGGGGCGCGGCGGGATCGGTGGGCGATGGGTTCACAGCAGAACGATACATGGTGTATTCAGTACGGGTCGTATTCAATACGGCACGTACTGAACTGGAGGGAACCACCGCGTGAACCGTCTGCTGATCACCAACGCCCACCTGCTCCACCCCGAGGACGGCGCCCGCACCGACCTCGGCTGGCTGGAGGCCGCCGACGGCCGGATCGCCGCCACCGGCACCGGCCGCCCGCCCGCCGCGCCCGACGGGGTCCGGGTGGTCGACGCGCGGGGCGGCACGGTCCTGCCCGGCCTGATCGACGCCCACGTCCACCTGCTGGTCACCACCCTCGACCTCACCGCGGTGGCGAACTGGACCCCCGGCTACCTCACGGTCCGAGCCCTCGCCGAGGCCGAGCGGATGCTGCGCCGCGGTTTCACCACCGTCCGCGACGTGGGCGGCGCCGACCACGGCATGGCCCGGGCCCTGGACGAGGGCTTCGCGCTCGGTCCGCGGCTGATTTTCGGCGGCAAGGCGCTCTCCCAGACCGGCGGCCATGGCGACCTTCGCCCGCTCGGGGACGACTCGGTGCCCTGCTGCGAGTCCCGCCCCAACTTCGGCCGGATCGCCGACGGCGTGGACGCCGTCCGCGCCGCCGCCCGGGACGAGTTCCGCAAGGGCGCCGCCCATCTCAAAGTCCTGCTCTCCGGCGGCGTCGCCTCGCCGCACGACGAGATCGCCGCCGTCCAGTACAGCGAGGAGGAGATCCGGGCGGCCGTCGAGGAGGCGGAGAACCACAACCGCTACGTCACCGTGCACGCCTACCACCCGCGGGCGATCGACCGCGCCCTGCGGGCGGGGGTGCGCTGCGTCGAGCACGGCAACCTGCTCGACGACGCCAACATCGCGCTGCTGCTGGAGCGCGACGCCTTCCTCGTGCCCACTCTGGTCGCTTATGTGCAGACGGCCAGGCTCGGCGCCGGCTCCGGCCTGCCGCCGGCCTCGCTCGGCAAGTTGGCCGAGGTTCGCGACCAGGGCCTGGCCGCCCTGGAACGCGCCCACCGCGCGGGCGTCAACCTGGTGTACGGCAGCGACCTGCTCGGCCCGCTGCACCCGGCGCAGCTGGAGGAGTTCACGATCCGCGCCGAGGTCCAGCCGCCCGCCGACATCCTCCGCTCGGCGACCACCACGGCGGCCCGGCTGCTCGGCATGGCGGGGGAGATCGGCACCCTGGCCCCGGGTGCCCACGCCGACCTCCTCATCGTCGACGGCGACCCGCTGGCGGATCTCACCGTGCTGACCCGCCCGGATAAGCACCTCAGGCACGTGGTCAAGGCCGGCGCCGTCATGTAGCGAAACGGCGGGCGGGCGCCCGGGGAATCCCCGAACGCCCACCCGCCGTACAGCAGTTACTTACTTGTTCCCACGCTTCGCGAGGCCGTGCTTACTTGTTCCCACGCTTCGCGAGGCTGTGCTTACTTGTTCCCACGCTTCGTGAGGCTGTGCTTACTTGTTCCCACGCTTCGCGAGGAAGGCCTCGACCTCGCCCCGGATCTCCGGAGTGTCCAGCCCGCGCACCGTCATGGTGGTGCGGCGCCGCAGCACGTCGTCCGCGGTGTACGCCCACTCGTTGTCGGCCGCGTAGGCGACCTGCGCCCAGACGTCCGGACCGTCCTCGTGGATCGGCCGGCCGAGCTCCGGGTTCTCGTCGATCATGCGGGCGATCTCGAAGGAGAGGGTGCCGTAGTGGCTGGCCAGGTGCTTGGCCACCAGCGGCTCCATCCGCGAGCCCGGCTCGCGGTCGATCAGCAGGCGGTGCGCCACCGCGTTCGGCGCGCCGACGCCGGGCAGCGGGACGGTCGGGGCGATCGGGGACATGTCCTCGCCGAGGCTGGTGCCGGGCACGTGGGCCAGCTTCTCCAGCACGGTGCGGCCGATGTGCCGGTAGGTGGTCCACTTGCCGCCGGAGACCGACAGCATGCCGCCGCGGCCCTCGGTGACGACGGTCTCGCGCTTCGCGGCGGCGGTGTCGCCGGGGCCGCCGGGCAGCACGCGCAGACCGGCGAAGGAGTAGGTGATCAGGTCGCGGTCGAGGTGCTCGTCGCGGATCGCGTGCGCGGCCTCGCCCATGATCTGGTCGATGTCGGCGTCGGTGGCCCGGACGTCCTTCGGGTCGCCGGTGTACTCCTCGTCGGTGGTCCCGAGCAGGACGTGGTCCTCCCACGGGATGGCGAAGGAGACGCGGTACTTGTCGATCGGGATGGTCAGCGCGGCGCGCCACGGCGAGCGGCGCTTGACCACGACGTGGGCGCCCTTGGAGAGGCGGATCGACGGCGCGGCGCCGGCGTCCTCCATCTTGCGCAGGTGGTCCACCCACGGGCCGGTGGCGTTGAGCACCAGGCGGGCGTTGACGCCGAACTCGCTGCCGTCCAGGCGGTCGCGCAGCTCCGCGCCGGTGACCCGGCCGCCGGTGAAGCGCAGGCCGGTGACCTCGGCGTGGTTGAGCACCACGGCGCCGGCGTCGACGGCCGCGCGCACGGTCATCACCGCGACGCGCGAGTCGTTCATCTGGTGGTCGCCGTAGACGGCCACCGAGCGCAGGCCCTCGGTGCGCAGCGCGGGCACCTGCTGGGCGGCGTGGGCGGCGGTGGAGACCCGGCCCATGCCGTCGCGGAAGGCGGACAGCGCCGAGTACAGGAACACGCCGGCGCCGAGCTTGGCCGCGCCGTGCGGGCCGCCCTTGTAGACCGGCACGAAGAAGGTCAGCGGGTTGACCAGGTGCGGGGCCACGTCGGTGGAGAGCGCGCGGCGCTCCTTGTGGTTCTCCGCGACCAGCTTGACCGCGCCGGTCTGCAGGTAGCGCAGACCGCCGTGGACCAGCTTGGACGAGGCGCTGGAGGTGGCACCGGCGAAGTCGCCGGCGTCGACCATGGCGACCTTCAGGCCGGCCTGGGACGCGGTCCAGGCGACGGCCGTGCCGAGGATGCCGCCCCCGATCACCAGCAGGTCGTAGGTGGCCTTGCCGAGCAGTTCACGGGTCTCGGCGCGGGAGGCGGTGCGGCCGGCGGTGCGCTCGGCACCCAGGGTCGGGATGGTTGCCATGGTGGTTGTGTACGGCCCGCGGCGCGGGCGGGCCGTTACTCCTCTCGTGTGCGGTGCGGCCCCTGCGGGAGGGGCCGGTCGGCCCGGTGCGGCGGGCCGGTGAAGCGCGGTGACGCCCGTTGCCGGAACAGCGGGCGGCCGGCCGGGGCACCGAGCCCCGACCGGCTTGTCGGTCAGTTGTTCTCTTCCTCCTCCACCCAGCCCATGGTGCGCTCCACGGCCTTGAGCCACTTCTTGTACTCACGCTCCCGGGTGGCCTCGTCCATGCGCGGGGTCCACTCGGCGGCGCGGTGCCAGTTGGCCCGCAGGGTGTCGAGGTCGTTCCAGAAGCCGACGGCGAGTCCGGCCGCGTAGGCCGCGCCGAGGGCGGTGGTCTCGGCCACGTACGGGCGCTCGACCGGGGCGTCCAGGACGTCGGCGATGTTCTGCATGAGCAGGTTGTTGCTGGTCATGCCGCCGTCGACCTTGAGGGCGGTGAGCTCGACCCCGGAGTCCTTCTGCATGGCGTCGACGACCTCGCGGGTCTGCCAGGCGGTGGCCTCCAGGACGGCCCGGGCCAGGTGGCCCTTGGTGACGTACCGGGTCAGACCGGCGATCACACCGCGGGCGTCGGAGCGCCAGTACGGAGCGAACAGGCCGGAGAAGGCCGGGACGAAGTAGGCACCGCCGTTGTCCTCGACGGTGTTGGCGAGGGTCTCGATCTCGGCGGCGGTGGAGATGATGCCGAGCTGGTCGCGCAGCCACTGGACGAGCGAGCCGGTGACCGCGATCGAGCCCTCCAGCGCGTACACCGGGGCCTGGTCGCCGATCCGGTAGCCGACCGTGGTCAGCAGGCCGTGGTACGAGTTGACGATCTTCTCGCCGGTGTTCAGCAGCAGGAAGGTGCCGGTGCCGTAGGTGGACTTGGCCTCGCCCTCGTCGAAGCAGGTCTGGCCGAACAGCGCGGCCTGCTGGTCGCCGAGCGCGGAGGCGACCGGGACGCCGGCCAGGTCGCCGACGGCCTCGCCGTACACCTCGGCGGAGGAGCGGATCTCCGGCAGGACGGCCATCGGCACGCCCATCGACTCGGCGATGCTCTCGTCCCAGGCCAGCGTCTTCAGGTTCATCAGCATGGTGCGGCTGGCGTTGGTCACGTCGGTGACGTGCTTGCCGCCGTTGACACCACCGGTGAGGTTCCAGATCACCCAGGTGTCCATGGTGCCGAACAGGATGTCGCCGGCCTCGGCGCGCTCGCGCAGGCCCTCGACGTTGTCCAGCAGCCAGCGGATCTTCGGGCCGGCGAAGTAGCTGGCCAGCGGGAGGCCGGTCTCGCGGCGGAAGCGGTCCTGGCCGACGTTGCGGCCCAGCTCGCGGCAGAGCGCCTCGGTGCGGGTGTCCTGCCACACCAGCGCGTTGTGCACCGGCTCACCGGTGTTCTTGTCCCACAGGACGGTGGTCTCGCGCTGGTTGGTGATGCCGATCGCGCGGATGTCGTCCTTGGTCAGGCCGGCCTTCTCCAGCGCACCGCGGACGACCGACTGCACCCGGGTCCAGATCTCGGCGGCGTCGTGCTCGACGTAGCCGGGCTGGGGGAAGATCTGCCGGTGCTCCTGCTGGTCGACGGCGACGATCCGGCCGTCGGCGCCGAAGACGATGCAGCGGCTGGAGGTGGTGCCCTGGTCGATCGCGGCGATGTAGTTGCCAGTGGAGGTCATGGAGGGTCCTCGGCTCGGTTTCGGGGGGTTACGGGGCGGGTGGGCCTGACACGGACGTTCGGTGGACGCCCGTCCGTGTCAGTCCCCGTGCTCGGCGGGTTCCAACCCGGCCTTTAGTAGAGGGCGTTGTACACGCCGCCGGCCGCGAGGCCGCCCAGGATCGGGCCGACGACCGGGACCCAGGCGTAGGACCAGTCGGAGCCGCCCTTGTTCGGGATCGGCAGCAGCGAGTGCACGATGCGCGGGCCCAGGTCACGGGCCGGGTTGATGGCGTAGCCGGTCGGGCCGCCGAGCGAGAGGCCGATGCTGACCACGACGATCGAGACGACCGCGGTGCCGCCGGCGCCGAGCGCCGGGCTGAGGGTGAGGATCGCCATGCAGAGCACGAAGGTGCCGATGACCTCGGTGACCACGTTCTGGATCGGGTTCCGGATCTCGGGCCCGGTCGAGAAGATGCCGAGGGTGGGCTCCTTGTTGGCCTGGAACTGGCCGAGGTAGGTGAGCCAGACCAGCACGGCGCCGATCATCGCGCCGAGCATCTGGGAGCCGATGTAGAGCGGCACCTGGCTCCAGTCGCCGCTCTTGACCGCGAGCGCGATGGTGACGGCCGGGTTGAGGTGGGCGCCGGACTTGGCGCCGGTCATGTAGGCCGCGACGAGGACCGCGAAGCCCCAGCCGAAGGTGATCGCCAGCCAGCCGGCGTTGACGGCCTTCGACTTCTTGAGGGTCACGGCGGCGCAGACGCCACCGCCGAGGAGTATCAGGGCGGCGGTGCCGAGGGTTTCGCCGACGAAGACGTCGCCGTTGGAGAACGCGGACACAAAGACTCCCTTGTCATGGCCCGGAGGTGCGGGTGGGGGCGGGTGGCCGGTCGATCCCGGTGCGGGTGAGCGCGCTGTGGGAGTGATCTTCCCGGCCATCGTTCGACAATGTCGACCGTCATGCGGAAGCTTCCTCCCCAGGTCGGCCCCACGTCAAGGCAGGGTTACGCAGCTGTGACCCTTCCCTCGGTGGTGTCCCCGAAGTTACCCAGCGGAGTGCTCCGAATCAGGACAAAACGCCAAGGCGCGGACAGGCTCACCGCCCGTCCGCGCCTCAGCGTGACGAATTGACCTTCGTGCTCAGAACCGCCCGGCGCCCAGGTCGCGGGAGATCGCCCGCGCCGCGCTGCGCACCGAGGCCACCAGCGAGGGCTTCACGAAGCCGTCCTCGCAGACCCGTTCCACCGGCCCGTTGATGCACACCGCGCCCACCGGGTTGCGCCGACGGTCCTGGATCAGCGCGGCGATCGAGGCCACGCCCTCCCAGGTCTCCTCCACCGAGTCCGCCCAGCCGCGCTCGCGGATCAGCGCGCACTCGGCGTCCAGGTCGGCCGCCCCGGTCAACGTCCGCAGGGTGTACGACTCGTACGGCCCGTCGCCCAACTCCCCGCGCGCGACCGGGTCGTAGGCCACCAGCACCTTGCCGATCGCGGTGCTGTGCAGCGGCTGCATCGAACCGACCTCCAGCACCTGCCGGGTGTCGTCGGGTCGGAAGACGTGGTGCACGATCAGCACGCCCTGCTGGTGCAGCACCCCCAGGTAGACGGTCTCGCCGGCCGCCCGGGCCAGGTCGTCCGCCCACACCAGCGCCCGCGCCCGCAGCTCGTGCACGTCCAGGTAGCTCTGCCCGAGCCGCAGCAGTTCGGCGCCCAGCTGGTACTTGCCGCTCTCCGGGTCCTGCTCGACGAACCCCTCCTGCTGCAGCGTGCGCAGGATGCCGTGCGCGGTGCCCTTGGCGAGGTTCAGGGCGGTCGCGACCTCGGACAGGCCCAGGCGGCGCTCACCGCCGGCCAGCAGGCGCATGATCGCGGCGGCCCGGGAGAGCGACTGGATCGGGCCGGGCATGGGATACCTCCGCGCTGACAGGCGGTCGACATTGTCGACCACAGTGGTGACGGGACGAGTCTGCCAGGCCGCCGTCCGTCCGTGCACCTTCCCCCTCGGTAACCCGTGCTCGGCCGGGTGTTAACCTTCCGCGCCCCTCGGCCCGTGCCCAGGACGGGCGCTACCCCTCCCTACAGCTGAGCGCCCCGCGCCGCACGGTCACCTCGGCCGCCAGCGCGGCGATCCCGTCCGGACCGACCCGGCAGCAGCCACCGACCAGCCGCGCGCCGTCCGCCAGCCAGCCGCCCACCCGGGCCGAGCGGAAGGTCGGCTCCCCGCGCCAGTCCCGGCGCTCCGGGTCCCACCGCTCCCCGCTGTTCGGGTACACCACCACCGGCTTCCCGGTCACCTCGGCGGCCACCGCCACCGCCAGGTCCGCGTCCCTCGGCGTGCAGCAGTTGACGCCCACCGCGAGCACCTCGTCCACCTCCGCCGCCAGCGCGAACGCCTCCGCCAGCGGCTGCCCGGCCCTGGTCCGGCCGTCCGCCACGCTGTACGACAGCCAGGCCGGCACCCCCAGCCCGCGCACCAGCTCCAGCAGCGCCCGGGCCTCGTCCGCGTCCGGCACCGTCTCCAGCGCCAGCACGTCCGGCCGGGCCGCCGCCAGCACCTCCAGCCGCGGCCGGTGGAAGGCCACCAACTCCGCGTGGCTCAGCCCGTACCGGCCCCGGTACTCCGAACCGTCCGCCAGCACCGCCCCGTACGGACCCACCGAGGCCGCCACCCAGCGCCGCCGCCCGCCCGGTTCGGCCCGCACCGCCTCCCGGGCCAGCTCCACACTGCTCGCCAGCAGCCGGGCCGCCGCCGCGTGCCCCACCCCGCGCCGGGCGAAGCCCTCGAAGCTCGCCTGGTAGCTCGCCGTGATCGCGACCTCGGCGCCGGCCGCGAAGTACGCCCGGTGCGCCGCGACCACCGCCTCCGGGTCGTCCGCGAGCAGCCGCGCCGACCACAGCCGGTCCGACAGGTCGTGCCCGGCCGCCGCCAGCTGGTTGGACATCCCGCCGTCCAGCACGAGCGGACCGGCCGCCAGCGCCGCGGCGAAGTCCGGTGGGGGAGCAGTGGGCATCTCGGCCTCCTCGGCGCGATCGTTCCTGGTCACAGCCTAGAAGCCGGACGCCACCGGGGACCCGGAAAACCGTTTGCCGCCGGGGAACGAAGTCGTTACGTTGTGCTCATCCCGAGAACGACAGCGACAGGTGCCCCCGGCAGGGCGCGGAGAGGAGCCGGCGATGGCAGCGGACGAACCGTCCCCCCAGCCCGCCGCCGGACCCACGGACGAGCAGGAGTGGCTCGCCGCGTACGACCCGCGCGCCTACGCCCCGATCGCCGTCACCGTCGACGTGGTCGCCCTCACGCTGCGGCACGGCCGGCTGCACGTGCTGCTGGTCGAACGCGGCGCCCCGCCCCACCAGGGCCGCTGGGCGCTGCCCGGCGGCTTCCTGCGGGCGGGGGAGGAGGACCTGGACGAGGCCGCCGCCCGCGAACTCGCCGAGGAGACGGGCCTGCAGGGCGCCTCCGAGACCGAGACCGCGTTCCACCGCCTGCACCTCGAACAGCTCGGTACCTACGGCGCCCCCGAGCGGGACCCGCGGATGCACGTCGTCTCCGTCGCCTACCTCGCCTTCGCCCCGGACCTGCCCGACCCGCAGGCCGGGACGGACGCCGCGGCCGCCGCCTGGCACCCGGTCGCCGACCTCGATCTGGCCCCGCGGTCCTGCGACCGCGCCCCAGCCGCCGGTGCGCCCGTCGACACCCACGGGGGTGGCGTCGACGGGCACACCGGCCCCGCCGCGGTCGCACCGCGGCCGATCCCGCTGGCCTTCGACCACGCCCGCATCCTCGCCGACGGTCTGGACCGGGTGCGCGCCAAACTGGAGTACAGCCCGCTCGCCACCGCCTTCCTGCCCCACGACTTCACCATCCCCGACCTGCGCGCCGTCTACGAAGCCGTCTGGGACGAAAAGCTCCACCCCGGCAACTTCCACCGCAAGGTCCTCTCCGTCCCCGGCTTCGTCGAGAGCACCGGCTGCACCACCGAGCGCGGCGGCGCCCGCGGTGGCCCCCGCGCCCGCACCTACCACGCCGGCGACGCCCGCCTGCTCCACCCCGCCCTGCTCCGCCCCGCCCGCGAGGAGCCCGCACAGGCCGAGCCCGCACAGGCCGAGCCCGCACAGGCCGAGCCCGCCGCCACCGACCAGGCCCACTGAGCGAGAGGGCTACGATCCGGCCATGACCACCGACGAAGCGACGCAGACCGCCCACCGACCCTTCTCCCACTGCCACTTCTGCGGCACGCCGTACCCGCCCGGCACCGACGCCTGGCCCCGCACCTGCCCCGGCTGCGCCGAGATCAGCTACCGCAACCCGCTGCCCGTCGCGGTCACCGTCCTCCCCGTCACCCGGCCCGACGCCGACCCGGCCCTGGTCGTCATCCGCCGCACCATCGAACCCGGCTACGGCGAACTCGCCTTCCCCGGCGGCTACATGGACTACGGCGAGAGCTGGCAGCAGGCCTGCGTGCGCGAACTCGGCGAGGAGACCGGCATCCTGGCCGACGCCGCCGACGTCCGCCTGATCCACATGGCCTCCGACCCCAACGGCCGCTTCGTCATGCTCTGCGGACTCCTCCCCGCCCGCCCGCTCGCCGAGCTCCCGCCCTCACGCCCCACCGACGAGACCGAGGGCTGGCTGCTCGCCACCGCCGAAACCCCACTCGTCTGGGACTTCCACAACGGCATCCTGCGCCGCTGGTTCGACGGCGAGTTCACCCCCCGCTGAGCCGCAGGTCACGTCCCGGCCAACCCTGGCGCAGCGGGCGCTCACATGGCATGGTCTGCACCGACAGCCCAACCGGACGGGTTGGCCACGAGCTCACCCGTCCCCACCACCGGCCGGGAGACCACCACCGTGAGCACCCCAACCCAGGACCAGCCGCTCTGGCGCCCCAACCCCGCTCGCGCCGCCGCCACCAGCCTGGTGGCCTTCCAGGCCTGGGCCGCCGAACACCACGGCGCCCCGGCCGCCCCGCTGGCCCCGGCCGCCGACGACCAGCAGGCCGCCCAGCGCTACGCCGACCTGCACGCCTGGTCCACCGCCGACCTCGACCGCTTCTGGACCGCGGTCACCCAATGGTTCGACGTCCGCTTCACCGAGGTCCCCGAGGCCGTCCTCGCCGACCCGGCCATGCCCGGCGCCCGCTGGTTCCCCGGCGCCCGCCTCAACTACGCCGAGCACGCCCTGCGCGCCGCCGAGGACCCTGCCAACGCCGACCGCCCGGCGATCCTCCACCTCGACGAGACCACCGAGCAGCCGGCCGTCCTCACCTGGTCCGAACTCCGCCGCCAGGTCGGCTCGCTGGCCGCCGCCCTGCGCGCCCGCGGCATCGGCCCCGGCGACCGGGTCGGCGCCTACCTGCCCAACGTCCCGCAGGCCGCCGTCGCCCTCCTCGCCACCGCCGCCGTCGGCGCGATCTGGACCAGCTGCGCCCCCGACTTCGGCGCCCGCAGCGTCCTCGACCGCCTCCAGCAGATCGAACCCGCCGTCCTCTTCGCCATCGACGGCTACCACTACGGCGGCAAGGACCACGACCGCACCGAGGTCGTCGCCGAGCTGCGCCGCGAACTCCCCAGCCTGCACACCGTCGTGCACGTCCCGCTGCTGGGCGCCCCCGCCCCCGACGGCGCCCTCCAGTGGGACGACCTCGTCGCCGACGACGTGGCACCGGTCTTCGAGCCCGTCCCCTTCGACCACCCGCTCTGGGTCCTCTACTCCTCCGGCACCACCGGCCTGCCCAAGGCCATCGTCCAGAGCCAGGGCGGCATCCTGCTCGAACACCTCAAGCAGGCGGGCCTCCACCTCGACCTCGGCCCCCAGGACCGCTTCCTCTGGTACACCTCCACCGGCTGGATGATGTGGAACTTCCTGCTGGCCGGCCTCCTCGTCGGAGCCACGATCGTCACCTACGACGGCAGCCCCGGCCACCCGGACACCGGCGCCCTGTGGTCCGTCGCCGCCCGCACCCGCGCCACCGTCCTCGGCACCTCCGCGGCCTACGTCATCGCCAGCCGCAAGGCCGAACTGCACCCCGGCCGTGACCTCGACCTCTCCGCCGTCCGCTGCATCGGCACCACCGGCTCCCCGCTCCCGCCCGACGGCTTCCGCTGGATCTACGAGGAGGTCAAGCAGGACGTCTGGCTCGCCTCGGTCAGCGGCGGCACCGACGTCTGCTCCTGCTTCGTCGGCGGCGTCCCCACCCTGCCGGTGTACCTCGGCGAGATCCAGGCCCCCTGCCTCGGCGCCGCCGTCGAGTCCTGGGACGTCCAGGGGCACCCGCACACCGACACCGTCGGCGAACTCGTCGTCACCAAGCCCATCCCGTCCATGCCCACCGGCTTCTGGAACGACCCCGAGGGCACCCGGTACCACGACAGCTACTTCGACACCTACCCCGGCATCTGGCGCCACGGCGACTGGATCACCGTCACCTCCCGCGGCACCGTCGTCATCCACGGCCGCTCCGACTCCACCCTCAACCGCCAGGGCGTCCGGATGGGCTCCGCGGACATCTACGAGGTGGTCGAGCGCCTCCCCGAGATCGCCGAATCCCTGGTCATCGGCCTGGAGGAGCCCGACGGCGGCTACTGGATGCCGCTGTTCGTCGTCCTCGCCCCCGGCGCGGAACTCGACCAGGACGTCATCGGCCGGATCCGCACCTCGCTGCGCACCGAACTCTCCCCGCGCCACGTCCCGGACGAGGTGATCGCCGTCCGAGGCCTGCCGCACACCCTCACCGGCAAGCGCATCGAGGTCCCGGTCAAGCGCATCCTCTCCGGCACCCCGCTGGAGCAGGCCGTCAACCCCGGCTCCGTCGACAACCTCGACCACCTGCGCTTCTTCGAGCAGCTCCGGGTCGACCGCCAGGCCTGACCGGCCCCGAGGAACGCCGAAGGGGCGCCCCCACCGCAACTCGGGTGGGGGCGCCTCTTCCGCTACGTACTGCGTCCTACTACGTCCTATTCGCCGGAGAGCACCTGCTGCGCCGCGACCCGCGCCTCCTCGGCGCTGTCCGCGGCCCGGGCCGCCTCGGCCGCCCGACGGCACTGCGCCAGCGTGTACTTGGCGAGCATGGTCCGCACGTACGGGATCGAGGCGGAGCCCATGGAGAGGCTGGTGACGCCCAGACCGGTCAGCACCACGGCCAGCAGCGGGTCCGAGGCCGCCTCGCCGCAGACACCACAGCTCTTGCCGGTCGCCTGCGCCGCCTCGGCGGCCGAGGCGATCAGGTCCAGCAGCGCCGGCTGCCACGGGTCCTGCAGCCGGGCCAGCGCACCGACCTGACGGTCCGCCGCGAAGGTGTACTGCGCCAGGTCGTTGGTCCCCAGCGACAGGAACTCGACCTCCTGCAGGATCGCCCGGGCCCGCAGCGCGGCCGACGGAATCTCCACCATGGCACCGAACTTGGCGTCCAGCCCGGCCTTGCGGCAGGCGGCCGCGAAGTCCCCGGCGTCCTTGCGGTCGGCCACCATCGGGGCCATCACTTCGAGGTGCACCGGCAGGCCCGCAGCCGCCGCCGCCAGCGCCCGCAGCTGGGTGGCCAGCACCTCCGGGTGCTCGAGCAGGGTGCGCAGACCGCGCACGCCCAGCGCCGGGTTCGGCTCGTCGGCGGGGGTGAGGAAGTCCAGCGGCTTGTCCGCGCCCGCGTCCAGCACCCGGACCACGACCCGGCCCTCCGGGAAGGCCTCCAGCACCTTGCGGTACGCCTCGACCTGCTTCTCCTCGCTGGGAGCCTGTGCCGAGTCGTCCAGGAACAGGAACTCGGTGCGGAACAGGCCGACGCCCTCCGCACCGTTCTCCAGCGCGGCCGGCACGTCCGCCGGGCCGCCGACGTTGGCCAGCAGCGGCACCCGGTGCCCGTCCGAGGTCTGCCCCGGACCGGAGGAGGCGGCCAGCGCGGCCTTGCGCTCGGCGGCGATCGCCCGCAGCTCCTCCTGCTTCTCCTGCGACGGGTCCAGCAGGACGTCGCCCGAGCTGCCGTCCACGGCGACGACGGTGCCCTCGGCGACCTCCGTCGCCCCCGCCAGCGCCACCACGGCCGGCACGCCCATGGCCCGCGCCAGGATGGCGCTGTGGCTGGTCGGCCCGCCCTCCTCGGTCACGAAGCCGAGCACCAGCGTCGGGTCCAGCAGCGCGGTGTCGGCCGGCGCGAGGTCCCGCGCGAACAGCACGTACGGCTCGTCGCTGTCCGGCACACCCGGCATCGGCACGCCCAGCAGCCGGGCCACGATGCGGTTGCGCACGTCGTCCAGGTCGGCGACCCGACCGGCCAGGTACTCCCCGGCGGAGGCCAGCAGCGCACGGTAGGCGGCGAAGGCGTCGTACACACCGCGCTCGGCACTGCTGCCGACGGCGATCCGGCGGGACACGTCGGCCATCAGCTCCGGGTCCTGCGCCATCAGTGCCTGGGCCTCGAGCACCGCCTGCGCCTCGCCGCCCGCCAGGTTGCCGCGTGCGATCAGGTCTGCGGCGACCGCCTCGACGGCCGCCTGGGCGCGCGCCTGCTCACGCGGGGCGTCCTCGGTCGGGACCTGGGTGGTCGGGGGCTCCAGGACCGCCGTGCCCATGTGCCGCACCTGGCCGATCGCGACCCCGTGGCTGACACCCACGCCGCGCAGTGTCTTCTCCATTACCTGTATCTCCGCTGAGAGGAGCGGCCCCGCCGGGAACCGCTGAGTGCCGGGTCGCCCCGTCAACTCCTGCGGGGCGGCTGTGTGTCGGTGACTGAGAGGTCAGCTCCAGCTGAACAGCTTGTCGCCCGCCTGGGCCGCGCCGTCCTCGCGGACGTCGACCAGCGAGTCGAGAGCAGCCTCGAGCGCCACGATCGGCGAGATCGGCGACTTGCCCGCAGCCTCGACGGCGGCCGGGTCCCACCGGATCACGGCCTGACCGCGGGTCACGGTGTCGCCCTTCTTGACGAGCAGCTCGAAGCCCTCGCCATTGAGCTGAACCGTGTCGATCCCCAGGTGGGTCAGCACACCGTGCCCGTCCGCGTCCACCACGACGAAGGCGTGCGGGTGCATGGAGACCACGACGCCGTCCAACGGCGCGACCGCCTCGGTGGGCTGACGGACCGGGTCGATCGCGGTGCCCGGACCGACCATCGCACCAGAGAACACCGGGTCCGGCACGCCGGCGAGCCCGACGACCTTGCCGGTCAGCGGCGACGTCACAGTGGTCATGGTTGTGCCTCCCAAGTGCGCAATACAGCGAGCGGCCGCGAGGTGCGGCACACGATCAACTGAAGCCTAAATCATGTCAAGTTCGGACATCTGCTGATGTTCCCGGGTGAAGACCCACGCCCCCGCCCGCCTTCCGACCGGCGTCGCACCGACTCGCGACTGGTCTAGTCCTCCCAGTCGATGCGCCGCACT